>JAVBOO010000026.1:0-161497 GCA_031550435.1 Eubacteriales bacterium
GGGCGCCACTCCCCAACATTTTTCACATCCCCAAACCCCTCACAACCTTCCTTTAAACAAAATACCTTTACAAAACCACTGTCGGACGCCGGGCGTTAAATTCAAAACCGCTCAAGCTTCGCTTGGACGGTTTTGAATTTAACTGACTATATAATCTTAAAATGAGCTTACTTATGGCATGTTTTAAGGCAGAAACCGCTTGAATCGCTTTTACCGAGGAAGTCAATTGTCGCATTAATAATAGGCTAGCTTTTGTCGCCGTAAAGCGGTCTTCGTGCCGAACAGCCACATTCAGAAACACTCGCAGCGTCCCTAGGCGGCGTTTCTGCGGCATGTGTTGGAACAACATCATATAGCGCTTTCGCTGCATTTTGTCTCCGGAGTAATATGCACATTCTCTTTTCCGCAAAGCAAAAGTGCCGTTGACAACCACGGTTATCAACTGCACTCACTTTAACGGTGTTATTATTAGTTACTTTTCTTCGCATTGCTTCTTTTCTTCAATACTTCCTTAACTACCGCTTCTATGATGCAATACGCGACAAATATTGCGGCTATTATTATGATTCCTGTCATAGATGTCATCCAGGCAAATAAATTGCCGAAACCGCTTATCTTAAAACAATACTTGCCGACCAGTCTATCAGGTGTTACCGCTGTAGCATCGTTCGTATTGTTCGCATCACCGCGGGTTACAAACGCCGGTCCTTCTTTCATTTCGACTACCCTATGGGTCACATATGTATACTCATCACTCGGGAGCGAAAATGTGATTATGTCATCAACCGCAACTTCATCAGCTGAAACAGTTTTTATAACTATGAGGTCTCCCGGCTTAAGCGTCGGCACCATGCTTCCTGTAACAACAGTCAGGCTTTTGTATGGCCCAACCTTGACACCGTTTCCGTCCCTATTGCTGAACAGTGAGAAAATCAGGACTGCTATCAAAATCAGCAGCAGTGCCGTAACTACACCGGATATAATGCTCCCGACTTTTGCTAATGTGGACTTTTTCTCCGGAACCTCGCGTTTTTCCCGTGAAACTTCATGAGCTGAGGATGTTCTCTCTTCTGTGATATTCCCGTTGTCTCCGTTTACACCGATGCCTTCTGCAAGTTCTCCGTTCGTTATTTCGCTGACTGTATTTGGCGAAGCAGAAGCCTGAGCGTATTTATGCTCAGGCGTATTAATTGTCTTTTTATCCGTCATCTTTAGTCTCCCCGCAGCTTTACGATTTCAAGCCGCAATAATGAGTTATAGTTGCTATTGTCTTCCTTCTCGATTAACCGTTCGGCAGCTCGACCGGGTCAGATTCCGGAACAACCGGCGTTTCTTCCGGTTCGTTCGTCGATTCGTCTGTCGGAGCTGATGCCTCTTCCGTTGCGCCCGATTCTTCTGTTGCTACAGGTTCTTCTGTTGCTACAGGTTCTTCTGTCGCTTCGGGTTCCTCTGTCGCCACAGGTTCTTCCGTTGCCGCAGGTTCTTCCGTCTCGCCTGTCGGAGGAGCAACCGGCGGTTCGCTTGCTGTAGGTGTATTGCTCGGAGTACTTACAGGCTCTGTCGGTACCGGAGTTTCAGTCGGCTCTGTCACCGGAGTTTCTGTGGGAGAGGTACCGGGTTGAGCCGGTGCGGTAGTGGCCGGTGCCGGCACGGGAGCCGGGCTAGGAGTAGCTGTGTGCGGCGGTGCCACACTCGGAGGCTGGTATGTAATTTCCCCTGTTTCGGGATCAATCGTTACTACGGGAACACCTATATCACCGGTTGAATCCCCCGGGACATCGCCTGTTTCGGGTGTTTCTGTTCCGGGTATTTCAGTCCCGGGTATTTCTGTTCCGGGTGTCTCGGTTCCGGGTACTTCTGTTCCGGGTGTCTCAGTTCCTGGTAACTCTGAGCCCGGTTGTCCGGCCTCGGGTTGCTCTGTGCCCGGCAGTTCTCCGGAAGGTAAGGGTGACTGCGAAGTGTCGCCTGCTTCGGGTGTCGCAAGAGGCAATGTCGTATCAAAAACTATCGTAATCATTCCTCTGTTAGTAACGTTAAACCTGTCTAAAAATACCGAGATTATGCCGTCTCCGAGAACTTGCCCGTAAAAATCGACACCTCCGCCAACTTCAACTTCTTGATGAAACCAGCCGCCCGTATAGCTCATACCTGAAAAGTTCATAAAAGCGTAGCCCGACGGCCTTTCTGCGGCTTGGATCAGGCAGAACGATGATACGGACAAGATGAGCCCCCATACCATTATTCGGGCACCTGCTCTAAGCCAACCTTTCTGTTTCATGATATCACATCCCTTCCTAGCAAAAGATCAAGTTGTCTCTTTCTGTTTCTCTTTTAATTTAACGTATATTAATAATTATGCTTTACAAATGCGAATTTTTATTATATTATATCATTATACTAAATCATTGTACAGTCTTTTTTGCGGATTGGGAAAAAAATTAAACAGGGAAGTGAAATTATGAAAAATAGAAAAATATTTAGGGGAGCAATTTCGTTCTTGTCTGTTTTTATTGCGCTGACTTTTTTGTTTAACGCTTACTTTTCGATGAGTACCGTATACGCGAACAATATCAGCGTTTTACTTCAAAACGGCGGTAACCCCGAGTATAATATTTCAGTTAGCTCAACAGGACCTTTGTTCAGCGACAGAATATCCGAACCCGGCAATTATTATCCTCGGAGCGGCGATGCGCCTTCGACAATTACGATTAAAAACACATCAAATGTCGAAGCAAGGATAGAGGCAAAAATTGAAATCGTGTACGCCGAATGGCGCGATCAAAGCGGAGCAACTCAAAGTGCGTCCGGCCCCGATATCTTTATCCCCGATGCCGTTTTGCTGTCATCTGTGGCCATGCTAAAAATAGTTGACGACGGTGCCACGGTTTACAGCGGAGCTATCGACGCATTACATATCGCAAGTAACGCCGGAACAGCCAACGGTTATGTTTCGCTCGGGTCACTTTCACCGGGGGAAACAAATGTTTTCGATTTCTCTGTCAGCCTTCCGGGAAAACTGATCGGAAACGAATATCAGCACGCTAAGCTTATTTTTGAGACATTTATCAGAGCAAGCTTTAACGATATTACTCCGCCGCCCTCCACTCCCCCCACTACTCGTTCCCCCGGTATCGTGACAGAGGACACTACGCCTACACCCACACCTTCACAGATTGTTACCGCTACTCCAACACCCACGCCTACACCCACACCCGAAATTCTCACGCTGCCCTCGAATACCGACCCTGTATCCGTTGTAACCGTTTCGCCTGTACCTACAGAGGATGACTTCCGCATACTGCCTAGCAAGGCGCCGGATCCCGCAGGCGTAATCAAGGTTAACCCGCCGACTTGGAGAGCGGTCTCCTACTCGTTCCCCGTTACGGTGTTTATATTCTTAGGCATTGCGTTGGTATCGTATGCTAGGAAAACCGTTTCCGAAAGGCTGAAAAAGTCCGCCTCTTTCGACGAGACCGGCAATGACGGGCATGATAAATAACTTTTAACAGCTCAGCTTTATTTTTGGCTTACGACAATCCTTTTCATGTTTCATTTTAGTCGCCGCAGAAGTTTGCGGCGGCTTTTATGATTCTATGGATTTTATGTATAATAATACAATATCACGGCAACATTAGAGACAGTTTTTGGCTCAAGCGACTGTACCGGCAAACAAAGTCTAAATCAAGATGAGTCTGACTGTTTCGTTTTTAACGACTGTAGGACGTCGGACGTTAAATTCAAAACCGCTCAAGCTTCGCTTGGACGGTTTTAAATTTAACCGACTATATATTGAGCGGAAATTCAAGGCTTGGTTTCTTAAGAGCAGCCCTGCCCGGTTTTTCGATGACTGTAACCCAAGGAGAATATATGTATAATTCGGACTACCATATGCACACGAACTACTCATCAGACGGGAAAAGCGCGCCGGAGGAAATGATAGAAAGTGCAATCGGCATGGGGCTTGAAGAAATTGCGATTACCGATCACTGCGATTTTTTATTTAAAGAACAGCCGTTTCCGTATCAGATTGACTACAAAGAATACAAAAGTAACTTTTTACGGCTGAGAGAAAAATACAGCGGTAAAATCAACATCGTATTCGGCATTGAAATAGGCGTAAACGCGTATTCTCACGATACCGTCAAAACAATGGTCGAGACTCACGGCTTCGACTTTGTAATCGCCTCTTCTCATGATATAAGCGGCGTTGACCTGTATTACCCGGAATTTTACGCCGGCAAAACAAAAAAACAGGCCTATACGGAATATTTTGAAAATGTACTGCTCTGTGTCAAAAACATTGATGACTATTCCGTTTTCGGCCATATTGACTATATCGCGAGATACGGCAGGTATGAAGACCCTTCTGTCGAGTATGAGCAGTTCAAAGACATTAGCGACGAAATACTGAAGGAAACAATCAGAAAGGGTAAGGGCCTCGAAGTTAACACGTCCGGATTCCGTTACGGACTGGAAACATTTCACCCCTCACTAAAGCTTTTGAAGCGTTACAAGCAACTCGGAGGAGAGATATTGACGCTCGGCTCAGACGCACACGTACCGAAGCAAATAACCTCGCATTTTAAGGAAGCGGAGGAGTTGATAAAATCCGCCGGGTTCACAAGTATTTGCAGATTCAGGAATATGAAGCCGGAATTCGTAAAAATATAACAAAGAGGGCATCGCGGAAGTATAACCGCGATGCCCTCAATTTAAGCTACTGGTGAGAATCGAACTCACGACCTGCGCATTACGAGTGCGCTGCTCTACCTCTGAGCCACAGTAGCGTACCGGGCTTACGCCCGAATAAAAATTATAACAATCAAAACATTGACAGGCCAACAGTAAACCGCACGCAGTTGGCAATTATTTAACCTTTTCGACAAGGCTTGCGAAAGCTTTGGCATCGTTAACCGCCATCTCGGCAAGCATTTTTCTGTTGATAAGAATATTGTTTGTCTTGAGGCCGTTCATAAATCTGCTGTAGGAGATACCGTTTATTCTAGCGGCAGCGTTGATTCTGGTTATCCAGAGACGTCTGTACTCGCGCTTTGTCTGTTTTCTGCCCGCAAAAGAATGAGAAAGAGCTCTCATTACGGACTGTTTCGCTGTTCTGTATTGCTTGCTTCTGGCTCCAAAATAACCTCTCGCAAGCTTAAGCACTTTCTTGTGTTTCTTTTTAGCTGCTAAACCGCGCGTAATTCTCATATTCTATCCTCCTACGAGTACGGTAATAATTTTTTGATCTGCTTAACGTTTGTAGCATCAACCATTCCGGGTTGTCTGAGTCTTCTTTTTCTCTTTGCGCTCTTGTGTGCGTTAAGCTTCTGCTTGTTGGCTCTCGGATGCTTTATTTTACCGGTACCGGTAACGGAGAATCTCTTTGCGGCGGCCTTGTTTGTCTTAATCTTAGGCATTGGTGTTTCCTCCTTGTTTAGTGGTTGCCTTCGGTGCCAGGAACATGAACATAGTTCTAGACTCCATTTTAGGTGCCTTTTCAATAACTCCATGCTCGGATACCATCTGTGCAAACTCGTTCATTATTTCTACGGCAACGTTAACTCTGCTCATTTCTCTGCCTCTGAACCTGATGCTTATCTTGACCTTGTCCCCGTGCTGTAAGAAATCAATCGCTTGCTTGGCTCTGTAGCCCATGTCGTGCGTGTCGATATTAGGAGAAAATCTTATCTCTTTAAGTTCAACGGTTTTTTGCTTTGCTCTTGCTTCTTTTTCCTTCTTCGACTGTTCGAATCTGAACTTCGAATAATCGATAATTTTACACACGGGAGGTTTCGCCCCCGGGGCAATCTTAACAAGATCAAGATGTTTTTCTTCCGCAAGATCCATCGCAACTTTAAGCGGGACAACGCCTAACTGAGACCCGTCAGAATCTATTAGTCTGACTTCCTTGTCTCTTATTTCTTCGTTAATCATCATTTCAGGAATAGCTGACACCTCCACGTATCTCAACCTGACAGGAATGAGTTTTCGACCAAAAAGATCGATCAAGCTTTTCATGACTTGCCGGGCAAATCCAACTATTGCTCGCTTGCCAAATAAAAAAGCGGATTCACAGAAATCCGCACAAAAATACCGAGTATTCAGTGTAACCCTAAGCCGTAAGGCAAATGGGTGAGAAGCGGCTTCTGCTTTAACCCCGTGATTTTAACACACGAAGCGCCGTTTGTCAACAACATTTTTTTAAATCAGATTAAAACGAAACAAATTCGGATTAAACCCGCAAAACAGGGCCAGACGGCAAACAAACCCTCGGCGCACGCCCATGCCCGTTTTCAGCTTTATTTCCCGAATAAATTTCCGCTTGTTTACTGTTCAAATTGACTTGTGGCTCGATTTGTGAAATAATATTACCGCGGAAGTATTTTTGCGGTGTTTGCTTCCGCGGTTATACCGTGCACTGTTGATTATTATTTATTTTATAGGAGGTAATCATGATAAACGACATCGATCCTGACTACACTGTTATGACCGAAGAAAGCTATTTGGAAGACGACATAACCCTACTTGCCTCACCGTCCAAGCCCGTGAGAACTAAGGCCGCGCAAAAAACCGTTTCTGTCACGGATTGGCTTGTTATACTTTTTATTTCGATGCTACCCGGCATCAACCTGCTCGTCCTTTTGTACCGGAGCATTTTTTTGCCGAAAACGAACATAAAACGCAACTTTAGCATTGCATATCTCATAGCTGCGCCGTTTTCGTTTATATTAACTCTTGCGCTTTTTGCTCTGCTGGTCTACTTCTTCGGAGGAACACTTTTAGACATATTCGCAAAACAAAACCCACCAAAAATATGGTAGGATACATCGCAAAACTTGCCACGGCCGGCCAATTTGAAAATAATAAAATTAACACTCGGAAAGGCTGAATTATGGAAGGTAACGAAAGAGGTCGCGTGACCGCGATAGAAAACGGCTTGCTTCGCATATCCATGGTAAGAAGCGAAGCCTGCGCAAAGTGCCGGGCATGCGTTGCCGGCATGGCCGCAAAAGAAATGATTATGCTTGCGAAAAACGAATGCGGCGCAAAACTCGGCGACATTGTTCGAGTTGAGCTTGACGGCGGCGCTTTTCTGATTTCTTCTTTTATTATGTACGGTATCCCGCTGGCGTTTATGCTTTTCGGCTTCGCCGCGGGCTATTTGCTGCATAACATTTTTGCCTATATTAACACCGAGCTCTTGAGTTTTCTGATGGGCATAACGTTTTTGCTTTTAGGATATTGGCTTATAAAACGCAGCGAAAACCGCTTCAAAAAGCCCCGGTTCGAGCCCAAGGCCGTTGAAGTGGTCGGAAAGTTCGAGGAGCTGCTTTACGAAGAGGAAAAGCGTTAGAGCCCGCCGTTTCCGGAATTATCGAACACGTTTTTAATAGCGCTCCCCGTGAGCGTTTTTTTATTCGAACAACTCCAATATTTCGTCTTTCGTCATCTTCAAAAGATTTGTCGCGCCCTCCTGTATTATGCTGTCTATCAAGTCTTTTTTCTTTGCCTGAAGTTTAAGCATGCGTTCCTCGATACTGTCTTTCGCAACTACGTTTATAACATGCACGGTGTTTTTTTGCCCGAAGCGATGCGCCCTATCCGTAGCCTGGTCCATTACTGCGGGATTCCACCAGGGGTCGTAATGTATAACGGTATCCGCTCCGGTCAGGTTAAGACCCGTGCCGCCCGCCTTAAGCGATATCAAAAACACATTTTTTTCTCCGGCGTTAAATCTCTCCGTCATCTCGAGACGCTCCTTCGCGTCGGTTGAGCCTTCGATGCAAAAATAAGAGATCTGAGCATTGTCAAGCCCGATTTTAATGATATCCAGCATACTCGTGAACTGAGAGAAGATCAGCGTTCTGTGCTCACCGGCTATAAGGTCTTTTAAAAGCGACAAAACAAGGTCCAGCTTGCCTGATCCGCCGTCATAATCGTTAATAAACACCGACGGGTGACAGCATATCTGTCTCAGCCTTGTGAGCTGAGCAAGTATGTCCATTCTGCGCTTGTTCAGCCCGCCTTCCCTCGCGGCTTCGTCAATAATACCTTTCGCGTTAACAAAATATGCCGTATACAATTTTTTTTGCTCGTCGGTCATCTCCGCGTAAAGCGTCGTCTCTATCTTATCGGGCAGCTCTTTTAATACGTCGGACTTAACACGGCGCAGTATAAACGGCGAAACGCGCCTGCGGAGTTCGGAAGCTGCGTGCCTGTCTCCGTTTTTGATAATCGGCTGTTCAAAGCGCTTCGAAAATTTTTCGGCGTCATAAAGGTAGTTTGGCATGATAAAATCAAAAATAGACCACAATTCCGAAACAGAATTTTGCACGGGCGTTCCCGTCAGCGCGAATTTAATCTCGCCGTTCAGTTGTTTTACGGCCTTGGCATTTTGTGTTGACGGGTTTTTTATGGCTTGCGCCTCGTCCGCTATGATATATCTGAGCGAGAACTGTTCGTAACTGTCGATATCTCGTTTGAGCGTATCATAGGTTGTGATCAAAACGTCGACAGCTTCGCATTCTTCAAGCTTTTGCCTTCTCTTTTCCGCTGTTCCCGCAATAATCGAGCAGCTCAGAGACGGAGCAAAGCGCTGTATTTCCTTTTCCCAGTTATAAATCAGTGATGTCGGAGCGACGACTATAGACATTCTGCCTTCGTCCTTTTCGGATAGCAATAGCGATATTATCTGCAACGTTTTCCCCAGACCCAT
The DNA here is from genome assembly GCA_031550435.1 of Eubacteriales bacterium. Taxonomy (GTDB): domain Bacteria; phylum Bacillota; class Clostridia; order Lachnospirales; family WRAX01; genus JAVBOO01. The sequence goes on from JAVBOO010000026.1 coordinate 8,717, forward strand.
ATCATCCGCCAGAATTCCGCCGAAACCGAAGTGAGAAAGCTCCTTGAGCCACGAAAAACCGTCCTTCTGATATGACCTGAGCGTATTTTCAAGCTCTGCCGGAGCGCTGAACGTTTTGTCACCGAACGTAGCTATTTCCTCAGCAACTGCCTTGACTATTTCCTTGCCCTCGGTCACGTTTATATGCTCGGCATCGTTTAACGCCGGAGCCCTATATTTCGGTATATAAGCCTTACCGCTTTCAATTTCGTCTTCACTCAAGCCGAGATTGCTTATCAGCGCCGCAGCCTGCCCGAGCCCTTCGTTTTCCTCGAGATTTAGGAAGCTTCCGTCCTTGAGCCTGACATACTTCTTTTTCAAATCGTAACCGTAGAGAACGCTCAACAACTCTTCTCTGTCAAGCCCGTCCGTGTCGATATCCAGAGCCAGCAAATTCCCGGATATGCGTATGCCGAAGCCGGCCGAAGCCCTGCGCTTAACACGTATGCTTCCGAACGACTCCGAAAGATACAACTCTGAAATATCGTTCAGCAGCTTTAGTCCCGCGTCGCCGTGTATAAACGAATATATTAAATCATCGTTCGTGAGCACAAACCTTCCGCTTTTTTCGTCCGGAAGAAAACCACAGCGCCTTATCGCACCCAGTATTCTATACTCTTTGTATATATTTCTCTGTAATCCCTCTCGGTTTTTGTCAAGCAAAGGGTTGATTTCGGCATTCCCGTAGCAAAAGAGCAGCCTAAGCAGAACGTTTCCGTTTTGACTGTCCGCGAATATTTTGCTCTCCGGGCCCGCCGCTCCGCCGTCTGTTTCAAAGGCCGAAAGCGCTGAAGCACTCAGCAAATCGTTATCTCTCAGCTTGGGGTACAGCAAATTAACAAATCTGCCGTGCTCGTTTTTCGGAAATGTCACTCCGTTTTTCCCGAGCTTGCGAATAAGCGAAACTAGGGGTTCCAGCGTTTGAAAAATCTCGGGGCTTAGCCTTCTCAGCCAATTTTGCTCCAAAAGATAGTTGTGGTTATAGCCTTCAAAAAATTCAGGCAGTTCCGGCTTCGTAAAAAGCTCAAGCTCTCCGCCGACGCCGCTTTTAATCTCAAACTTGATCTCCGGTTGATTCTCGCCGAAATAAATCTCGGAATAATATTGGTACGACGATTGCATCTTGCCGCCAAAAAGATTTACGGCTATGTCGAAAAGCAAATCCGCTCCGGTACCCGACATGTATGCGCACCTCTCCTTAAAAACCGCGGCCTTGTTTTTCAGCTCCTTTTGCAAAAACTCGACAATCGTTCTGCTTCTTTCGTCCAGCATATCCAAATTGTGTTCAAATTCCAGCCCCTTACCGTAAGATATAACTTTTCCGGCTTCAAAGGCCTTGAGAAAGGCTTCAACATTTTTTACAAGATATTGCCTCTTTCTGCCGACAGTAAGAATCATATAAATTTTTCCGTCACTGTCAAACCCGATCTCAGGTACAACTGATATTCTGTTCTCGCCGTCTTCGCTCAGCACGATATTATCAATATAGCCGTATGTTTCTTTTTCAAGCATTTCGAGCAAGTTGCTCGCCATTCGGCTGTTTTTTTCGGCCAAATTTCTATCCCTATGCTCAGCATGGAGATACAAGAGCACAGCGATTACGTGCTTGCATGCTCCGCCCCAAACCGAAGCCGGACAGTCGCATGAAGTTTTTTCGGGTATGCCTTCGACGCTGAACCGAATATTAACACTGTATTCATCAAAGCGCCCTCTGACAAGACCGTGTACGGAGCAATCGTTTTCGTCGGCCTCAACGGAAATCACTCTGCCTCTGCTATAATAGTCTATCCCTCGCTGCGCGACTTCTTTGTTTGTCGCAAGGCGCAATATATACTGTTTATCCACAATAATTTTCATAAATCCTCCATGCCTGTCAAGAAAACGCAGCCGGGTAGTTGACCCGTGACCTCGTTGCGGTATATATCATGTGTTTCGCCGTTTATAACCGCCATGCTTTTTCGCGCTTGTCTGAATTGAATGGCAAATATTCTAACACAACTGCCGGCTTGTTTCAACAAAAACAAATATAAGAAAGAAATATCGTAATTTTCAGTCCGAAAACACCAAGAACTCTCACCTAAAAAATGTTGACATAAGCTCACTCGGTGTTATAATATACGATGTCGGCGCAAAATGACCGTAATAACATTAGAATTCTTGCGCCGCAGTTGTTGCGGGTGTGGCGGAACTGGCAGACGCGCCGGACTTAGAATCCGGTTCCCCTAAAGAGTGCAGGTTCGATTCCTGTCATCCGCAGTGTTTGGTTATGGAGTCTCCATGATCACGCAAATATCAGCCGTACGGCTGATATTTTTTTTCTTTATTAACACTATTTTAACACAGTGGTTTGTGCTTTGTTTTAGAAATGCTATTTATAGTTTTCGGATTTTCCTGTGAGTGAGGAATCCGCACTCAGCAATAATTACACAGCTACTTTCGTAATCGGAAAAGAAAAGGCACGGCATCACGCCGCACCCCCTCCCGTTACTTTTCTGATTTTATCAGTCTTTCCAGCTCATCAAGCTTCTTCTGCTGCTCGTCCGTACGTATAGCGCCTAAGATGATATTCAGGCCGTACATAATAGTATTGGCCTTTTTGCTGTCCAGTTCGTCATTCAGTACCATATTGGACAGCCGCGCGAGTGCTTTGCGCACATCATTCGGCGTTGACAGCTTGAGCTGCTTACGGCGCGGCATGGTCCTTATCCTCTTCGGCTTTCTCCCATCCGCATTTCAGACATTCGCCGTCACATTCTTCGGGGCAGACGAACCAACTCGATATGTTGCGCCTTTCGTAAAGCACCGGCTTATGCTGAGCTAAAAGCTTATCTATCAATTTCATGCAATCACCTTCCAAAAAGCGCACAGCCGCCCAAATTTGACAGCCATGCGCCTTTGCGGTTATTTTATCCCTGCGACAGATAATAAATGCCCTTGGCCTTATTATCAAGTACAAACGCATCATAAACAATTCTGCCCTCTACCAATGCGCCTGATATGCCCGGAGGGTCTTTGTGGACTTTGTAGTCCTCAAGCTTAGTCGGGCAAACCATCGCGCTCGGATGTATCAGCAGGAAGCCGAAATTTTCAGGCAAACGGCTTTCGGGAACCTTAATCACCGTCACGCCGTCTATCATGGCAATAGCGCCTTTTATGCGCAAATCGTTGCCTATGTCGGTCTCCATGACTATATCCTTGTTTTTCTTCATCAGAAGATAAACCTCGGGCGTTACTTTGCGATTATGATTTTCGGTACCGAATTCATGCTCTGTAAAAGCTTTTAAGCGTTCTTTTGTTGAATCAACTCTTCCTCTATGAACTTGGTTACAGTCTCAATCTCCTGTTCGGGTATGCACGGGTTTAGATACAGCTCTCTGCGGCCCAAATTGATTATGGCATATTCGCCTATAACATCTAACTCGGGCATAACCCATATTTTGAAACCAAAAGTTTCTCGTATATACATTAATCCGATCATACCGGCTCCCCCTGCTCTTTAAGCGCCGAATACAGCTTATAATGCGATGCCAATACCAAGCCGAAGCTGAACGCTTCCAAGTCGGTAAGACTGCGGCCAAACTTTATTGTTATGTAATCCCAAATACTATATATATATCTTCTATCGCTCGCTGTTCTCTAAAGTCCACAAGTAAACCCCCTTACTAAAATCATTAATGTTCTCCTCTCGAGAGTTGTTATTTTATTTCTTAGCAAAAATACAGTGTATACTTCGTCCCCAAACGTCCCCATAAAGTAAAATACGCTCTGGGTCGTTAGGTGACGTTTGGGGTCAATAAGGGACGAAATACATATATATTATTTGCTAAAAACTCGCCCCATTATTGTGAGATTGATAATTGATAACCATTAGGGGCTTTATCTTTTGCCGCTAAGTTCATAGCTCTCCACTTTCAGCCTAGCTCTCATAAAGCCGCATGAGCCTGATGTCACCGCTAAAAAAATGGTTGATATTGTAGTCACAGTTTCTATATTGCGTATTAAAATGCCTGTCAATTAAGACCTCATAAGAATCGAGGGCAAAGTGGGGCATAGCCTTTATGATTCGTTCTATCTGTTCCACACGAATATGGGGATGTACTTCTCGAAACACATACTCATATATTTGGAAATAATACCCGAATATAAATAAGACATCTTCAACAGTAAAATCGAGCGGCGATTTTTCTTCACCGGTCACCCTATAAAAGGCCTTTGTTGCCAGAACATTAAACAATTTGATATTAAAATTCATCTCTGTAGCTCCTTTGAAATTTAAACTTGTATTAAATACTGGAAGTTAAATTGCTTTCCGAACAATTTCCCTATCGGGAAATGTTTCCTTATAACTTCTAAATCTTTTAGGTTTTGCTTTTAAGGTTTTACGAGCGGTTTCACTTGCAAGCAAGTGAAACCCTCCTACATTCTACCTTATAAAGTATTACCTACCCTATCCTAACCTGTGTAAACGGTATGTTTACAAAAATTATGAATTCTTGCTCTTATACACATCTTCTTCTAAAATTACTTGTGTCAGTTCCTCTGCAAATTTTGTGGGACTGTATCGATCTCTCGGAACATTGTTGGCCACCTTCCAGTGAGTTATAACGATGATGCCTGTTTCGAACGGAATTAGATACTTTCTATCAATTAACATTAGCAAAAACTTTAATCCACCATAAAAGCTTCGTGCAATCATTTTCGGATTAGCCACAAAACCGTCGTCATCCGCCGCCATTCCAAGCTGTAAGTAAAGAGCCTGGGATGTCGCCGGTAATAGCAAAAAATCATCGGTGCAAACAACATCCTTACTAAACATCCTTCTTTGTGCCATTAAAAAGATTTCCTTTCATGTAAAAATCGTGTACCCATATAATTATCTATATGACCCCATATATCAAGCTGTAATATCGCTAAATATGTACCCATATATTTGTTTGCAATGCCTATGTACACATATATGTAATTATGATATAATGCTCTTGACAGGGGGTGTTGTATATTTCCACAAGCGAAGCTCAAAAACGTGCTTTTGAGAAGCATATTAAAAACACTTATGATGAACTAAAAATCAGAGTTCCTAAGGGCAAAAAGGAACAAATAAAGGATGCCGCCAAATCCATCGGTATGAGCGTTAACGCTTTCGCCATTGAGGCTATAAACGAGAAAATTGAGGCTATGTGCAGCCCGGATTGCGGCGAATAAAAAGGGGGAAACATTTCCCTTTTTTATTTTGCGCGATCACTTACTTCACTTCTGTATTAAACTGCTTAACCAAAGCAGTTAACATTTTCCTTATTTTCTCCATCTCTTCGGTGAGCTTGGCGTTATCAATCCCCTGTTCCTTTGTATCGATACGCCGAAGCCCGCCCTCGGTAGTGATGTAATTTAATTGGCCGGTTTTCAGCATATGATCTGCTGCCGCATAGCTTAAGCCTGTACGCCTACAATATTCTTTGATTGTAACGAATCGCTTGTCCGGCTCGATTATGGTTTCTGTTCGCATTTTTAGGCCTCCTTACTGAAGAACATCTCATTGATATCGATTTCGGGGAATGCTTGCTTTGTCTTTTCGATGAATATGCGACTCGGCTTGGCGCCGCGCTCAATTTTTGAGTAAGTGTTAAACGTTACGCCAATAATATGAGCCATTCGTTCTTGTGAATAGCCTGTTGACAGACGCAAATTTCTAAGTTTGTTCAATACTTTTTCTCCTTTTGTAAATACATTTTTGTTTATAAACATATGTTAACATGCCATTCGTAAAATTACAATAGTTTTTTTACAAATGTTTATTTGTATTCTTTGGTTTACATTTCTGTGAGTTTATACTATAATTATGGAGAGGTGTTACTGTATGGGAAACGTGATAGGCGAAAGAATCAAAGCGTTACGCCTAAAAAATAATATAACGATTGCAGAACTCTCTAATATAGTTGGGCTTTCAGCCCCTGCTATCTCAAATTACGAAAGAGGTACGCGCGTTCCTGATGCGGATACCTTAATAAAGCTTGCTAAATATTTCAGGTGTACATCTGATTATGTGCTTGGTCTATCAGAGGATAAAAATGTAGAAGAAAAACTCAATCGGGTAAGATTGACAGAGATTACGGATAGCCTATTATCTAACCTTCCCGACAATGAAAAGAAACTTATAATTGGCATTTTATATGATCTTATACAAAGCACTAGTGTATTTAACAGTACTGAGACAAGCACAAAGTTTATTAAGAGTATAGCCGATTGGATAAGTTTACTTATGAGCACCATTAATGCAAGCACAGCTTTAAGGTCTAATTCGTCGGAAAATATCGATGTTATTCGTGGCTTGACTTTTGTTTTCATGCAGAACAATGATAAAAAAGTCGCATTACAACTAACTGAAGTTTTATTTGATTTCGTTATTGAGTCTATACTGCCGGGATTCTTAGAATCAATTAGAAAGGACGCGGGTACCAATGCCAACAATTAGCCTGTTCTATGGAATAAAAATCTTGATGTTTTATGACGACCATGCCCCGGCGCACTTTCATGCCGAATACGGCGGTAACAAGGCACTTATAGATATTGTGAATGTATGTGTCACTAAGGGCGCTCTGCCAAAGCCGCAGCTGCTTCAGGTGCTATCATGGACAACTCTTCACAAGGATGAACTTCTCAAAAACTGGGAGTTGGCAAAACAGCACTGCGAACTGATAAAAATCGACCCGTTAAGGTAGGTGAGCTTATGAATTATTTGCCTAATGTTAAACAGGTAATCCCCACGGAAGATTACAAGGTTTATGTTTACTTTGACGATGGGAAAATAATACTGTATGACGCTTCAGAGCTAATTGAGCGCGGTATCTTCAAACGTTTAAAAGAAGATAATCTCTTTATTGAAACCTGTACTGTACTAAACGGTACTCTCGCATGGTCACCGGATAGAAGCTACAGCGAAGAAACCTGCCTAGACATTGACCCATGCAATCTTCACGAGTACCCTGCCGTTGAAGAGCCTTATAATCTGTTTGTAAGGACGGAATAACTATGCCGCGTAAAACTAACTTTAGCACCGGGGGACATGAGTATTTTCGCGTCACAGCCACGATCGGAACCGGCCCCGACGGAAAGCCCATCCGTAAACAGTTCTACGGCTCCGGCAAGAAAGAGGCTGAGGCAAAAAGGGATGAGTATCTGTCTAATGTTGGTAAAGGCTTGGCCGCCGGTTACGATAAGGCACTGTTTAAAGATGTTTTCCATATCTGGTACGCAAGCGTTCTTAAACCGACTATCTCGAGCAGCAGCGCTATACGGTATGACCTCGAGTATGACAAAAGAATCAGAAATTCCTCATTATCGGAACTTAAACTGTCATCTGTCAGGTCGCTTGATGTGCAAACATACTATAACGGCTTGCTTGCAGAATATTCCGTTAAGACCGTTCGGCTCGTTCACAGGCTGCTGACAAATTTCTTTAATTATTGCGTCAAGTCTGATTTGGTAGCGAAGAACCCGCTTTTTGCGGTTGAGCTTCCGGGCATCAGGACAGGTAAAGACGGCTATAATGTACTCTGCCGGGCGGATATAAACAAAATCCTTGAAGCTGCAAGGCATGACATATCTATCCTTATATATTTGTTTGCCATATTTACGGGACTCCGACAGGGCGAAATACTCGCACTCGAGCTTGGAGACATCGACCTTGATAACAATTCAATCAACGTCACAAAATCGGTTAAGCATTTGACAATAAATAAGAAATTCGCCGCCGTCTTGAATCCTACCAAAACGCTGAGCAGTATTAGGTCCATCCCCATACTGCCGGAGTTGAAACCGTTGCTTAAAGCGCATATCGAAACCGAAAAAGAAAAATACGCCCGTTTAGGCGTGGAATTTAACAATAAAAGCATATTTTTTTCTACAAGCACTTGCGATTATAGGCAAGCGACGAATGTCTTGACAGGTTTAAAACGATTATACAAGCGCCTAAATATTCCCGATACCAGCTTTCACGACTTGCGTCACACTTTTTGTACTCTGCTTGCGGAGGAGGGTGTTCCGCTCAAAACCGCAAGCGTGTTAATGGGACACTCCGATGTTTCAATCACCGCAAAAATTTATACTCATGTTGACTCACAGGAGCTGAAAAAGAGCATTGATAAACTGTCTGCTCTATTTAACAATTAACACTTTTTTAACACTTTGGTTTTCGATAAAGTAATAAACTACGATAACAATGCAAAACACCATATTGATAAAACCTCGATTTATCAATCAGTATCTGTACAATACTGTAAGCCAATCGGATTCCTGTCATCCGCAGTGTTCAGTTGTGGAGTCTCCATAAAATTTAAGACCGTTTTGCCAAGCAAAAGCTTGATAAAACGGTCTTGGTTTTTTGTTGGCATGTTTAAGAATTGCCTTGTAATTCGGCTCTATGATATTACTTCGGCAGCAAAATATAGGAAAACGCTATTTTTGCTATTCCCTCACTTATACTCAGATGCGCCACACCTAAGCGCTGCGGCGTATCTAAGCGCGTCTGCTCGGCCCAAGTAACCGCGTAAGTATTTTATACGGTATTTAACTTCCGCGGTAATAGTACTTTGTGCGGCAGTTCTAACCGAGAAGCTTAAGCACGCTCTGCGGTGCCTGATTTGCCTGCGCGAGCATTGATGTGGCCGCCTGCTGCAATACGTTCGCCTTTGTAAGGTTCATCATTTCTTTTGCCATGTCTGTATCTCTGATACGGGATTCTGAAGCACTCAGATTCTCAGACGATACCTTTAAGTTGTTCATGGTGTACTCAAGCCTGTTTTGTACAGCTCCGAGCTTCGCCCTCTCATCGGTAACAGTCTTTATGCCCGCTTCCGCAATGGCTATAAACGATTTTGAAATCGTACCCGCGCCGAGCGTACTCGATGAAGCAAGTGTGTTTCCGATTTTGGCGAAGCTTGCGTGCAGGCCCTCAGCCTTGAGGCTTCCTATATTAAACGATATAAGCTGCGATTCGTTCGCTCCGACCTGAAGCTTCAAGGAGCCTTTTGAGCCGCTTGCCCCCGAGTATGAGCCCGTGCCGAGTTTTTTCTTGTTAAATTCGGTTCTTGAAGCCATGTCATCGATTTCGCTCGTGAGCTGTTTTATCTCGTTGCCTATTTTTTGCCTGTCTTCAAACTGGTTTGTGTCGTTGGCGGATTGAATCGTAAGCTCTCTGACACGCTGCGCCATGTTTTCGATTTCCTGGAACGCACCTTCGGCAGTTTGTATCATTGAAATACCGTCCTGGGTATTCTTTGTCGCCATGTCGAGGCCGCGAATCTGCGCCCTCATTTTTTCCGATATCGCAAGCCCTGCGGCATCGTCGGCGGCAGAATTAATTCTCTGCCCGGATGAAAGCCTGGCGGACGATTTTGCCTGAGCCGCGCCTACTGCAGAAAGATTTCTGTGTGAGTTAAGCGCAAGCACGTTTGTGTTAACTACCATGTTACTCATATAATTCCTCCTTGAAATACCTGACGGTTGTGTTACAATCCTATTGTTACATTAATTGCTTCGGCGATTAAACTTCATGTTTAATCGGGTTACCCTAATATTATCCCTTTCCCAAAATTTATTATTCGGGCATGTTGAAAAATCGCCTTGCGGCTTTTCATTGATAATGGAAAAACATCATTTTTCAATGGAGAGCGCCGCTCGCTCAACCCACAAAAGTGGGTTTCGTGCGCAATTTTCAACACTTCCTATTCGCACGGAGAGAACAATGATAGATTTAAGTCACAGAATCAGCGATAAAATGCCGGTTTTCCCGGGAGACCGCCCTTTAAGCCTGACACGCGAAAAGGCATACGAAAACAACGGCTACACGACATATGCGCTTCACAGCTGCATGCACGCCGGAACACATATCGACGCACCCTCACACCTGTCTTCCGAAAAACGCCTCATATCCGATTATTGCCCGGATATTTTTTACGGCAGGGCGGTTGCACTGGATTGCAGAAACGAGCAAACGCTCGGAGTCAAGGAAGATTTTCGGGACAAAATAGAAGAAAACGGAATTGTCGTTATCTGCACGGAGCACTATCGGTATTTTGACAGGCCCGAGCTTTATTACGGCAAGTATCCCTCAATAGGCGAAAATTTATGCGAGCTTTTTATACACAAAAAGATCAAGATGCTCGCGCTCGATACTCCTTCTCCGGATGGTTTTCCGTTTGAACTGCACAAGCGTCTGTCAGCAAGCGGGATATTCATAGTCGAAAACATAAAAAACTCGGAAAGGTTACTCGAAGCCGATAGCTTCATGTTTTTTGCGGTTCCGCTTAATATAGAGGCTGAGGCAAGCCTTGTGAGGGCTTTCGCGATAATGAATCCCATACCCTCAAAATAAGCTTCAAGGCGTTTTCAAAAAACTGAAAATCGCCGGATAAATTTAAAATATATTTTAACGGTGAAATATGAAGAAAAAAGTAGTGGTAGGAATGTCGGGCGGAGTTGACAGCTCAGTCGCGGCATATCTGTTAAAGCAAGACGGTTATGAAGTTATAGGCGTTACAATGCAGGTTCAACCCGAGCGCGACGCGTGCGACATCAGCGAGGAAGGCGGCTGCTGCGGCCTTTCCGCGATTGAGGACGCGAGAAGGGTATGCGAAAGTTTGGGTATACCGCACTATGTTATGAATTTCAGGGAAAGTTTCCGAACAGACGTTATAGACTATTTCGCCGCCGAATATCTTGCCGGAAGAACCCCGAACCCTTGCATAGCGTGCAACAGGTACGTCAAATGGGAATCCATGTTACAGCGGGCCCTTGCCGTCGGCGCGGATTATATTTCGACCGGTCACTATGCCGGGATAGAATACAGCGAAGACAAGAAGCGTTTTTTGCTCAAGAAAGCCGGTGCGCTAAATAAGGACCAGAGTTATGCTCTTTACGGCCTTACTCAGTACCAGCTCGAGCATACGCTCATGCCGCTAAACAGGCTTACAAAAGACAGGGTAAGAGAAATTGCAGCAACAATCGGCCTGAATGTCGCTTCGAAGCCCGACAGCCAGGAAATATGCTTTGTGCCTGACGGCGACTTCGGCAAATTCATAGAGGAATACACGGGGATAACGCCCGTACGGGGCAATTTCGTCGATATATCCGGCAATATTCTCGGGATTCACCGAGGTATACACAACTACACCATCGGTCAGCGCAAAGGCCTGAACATAGCTGCCGGCAGACCGTTATATGTCCAAAAAATCAACGCTGACGACAACACTGTTGTTTTGGGAGAAAATTGCGAGCTTTTCAGCCGAACAGTATATGCCGGCAATATAAACCTGATTTACGGCTCGGTACCCGAAGGAGCTTTAACAGGAAAAATACGCTATAATCACAAAGGCTCCCCCTGTACCGCAAAAATCGAAAACGACTTGCTAAAATGCACGTTTGACGAAGATCAGCGCGCGATAACACCGGGGCAGGCACTTGTACTGTACGACGGAGATTATGTCGTCGGAGGAGGAGTAATAACCGGCACACAACTACACCGCGGAAGTTAAATACCGCATAAAATACTTACGCGGTCACTTGGTCCGAGCAGATGCGCTTAGATACGCCGCAGCGCTACAATGCTGTGTATCTGCGTTTTAGGGCATGTTGAAAAATCGCCTTGCGGCTTTCTACTGAAAATGAAAAAATAGCGTTTTCCTATATTTTGTTGCCGAAGTAATATAATTAGCGCCCGACCGGGCAAAAGGGGCTTTTCATGCCAAAACCTTCTGTAGTATACGTTTGCACGGAATGCGGGTTCGAAACGCAGAAATGGCTGGGAAAATGCCCTTCCTGCAATGTTTTTAACTCCTTGCAGGAAGAAATCGCAGTTAAAAAACTAAGCGCATCCCTGTATACAAAGCCGCTTTCCATAGCAAGACTGTCGGACACGGAGCTTGGAGACGACGACCGCAGCCCAACGCAAATCGAAGAACTTGACAGGGTTTTATCAGGCGGGATAGTGCCGGGCTCGCTTATGCTTATAGGCGGAGAACCGGGTATCGGTAAATCCACTTTGCTTCTTCAGTTATGCAATAATTTTGCCGGTTCCGGCGAAACTGTGCTCTATGTTTCCGGGGAAGAATCGGTCAAACAGGTTAAAATGCGCGCCGACAGGTTAAAGGCCGTCAGCTCTAATCTTTATATAATGGCCGAAACCGATGTGGACCGTATTTTGAAAGCGGCGACGGATTTAAAACCGTCGCTGATGATAATCGACTCTATCCAGACTATGGCGCTTGCCGAACTCCCCCAGGCAGCCGGCAGCGTAACGCAGGTAAGGGAATGCGCGTCCGGAATGATGCGTCTCGCAAAGCAAAACAATATCGCAATCATACTTGTCGGACACGCGACAAAAGAAGGCAATATCGCGGGCCCTCGTATGCTCGAGCACACGGTTGACACCGTACTGTACTTTGAAGGCGACAGAAACGCCGGTTACAGGATTATTCGTTCGGTTAAAAACCGCTTTGGCTCGACAAACGAGATCGGTATCTTTGAAATGACCGAGCAGGGTCTGAAATGCATTTCAAATCCCTCGGAATACATGCTTTCGGGCCGGCCTATTCATGTTCCCGGCTCTGTCGTAAGCTGCTCTGTCGAGGGAACGCGCCCAATACTCACCGAAATCCAGGCTCTTGTCTGCCAAACTTCATTCGGTATGCCCAGAAGGACAGCGGCCGGCGCCGACTTTAACAGAACGGTCATGCTTCTCGCCATACTCGAAAAACGGCTGGGCTTGCAGCTCGGGAACTGCGATGCGTACATTAACATAGCGGGAGGCATGAAAATAACCGAACCGTCTGTCGATGCCGCGATCTGCGCGGCAGTCGCCTCCTCATTCAGGAATAAACCGATTGACCCGTTTACCGTTGTTTTCGGAGAAGTCGGACTTGCCGGTGAGATACGGGCTGTAGCTTCCGCTGAAAAACGAGTATCCGAGGCGGCAAAGCTCGGGTTTAAGCTTTGCATACTCCCCGAAGCAAATCTGAAGGGTATGAAAAAGCCCTCGAACATTGAATTGTTCGGGGCCGCAAATGTGACAAATCTTTTAGACTCGTTATTATGATACTATAGTGAATAAAGTTGAATCCGGTGCTTACCCGGTATGAATTATGAAGCTATTTCAGCTCTTTCGGCAAGTGCTCCGTGGAGTTCATCAGAGCGACTTTAAAGCGTTTCGATTCGGGGTTATAATCAAATATTCCGACGGCTGTGTTGTATACGTCAAAGCACAGCCGTTTTGTTATGTCAAGATCGAGCATACCGCATATAAGCGCCCTGATTGCCGCTCCGTGCATAACGAGCATTATGTCTTGCCCGCCCTTGCCGATTATATCAAAAAGAGCCGCCGTAACCCGGTCCTTTAGTTCCTGATAAGATTCTCCTCCCGGCATTTTAACATTACCGCCGGCGAGCGACCATTGAGCCGAAAGCTCAGGCCATGCGGCCTGTATCTCCGCCCAAGTCTTTCCTTCCCATTCCCCGCAGTTTATCTCCTTGAGCCTTTCATCGCGTATAACCGTTATGCCCTTTGGTTTCGCGATATTATCCGCCGTTACAAACGCTCTCTTCAGCGTACTCGAATAAATACAGTCAAGGCGAGTGTCTTTCATAAACGCCGCCAGCGCAAGGCTCTGTTTTACCCCTTTTTCGCTGAGCTCAATATCTATGCTCCCCTGAAATCTTCCTTCGGCGTTCCAAAGCGTTTCGCCGTGCCGAACCAAATAAATCCTCATTCAAACCTCCAAGCTTTTTATATGCCGGTCTTTTTGCCCGTCCAGCACCTTTGCGATATTCTCGGCAACCGCTCTTATTACGGGAACGGTCACGCTGTTTCCCAGCTGTTTGTACAAGTGGACATCGGCAATTTTCAGCTTATAGCTGTCCGGATAGCCTTGAAGCCGGGCCCACTCCCTCGGAGTCATTTTTCTGATTCCTTCACGGTTAACCTCGCCCTTTATATGCGTTTTCGGAGTAAAGTCTTCGAGCCGTTTATCTACCACGAGATTCCGCTCCCTGCCCATGCCGCCGCAGACAATCGCGTTCGCTATTCCGTCCGTATCTTTAATTTCGTAACCGAAGCCGTTACCCTTGCTTTCGTGCCTCAGTCTGTGCCGTCTCAGCGTTTCCATGTACACCGTGCTTAGGTAATACTTAACAGAAACGGCCTCACCCTCCATTATATCGCGTATAGCCACGGGAACGCGCGGCGGAACGGGAAAATCAAAGCCCGAGCAGTCTATATCATTTCTGAATGCGACTATATATATTCTCTCCCTGTTTTGAGGAACTCCGAAATCCTTGCTGTTAAGAACTTTTTGGAATACCCTGTAGCCCATTTCCCCTAGCCGGCCGACTATAACCTCGAACGTTCTGCCATTATCGTGTATTGTCAAACCCTTTACATTCTCGCAAAAAATCACTTTTGGTCTGTGTTTTTCACATATTCTGGCTACATCAAAAAAAAGTGTTCCCCGCGACATTCCTTTATAATCGTCATCAAAGCCCTTCTTCTGTCCTGCTATACTGAACGCCTGGCACGGAAAACCGGCAAGACAAATATCAAAGCCCGGTATATCGTTTTCGTCAATTTTCGTTATATCTCCGTTAATATCAAACGTATCGCCGAAATTTTCCCTGTAGGTCTTTTGGGCGTGCTTATCCCATTCGCTGATAAATACGGTTTCAAGCCTTCCTTCAAAAGCCGCCTCGAATCCGAGGCGAATACCGCCAATTCCCGCAAACAGGTCGATTGATTTAAACATGTGCTTTTTGCTCATTTTTACTGTCCTTCCGATTTGTCCCGCAAAAAACCGCCGTTGCACCGGCAGAGGAAGTAATTATAACATAAGTCCCCAGCTTCCTCCGTAATCTATTTTATTGCCGGATTACCGGAAAGTCAACCTGCCGTACCACTATTACTTCAAGTACTATTTCTCTATCCACTCCGCGGCTTTTTCAGCGCTTTCGAACACTCCGAAAAATTTCCCGTCGTTCAGCTCTCCCGCCAACTCCTCAAAACGTTTGCTCATTCTGTTCTTATCGACGACTATCGCAAGACGTATGTTATAATTCGTAAATTTTTGCAGTACGGAGCCGGCTACACCCGTCGCCAGCCTGACAAACTCATCCGACAGCGCTTCGTTATGAATAAGAACCGTGTTTTTACCGTTTTCGGCGCACAGGGATATCAGCTCGAGCGAGTCGCGCTCGCTTTCAACCTGTTTCCCTCCCGGCAAAATCTCGATAAAACTCTGCCTTATATTATACTTAAACACATTTATTCCTCCTTTTTCGTCGTCCGCTTCGTTAATATGCTCATACCCGGAGCAGTCGGTGTTTTTCAACTCTTCTCTGAGCTTCGACAGCCACGCCAGCTCATTTTCGTATGACGAAACACCGCTTTCGTAAATAAATTTCCATATTGCCTTCTCCCTGTCCGAACGTGCAGGGCAGTATAACCCGTCACTTATAAGATTTTTTTCCATGGCGAGCCTCAAGCTCAGCACGCTTTCATATGAAAGCAGAAGCTTATCGAGTTCACCGTTGTCAAGCTGCTCCGACCACGCAAGCTGAATTAAAAAACTTTTTCTGAATTCCAAAGTTTCGGGAACGGAAGCCACCCAGCACTTTAACAATTTAAGTCCCTGCTCCGTAATCGAATAAGGTTTTTTTGCGGGAAGGCCTTCTTGAGAAAGTGTTTCGTTTTCAACATAGGCTTCTTTCTTCAAATCGAGCAAAGTACTGTATATCTGATTGTTGCTTGCCGACCAATACATAAACGGTGACGACTGCATAATTTTTTTCAGGTCATAGCCCGATTTTGGCCCCGTACTTAGAAGCCCAAGTATTGCAAAACGTAATGACACAATAATCACTCCTCCATAAACATATGTTAACGATAACATATGTTTATGGAGGAGTCAATACCTTTTTTAAAATTGCTGTTGAGGCGATAACTAAACCATTCGCTAAACTTGTCGCCTCAATCCCCCTTAAGCCCGCAGGGCCGGTAAAGTGGGGTGATTAAACCGCATGATTTAATCGGGGGATCAATTAATTATTTTCACTACCTTTGTTCCTTTGTAATAATGCGCAATTATCTCATCGAAACTCTTGCCGGCATCTATCATGCCTTTAACGCCGTTTTGGCTCATTCCGACCCCGTGACCGTTTCCTCCGCCGAAAAACGTGAGCGCTTCAAGCTTCCCTCCCTCGCCGCGCTGCTTGTCAAACACGAAAAACGCGCTCGGCATCAGGCTGTAGTCTTCGAGAACCGAGCCGTCTGACCGCTTCGTAACTATCGGCTTGTTTCCGTTTATATACTGTACGGGCTTTATAAGCATCCGAATGTTATATTCTGAGGATACGGTTATCGTCGCGAGCGTACCGGTAATTTTCAGCGTCATTATATTTCCGCCTTCTCCTCGCTGTATAACCTCTATGTCTGTAACGTCACCGATATTTTTAATATCGTCACTCTTATAAGAACCGTCGCTTTGCAGCGTTTTTATCATGGCCGGACTTGCCTCCCTGCGCGTTTTGAGATTGGCGTTTACGGACGCGGAAAGCTCGGCCGCCGTCATAACAGTGTTCCAGCGAAACCAGGCAAAACCGGAGTCATAGCTCTCAATGTTATCACTTTTAAAAAACCGCTCGGCGTTTTCCTCTTTTCTCAGGTCGGGAAGCCGGCCGCTCACAAGCTGAGAACTCGAGCTCAAATACTCCGGGGTTTCCGCCGGAAATGCCGCTCCCGCCGCCCAAACTTCTCCCGAGTTCGCGGTAACGCCCGAAGATGTGGAAAAAAAGTTTGCGGATACAACCGAGCCGTAATACATAATGCACATTCCTTCTGTTTCTTTCACGGCACGAATAGAGGTTTCGTTTTCGGGTATATTGTTATAGACTTGGCTCAGTACGGAATCATCCACATTCGCTCCGTACTCGCTGAAACGGTTTTCAAAAAACTGGTTATAGGCGAAGCTTCTTGCAGTAACTGCCTGAACCTTTGTCGCTTCCGGCCCGTAAGATGTCGGCATTTCGCTCGGAACAACGGCATACAGATATTCTTCAATTCCAACTTCGTTGACTATGCTGTATCCGCCCTGCTCCGCTCCTATTTCGAGCGTTCCCCGGTATTTGGGGCTCTCGTTGTCGCTCCAGTTCCTTTTGACAGACAGAATTTGAAGCTTCGTTTCTTCGGACGGTACTATATATGCTCTCGTAAACGACGAAAGCACCAAAGGGTCGCTTTTTTCAAGGGAAAACACCTCTCCCGGCTTATATTTTTTTACGCTGTCACCTATAAAAACCGTAAACTCTTTTTCTGACGTGATTTCGACGTTCTCGTGTACATAGCCGTTAAAGCCTGTCGTAGCTATAAGAACGCGAAGACTTTTCGGCGAAGCGGGCCGGGTTATGACCGCCCCGCAGGCTTTTCCGCCTTTGAGCACGAACATCGCTATATCTGTGCCCACAGCTACGGATTTTATGCTCTTCAGTTTTATATCTCCGTCGACCGTCGAATAAACACAAGCATCAGGCAAAAGCTCCAGCCTGTCCTTGCCGTCAAGCTCGACAGAAGACGTTGATATACGCTTTACCACCCCGACGGATATGTCCGAATATGTATGTACGCTCAGCGCTTTTGTGCCGCTGATTGTTATATCGCAGATTATACCGTTTTTTATATTCAAGCCGACGCTCGAATACGTGCGCTCCGCTCCCCCCGAAAATATGGTAACGGTTAAAGGCGAATGCGAAACAAGATATGCGTTTTTTATCGTCGGAGTAACGCTTACCACTGCCAGAGGGGCAACAATTTCGCCATCCTTTAGCAAAACGCTCACGCACTTGTCTATATATCCCGCCAACGATATACCGGCATGGGTTATATGCCCCAAGTCCGTTATAGCGTTGCCTTCCCTCAGTTTTATGTTGTTATCGCTTGTGGCCAGTACCGTTATCTCTTTTTGTAAGAAGCCCAAGCCGGAGACTCCCGGACCTGCCGCTTCTTCGGCCTGCATAAAAAGTTCTGTCCAGAGCGCATATGAAATCGCCTTGTCTCTGTTGCCGTCGTTTATGTCAAGCTTAGAGGACTTTCCGTTTGATATTTTATCAAGTAATATCTGTGCCTGTCCCAAGGACAGGGGCTCTTCGGGTTTAAACTCGTCGCCCGCGCCCTTCATTATGCCTTCGGTATAGCAGGCGTTTATGTACCTGTCATACCAAAGCTCGGGCCTTGTGTCCTTAAACGGTATTATTCTTTCCAGAGTGTCGATAGTGTTTGCACTGTACAAAGAGAGTGCAAGCATTTTCGCCGCCAGCGCTCTGGAAACAGGGCTTTTATCTCCGATGACCTCAGGGGCTTTTTCGTAGCCCGGAAGCTGCTGCCCTCCCTCATAAAGTTCTGCGGCTTCGGCACTTTCAGGAGCTTTATTCGGGATAAACCCCGAGCCGGCACCGTCCGGCTTTTTCGAACAACCCGATGCCAAAACCGCCGATAAAAAAACACATGCCGCCCAAAGACATTTTTTCCCCATAAAAATCACCGTTTTCTGAATTCTGAATTTTGAGTTCTGATTTAATCGAACGGTTGCGCCGGCTAGGGACAACCGCAAGGCAATTTTTCAACATGCCCTATAACGTTACTAAAATAACTGCCGAATAATATATTAAGTGCCGATTACGCCGGAAGCTGTTACCGCGGAAACAAGCGCGGACGCGATCTTTTTGCATAGCGGCCGATAAGCCGCCGCGGCACAACTGTCTGCTTGTACACCTCTTGATTATATTCGCGGACAATTTACTTTATGACTGAGCATTAGCCAAAAGGGGATAATATGAACATAGTCTTGCTTGAGCCGGAAATACCCCAAAACACCGCAAATATCGGAAGAAGCTGCGCCTGCACCGGTTCGTCTCTACATCTCATTAAACCGCTGGGTTTCACTATAGATGAAAAATCGATAAGAAGGGCAGGGATGGACTACTGGAATAAGCTCGATCTACATATCTACGATTCGTTCGAGCATTTCTTGGAAGTAAACGGTAAACCCGAAATATTCATGGCGACGACAAAAGCGCCCGTCACTTATGATAAAGCCGACTACCGGGACAACAGTTTCATCATGTTTGGAAAAGAAAGCAAAGGTATACCCGAGGAGATACTCCTGGATTACAAGGATACCGCAATAAGAATACCCATGCTTGAAGAATTCAGATCCCTGAATCTTTCCAGCGCCGTTGCCGTCGTGCTTTATGAGGCACTCAGGCAACTTAACTTCCCCGGACTATCCGGAAAAGGGGAACTGCACCGTCATAGCTGGGAAAACACGTAGCCATGTACTCCGCGCACATATCTGCATTATGCAGCGATTTAGACCGGAACAATTCGAATTTAATATACAGTCAAATTAATTACAATTTTGGAGGCAATCTATGAAAAACATTAAAATAGGGGTCAGACTTATAACAGGCTTCGTCATTATATTTGCGATAATGCTCGTTATATCCGTACTTTCGATAGTCAAAATGAGTTCGATGTCCGAAGTAACTACTGAGACTTTCGAAACAAGAGTAAAGCCTTTGTCGGTTCTTGACGATATCAACGCCGGTTTCGCGGCTATCCGCATTAATACGCGTGCGGCTTACATCAGTATCGGCTACGAAAAAGAGTTCCAAAACGCAATCACCGGCTACGAAAAAGGCGTAGAAACAGTCAGAAATGACATTGCGTTATATATAGATGATTTAAACTCAAGAGCTAACGCGCTTCCGGAAGGAAAGGCCAAGGCCCAGGATACGCAAAAAAAGATTGACGCTTTGCTTGATGTGAGTGACAAAATAATCGGCTACTGTAAAAGCGGCGACGCCCAAAAAGCACGGGACCTCCTCTTGGCTGCCGATACAATCAGCCGCGGTACGGAAGCAACCAACGCTGTTGCCGACCTTTTTGACTACAACATGGACCGCGCGATAGAAAAAGACAACGAAAACACCGAGAGCGCAAATTCGGCTATTACCCTCGTCTTGGTATTGGTTATACTCGGGATGCTTTTGACCGCGGCAATCTCAATGTTGATTACATTCAGTATAACAAAGCCGGTAAGGAGAATAAACAGCTCGCTCAGAGAAATTGCAAGCGGAAATCTCAATGTCAACCTGGACACAAGCTCAAAAGACGAAATTGGCGACTTGTCGAGAAGCGTTTCTTCGGTTGTATCGATAGTAAGAAAAATTACCGACTCGATCGAAAAAATGAAAACAGAGTTTAACGATGGCGATATCGAAGCTAAGCTCAACGTTTCTGAATACCCCGGAGCTTACTCCGACATGGCAGCTTCGGTTAACAGCCTTGTCGCCTCGATAGTAACAGACATATTAGACTTCCTGGAAAAGCTGACGATTTTTGCTCAAGGTGATTTCGACGTGCCTCTCGAACAACGCAAGGGCAAGAAGATAATAATGAACAACATATTTGAAGAAGTCAGAACAAACGTTAAGTCAGTTTCGAGTGATATCGGTTTCCTTATTAATAACGCTATCGACGGCAACCTTCAAGTAAGCGCCGACGCGAACAAATACAAGGGCGGCTGGCAGGAGATAGTAACAGGGCTTAACTCGCTGATTTCCGCTGTAGAAAAGCCGATGAGCGACATATCAGCTTCTCTCTCGGAAATGTCAAAGGGTAATCTTCAGGCAAAGATAACCGCTAACTATAAAGGCGAGTACAACAACGTTAAGACCTCTGTAAACAACACTATGGACATTATGAACTCATATATCGGAGAAATCAGCGATGTACTCGGAAAAATGTCCAGAAACGACTTCAGGGTCGAAATAACAAGGGAATATGTCGGAGACTTCTCCGCAATCAAAGATGCTCTTAACAGCATTATAGAGGTAATGAACAACGTATTAAGCGACATTAATGCCTCAGCTCAGCAGGTCGCTCTCGGGGCAAAACAGATTTCCGATTCGAGCATTAACCTTAGCCAGGGCTCGACAGAGCAGGCCAGCGCTGTTGAAGAACTCAGCGCCACAACGACAAATATAGCGGAGCAGACCACGAAAAACGCCGAAATGGCGGAGCAGGCAAATTCCGTATCAAACAAGGCAAGGGATTTTGCCGATGTCGGTAGCCGCGAAATGGATAAAATGCTGCTCGCGATGGAAGACATTGCAGAAGCTTCAAAAAGTATATCAAAAATAATCAAGGTCATCGAAGACATTTCGTTCCAGACGAACCTGCTTGCGCTTAACGCATCCGTTGAAGCCGCTCATGCCGGAACTCACGGCGCCGGCTTCGCGGTAGTCGCGGAACAGGTAAGAACCCTTGCCGGCAAGAGCCAGGAAGCCGCCAAGGATACGACAGACCTTATCGAAAGCACCGTCAACAAAGTCGCTCACGGCACAAAGATTGCCAACCAGACAGCGGACGCGCTTAAAAATATAGTCCTTGAGATAAAGCAAGCTTCCGGGCTTATTTCCGAAATTGCAAAATCATCATCCGAACAGGCCGAAAACCTGTCTCAGATAAACATCGGTATCGCGCAGATCTCTCAGGTTACGCAGAGCAACACCGCGACATCAGAAGAAGAGGCAGCGGCTGCGGAAGAGCTTGCAAGCCAAGCCGAACTGTTCAAAGAGACAGTATCCAGATTCAGACTTAAGTAACCCGTATAAGTAGAGGGACGAACCCCCGACCCGCAAAACCCCCGACCGGGCTGTTCCGGCGGGGGTTTTGCTATTACCGCGGAAGTTAATTGACTATAAATACCGCATAAAATACTTACGCGGTTACTCGTACCGAGCAGACGCGTTTAGATACGCCGCAGTGCTCAAATAAGGCGCATCTGCGTCTTGCGATGAAACAACAAAATATAGTGTTGTCCTATGTTTTGCTGCCGAAGCAATCATCTGCCTAATAAAGCTCGTTCCCCTATTGCAATGTCTTGTTATTTTGGTTATTATCTAAGTACCGGCAACGGAAATCGGCTATGATAAGCGCTTACTGTCAATCAAGCCGTCGTTTCGCCTGTGAGGTATAAAATGAGGAGGTAATCATGCCGTTAGTTACGACAAAGGAAATGTTTGAAAAAGCCTATAAAGGCAAGTACGCCATAGGAGCATTCAACGTAAACAATATGGAAATAGTGCAGGCAATCACCGATGCCGCAAAGGAAGAATCTTCTCCCGTTATTTTGCAGGTTTCGGCCGGCGCAAGAAAATACGCTAAGCATATCTATCTGACAAAGCTCGTTGAAGCTGCCCTTATCGATACAAATTTGCCGATCGCGCTTCATTTGGATCACGGCGGAGCCGGACTCGACAAGGACAAGGCTTTTGAAGAAATCAAGAGCTGCGTGGACGGCGGATTCTCTTCCGTTATGATAGACGGTTCGCACTATTCCCTTCAGGAAAACATTGAGCTTACAAAACGCTGCGTTGAATATGCCCACTCAAAAGGCGTTGTCGTCGAAGCCGAGCTTGGCAAGCTTTCGGGCATCGAAGACGCTGTAAACGTATCCGACGAGGATGCAATGTTCACCGACCCGAACGAAGTTGAAGAGTTTGTTTCAAAAACAGGTGTAGACTCGCTTGCAATCGCAATCGGAACAAGCCACGGCGCTTATAAATTTAAGCCCGGACAGAATCCTAAGCTCAGATTCGACATACTTGAAGAAATCTCGAAGCGTTTGCCCGATTTCCCGATAGTTCTTCACGGCGCTTCATCGGTTATGCCCGAATATGTCGCAAAGGTTAACCGTTACGGCGGAGCAATGCCGGACGCTATCGGCATACCCGAAGATATGCTTCGTCAGGCGGCTTCGATGGCAGTCTGCAAGATCAACATTGACTCCGACCTTCGTTTGTGCATGACAGGTTCGATTAGAGAACATTTTTCGCTTCATCCGGATCATTTTGACCCGAGGCAGTATCTTACCTATGCCAGAACAAACCTCAAAGAGCTCGTTCGCCATAAAATCAAGAACGTACTCGGCTCATCCGGAAGAATTTAGGTTGGACTTGTTCGACCGCTGCTCAAAATAAAAGGCTGCCTGCGGTTTTTAAAAAACGCATAGCAGCCTTTTTTTATTTGTCCGTCTGTAAATTGCCTGTAAACCATGCGCGTTTTGTGTCATATAGTAAATAAAGCTGAAACTGACTAAATAAACACAGATTAAATCACTTTGGACAGCACCCTAAATGTATAAACTAACCTAGAGGTAACTATGGACGTTAACAGTGCAATAAGGGCTCTTACCGATGCTTTAAAAAATACGAGAGAGTTTGCGGAGCTTAGTTCGGCATACAATGCGGTTAGCGGTAATCCCACGCTCAGAAAGCAGCTGAACGACTTTAACGCGAAACAGGAACGCGCATACTCAAGCCAGCTTACCCAAAGCCAAGCCGAACAGTTAATAAACGAGCTTAACAATGACTATGCCTTACTATCAAAAACACCTCAGCTAAAAGCTTATTTCAACGCAAGCGATACTTTCGGCGAGCTTATGGGAAACGCGATTGAAGCTGTCCGTCAAAATATCGAACGCGCAATAAACAATTAAAATCCATTTTACTCGACATTATTAAACACAGCATGTCACAGATCTTCCCCTCCCGAATACACTGTAGTATCAAGTGATGAAAACCGGCAGGACAAATCGAATTCAGACATCCGGTGCTGAAAAGGTTGTATTTTCAAAGCTGCCGTGCAAACGATACAGGGAGGATGCCATGTATAGCTTTAACAGATTTTACGGAAGAGGATACGGACGGCCGTATTACAACAGGTTCTACTATCCGTACTACAGCTACTACCCTTACTACCGCAATTACTACTATCCGTACTATAGTTACTCTTATTACTACCCCTATTACCCTTACTATTATTACCCCTACAGATACAGGTGGTAGGATTGCAATCCGATTAAAACAAAGGCCGTATCACCGTGATTCACAAAAATCGCGGTGGCACGGCTTTTTATTGTTAAGTAAATGCTGATTAAATTACTTTGAACGGATACTCGGCTGATTTAATTGGCGAAGTAACAGCTTTACTCGCTGCAGGCAAACTGCTTTGCCATTCTTATGAGAGCCTTTTCCAGAACAGAGCGGGCACAGCCGGCGCAAACTCTCTGAAAGCATTCCCCGTTCTCGGGGTCGTGTACTAGTCCGTCCTGAAGCATAACGCTCGCTCCGAGATAAATTCTCTCGTGCACTTCATCGTCACTGAGCCCGTAAGCCCTGAAATCAAGCCAGAGCATATAACTTCCCTCAGGGTACCATACTTTTACCTTAGGCATGTTCTTATGTATAAAATCAACCGCGAATCTTAAATTCCCGTCAATATAATCGTTCAAGGCTTCAAGCCAATCGTCGCTCTGGGTATAAGCCGCGATAAGACTCGCTATTGCAAACGGCGAAGGATGCGCCCACGCGAAATCTTTCGTAAATTTCTTGCGCAGCTCGTCGTTTGTTATAATAACGTTCGCGCAGTGAAGACCGGCAAGGTTAAATGTCTTGTTCGTAGCGGTAATCATCACAATGTTACTGTCATCTTTCGCCACGGAATAAATCGTATGATGCTTGATGCCCTTGCGCAGTATATCGGAATGTATTTCATCCGATACGAGCACGATACTGTGTTTCTTGCAGATTTCGTCTATCCTTTTGAGCTCTTCGAACGTCCAAACCCTTCCGACAGGGTTGGCAGGCGAGCAAAGTATAAACACTTTGTTTGACGCAACCGAGCACTTTTCCTCAAAGTCTTCCCAGTCCATCGTATAATAGCCGTTGCCGTCGTTTATCAGGTTGCAGCCTACGATTTTTCTGTGGCATACCGTATTTATGCAGCTGTTAAAGTTGCCGTACACGGGCCTGCAAAGTATAATACCGTCTCCCGGCTCCGAAAAAGCGCGGATTGATTGATTCACTGCGTCAAGAGACCCGCTTGCAAACACAATGTCTTTTTCCTCAAATACCGTGTTATAGCGGTTTTTATACCAGTTGATAATGGCTCTGGCGTATTTTGGCTCGGATTCCCACGAGGAGTAACCGTAAATACCGTTGTCAACAGTTCTGTGAAGCGCCTCGATGATTGCGGGCGAGCATCTGAAATCCATATCGGCAATCATCATCGGTATCGTTTCGCTGCAAATTTTACAAGGCTTGTCCCCTTTGTGAAACAAATCCGGTCTGTCCCACTTCAAAGAGTAGGTATTACATCGATCCACCGGAATGTCGAAATCGTAGTTCATAAGGTCCTCCCAAAGTAAGTTCCGGAAACCCGGACGGCAGCCCGAAAAATAAACGGATTCCTGCCTCTATCGTTTAAAGATAATCAGCAAGCCGGAAATGAGAAGAACAACAAGAAATACGGTAGTGAGGCTTGAGATCATACCTGTCCCGAAGATTATACCACAGACCGTGAGCAAAATTCCGGTATATAACGACATTTTTTTTGAAAAGTCTCTTCCGATAAAAAAAGCGCAGACAAACGCAAGTCCGAAGCAGATAACGAGCAGCCCGCCCGAACTTATAACCGTGCTGAATATTCCGAGACCGGATAGGAGATAAAATATTCCGAACCAGGTGAACAGCATCGAGGGAACAAGAAGACCCCTCTTGTTTTTTAATAAGTACAGCATAAAAAACGTTATGCCGGGAACTACCCAAAGCGCCGAAGAGAACAGCATGTTTGATACATTACCCGGCAGCCTCGGGGATATGAGGGAGTGCAAACCCGAAAACAGTACATACATGCCCAACACAAGCGCCCAGCTTTGTCTTTTTGTCCAAAACAGGAGGACTAGAACCAATCCGCTGAAAATCAGTATAAACGGCGTCAGCGAAAAACTCGTCCCCTTCAGCAAAAAATACAGGGCAATCGCAACAACAATCAAACCGGCCAGCGTTCGATTTGATTTATAATTCATAAAAACACCTCGCTCGAAATCGGGCTCATAATCGGCCGTGAACAATCAATAATGCCGGTTCACCGCATTTTCCGGCCGAACACACTTACCTTACAGCCACGGTGATCTAAGGTCTAAAATAAACAAGTTATTACTCCTGCCCGGCACGAGTAACCGCGTAAGTATTTTATACGGTATTTAACTTCCGCGGTAATATATAAACATATACGATATATTTTAGTTGCGGTCTTATAAAAGCCGTCTGCGTTGACGAATTACTCATCTTTCGTCAAACCCGCAATTTCTGCGAATTCTTCTTCGGTTATGACGGGAACGCCCAATTCCGCGGCCTTTTTGTTCTTCGAAGATAAAGACTTTGAATCATTGTTAATCAAAAAGCTTGTTTTTGCCGATACAGAAGATAAGACTTTCCCGCCGAGATTTTCTATGACCTTCACAAGTTCATCCCTGCTGCCGTAGTTCTTGAGCGTTCCGGTTATAACAAAGGTCTTGCCGGCAAGAGTCTGTGCTTCCGAAGTCACGGGTTTGATAAAATCCAGAATTTTCACTGTAAAATTCACAAGTTCGCGGTTGCGTTCGTCCTCAAAATATTTCTTGACCGCGACGGACATAACCTCGCCGAAACCGTCGATTTTTAAAAGCTCGTCTGCTTCGGAGCTCATTATTTTTACTAAGTCGTTCTCAAAATGCCTGCACAAAAGCTTCGCCGCCGCAAGGCCGATATTCTTGATGCCGAGAGCATAAATAAATCTGTGGCACTCACAGGTTTTTGACTCCTCTATCGCGTCGCACAGTTTCTTAAATGATTTTTTCCCGAACCCGTCCATACCGAGTATGGACTGCTCATGCAAGCCGACGGAATAAATATCCGCATAGCTCTTGAGTATGCCTGCCTGTACAAAGCGCTCAATGGTTTGAACGGAGAAGCCTTCTATATTCATGGCATCTCTTGCCGAGTAATGAGCAAGCGAGCGTATCAGCTGAGCTTGGCAGTTCGGATTTGTGCAATAAAGCGATTTAACGTCGGCTCTTTGCTCGATTTCGGTATCGAAGCCGCAAACGGGACAGCGCTCCGGTATTTCCGCACTGCCGCTTTTCGTTATATTATCGGCTATCTGTGGTATTATCATGTTCGCCTTGTACACAAGTATCTTGTCGCCCTTGCCCAGCCTGAGCGACTCCAATATGCTTACGTTATGGATAGACGCTCTGGAGACGGTTGTCCCGAGCAGATCGACCGGCTCGAAAACGGCAACCGGATTGATAAGCCCTGTGCGCGAAGTGTTCCAAACGATGTCGGTGAGCACGGTTTCTGCCTGCTCGTCCTCCCATTTGAACGCGACTGAATGCTTCGGAAATTTGGATGTCTGCCCGAGTGACTCGGAAAGCGCGATGTCGTTGTAAGTTAAGACCAGCCCGTCTGTCGCGTATTCGTAGCCGTCTATACCCTCCTTAAAGTCTTCGACAGCCTGTTGCACATTTTCGGCGTTGACCAAACGATGCTCGACACAGACAAATCCCAGAGACTCAAGCCTTTCGAACTGGTCGTAACGCTTTTTGAAGCTCTCCTCTTCGGCAAAAACAAGCTCATGCGCTAAAAACGCGACATTGCGCGAGGCGCAGATTTCGGAGTTTAGCTGTCTTACGGTCCCGCTTGTCAGGTTTCTCGGATTCTTGTACTTCTCTCCTTCTTCGAGAGCTTCGTTTATACTTGCAAAGTCCGAAAACGAGATAACAGCTTCTCCTCTCAGCGTTAAACTTCCCCGAAAGTTAATCTTCCCGGGAACGTTTTTAAACGTGAGCGCGTTATGAGTAATAAGCTCTCCGATTTCACCGTTTCCTCTTGTAACGGCGCGGGTCAGGCTGCCTCCGTTATACGTAAGCACAACGGTCAGGCCGTCGAGCTTATGGGACAAAAGGCCGTCCCCCTTACTCAGGAACTCCTTGAGTTTCGAGACCTCTTTTGTTTTGTCGAGCGAAAGCAATTTATACTCGTGAGCATGCTTCGCAAGCTCGGACATAACTTCGAAACCTACTTTTTGAGTCGGGCTTGAAGCCATAATCGTTCCTGTTTGCTGTTCGAGCAGCTTGAGTTCGTCATAGAGCATATCGTATTCCCGGTCGCTCATCAGCTCCGTATCCGTGGAATAATATGCTTTGGCAGCTTTGTTCAGGATATCGGTCAGTTCTTTCATTCTTTTCAGATTATGCATAAACGCTCCTTTGAAGCAGCTTTGTAAGCACCGTAAACATAAGGGGTCATGCATTTAAGCGCTTCATAAATTTACTGTTGAACTTAAATATATCATATTATATAATTCAGTCAATCCGCCGCGTCAGGCTTAGCAGTAACGGTACAGACTTGCTTCGGGCAAAGCCGAACCCCGGCTATACCCGCCGTAAAACAACATATTATAGGTGATTAAATGTCGGAAAATAACAATAACGTCGAAAAAAGAAAATCCGCGGCTCAAAACCGCAAGCCCGGATCCGTATTCATCAAAAGGTTGTTTTTCATTGCCATACTAGCCGCCCTCGGCTGCGGAGTGTTTTTCCCGCTCAAAGCTTATTTTGACGAAGTATCGAGGGAGCGCCGGGAAAAGCAACTCATTGAAGAAAGCCGCGACATATATAAAAGTGCCGTCGAGGAGTACAGTACCCCTGATACAGCCGTCACGGACGTTCCGACGCAAAAACCGTCGTATGTGCCGAGAACCGGTCTTTTTGATGCCGAAAAGAAAATCAGGCCGGAATTCGTGAAGCTCATGGAAGAATACGATAACCGGGACATAGTCGGCTATGTTAACATACCCGGGACAACCGTTGACTATCCAGTTTTACAATCGGAGGATAACGCCTACTATCTTAACCGCGATATAAACAAAAACTACACGAGCGCGGGCTGGATATTCCTCGACTATGAAAACAACATCGAAAAAGACGACTGGAACACGATTATATACGGTCACAACATGAGAGCCGATGTAATGTTCCACAGTCTCAGGTATTACACTGACCCCGACTATTTTAAAGAACACCCGTATGTGACGTTTAACACGCTGTACGAGGAATACACCTGGGAAATATTCTCATTCTACAAGACCGATACCGATTTTTACTACATACAGGCGATTTTTAGAGATTACAACGAATTTTTCAGGCTTGCGAAAGAAATGAAGTCACGTTCGATGTACGACACGGGAGTCGAGCTGAAGTATGGAGACAGAGTGCTGACACTTTCGACCTGTACGGGCGAAAGCGGTAAAGACACAAGGTTCGTCGTAAACGCAAGGCTTATTAAAGTCAACAAAATCGATCCGCCGCCGATTGAGGGGCTGGATCAATAGCCGGCAGCTTAAGCCCTGTCGATAATATCATAGAAACCCGGAAAAGAAACGTCGGCATAGCCGGCGTTTTCTATTTCGCAGCCGCCCGGTATCCTCGTACCCAAAACGGAAAGCGACATTTCGACCCTATGGTCCTTGTGGGTATCGAATACTGCCGATTTCAGTTTCTTACCGCCCTCGATTATAAGCCCGTCGTCAGTCTCCTCTATGTCCGCGCCGGCTTTTTTAAGCTCACACGCCATGGCGGCGAGCCTGTCACATTCCTTTTTTCGAAGTTCCGAAGCTCCCTTTATAACCGTTCTTCCTTTCGCAAAACAAGAAACAACCGCCAAAATCGGTATTTCATCTATCATAGACGGTATTTCCCTTGCGCTGACCTCTGTTCCGAAAAGCCCGGAGCTTTCTGCAACTATATCGGCAACAGGCTCGCCGTCCGACAAAAACATACGCATTAATCTGATTTTTGCGCCCATACGCCGCAGAACATTCAAAAACCCGGTTCTTGTTTTGTTTACGAAAACGCCGTTAATCCTCACAGACGAGTTGTTATGTATCACGGCGGACGCGATCAGATAAGCCGCTGAAGAAAAATCCCCGTATATAGCAACGTTTTTGGCACGTAAAGCGCAGCCGCCCCTATAAAGTGTTACCCTTCCCCTCTTTGACTCAATCTGCGCTCCGAAGGAACCGAGCATAATCTCGGTGTGGTTGCGCGAGGCAAAACTCTCGCGAACGCAAGTACTGCCTTCGGCATACAGTCCCGCAAGCAAAACAGCGGATTTAACCTGTGCACTTGCAACAGGCATATCGTAGGCTATGGCCTTGAGCGCCCTGCCTTTTATTATCAGCGGAGCGAAACCGTCTCCCGTTTCGGAGCATACATCCGCGCCCATTTGGCTGAGCGGCTTTATAATACCGTTCGCGGAGCGCTTCAAAAGAGACTCGTCCCCGGTAATGACACTGTCAAAACGCTGTGCGCTCAGAACTCCCGATAAGAGCCTCATGGTCGTTGCGCTGTTTCCGGCGTTTAGCCTGCCGTCATATTGCTTCAGCCCATACAGTCCGGAGCCGTTTATGACAAGCTCAGAGCCGTTTTTGATAATATCCGCGCCGAGGTTTCTCATGCACTCGAGGGCAGAAAGGCAGTCCAGAGCTTCCGGAAAGCCTAAGACCGTGCTGACACCCTCCGCAATGCTCGAGATTATAACGGCTCTCTGGGCAACGGACTTGTCGCCGGGAACGCTGTACGCTCCCGAAAAGCTGTAACTGTCATTGATTTTCTTTGTCATGTCTTCACCGCTGTCCGCTAAAATCCTATCAGTTTTCTCTCTTTTCCGGAATTAAGAACCTTTAGGTCATTATCTTTTAAGGCCGAATCCGCGTCGCAAAACAATATAATATTCGACACGTCCGTAAACCCGCTGTTTACTACGCGTATACTCAGTTTCGAAATTATTCTTTCCGTTATATTTCTGACAAAACGCGCATTCGAGAAATTTTTGTCTGAAATTACCGAAGCCGAGAGCCCGAGCAGATATTTTTGCACGAGAGCCGATGCTTCATCGGACAGCTTAAACCCGCGCTGTTTGACTTGCAGCTTGAATATGTCGAAAAGCTGCCCGCCTGTATACGACGGAAAATCTATGCGAAAAGCGAACCTGTCTCTGAGTCCGGCATTTGTTTTGCATAGCTGGTCCATTTCTTTTTTATATCCTGCCATTATGACGACAAATTTATCCCTGTTGTTTTCCATTTCGGCAATCAGCGTTGTCAAAGCTTCCTGCTCGAAGCCGTAGCGGTCGTTGTCCTCCTTTGCGAACGCATATGCTTCGTCCACAAACAATATGCTCCCGTAGGCCATACGGCAGGCGTCGATTGTTTTTAGCGCAGTCTGCCCCATGTATTCGCCGATAAGATCTTTTCTTCCGACCTCTATCAGCCTGCCGTATTTCAGTATGCCGCATTCTTTCAATATCTTTCCGAACAGCCTGGCGACAACGGTTTTCCCTGTTCCCGGCTGACCCGTCATCATCAGATGCAGCGTCCGGATGTCATTGATGCCGCTCTTCTTTTTAAACTCGGAAGTCTTTACTATTTCGTAAATCTGCTCTTTTATGTCGTTAAGACCGATCAACTCATTCAGCTCGTCAAGAGCGCTTCCGGAATTTGTTTCCGATCCGAATCTCGATATATACGGCGCAATATGTCTCCTGCCGATGACAGGAGGCTTATTTTCGCTCCTGTCTGTCGCATAGCCGAGATATATTTCCTCCCGTATTTTCCCGATGGTTCCAAAGCCGAAATACTTGCCGTGGTCTATATGGTTTTGAAAATACTGCCTGTAGCTCTGTTCCGCCTCTTGGTCAAAAACAAGCTTCCTCTCGTTTTCCATACGGAATTTTGTGTGTTCCAGAGCTTCCTCGGCGCTTATTACAGGAAAGTCTATCAGCCTTATACTGATATAGTTTGAGATATAATCAAGCATGTTGACGACCGTTTCGCGCCCCGTCGGCGGTATGCGCAGTATAAACGTCCTGATGCCCTTCAAGTCGTTTATAAGCCTCAGCAGCTTTGTTACAAGGCTGTCGTACACCTTCCTTCCCGTGTATCCGTCCAGATCGACGACAGCAAACCGCGTACCTGCCCGGTCGTTTGAACGTATACTCTTAAGTATGTCGTTTATCGTGCCCGGTATATTAAGAGAAACATCCTCGGGAGTAAGCTTGTAATAATTCAGATGCTGCCGGCTTCTCTTGCCGTCAAGCGATTTTTCGGACATCCTTGAGGCGAGGAGCTTTGCCGCTGTTCGCAGGCCTTGGCCCTCGGGTATCATAAACATAAAAACGGGCAGGTTTTCTCTCGCGGGAGAGATGTTTTTGAAAATATCTCCGATCAGCCTCGTTGTTCCGTTTAAAGCCGAGTTCCCGAAATACCCGGCTATATTTGTCCTGAGTCTGTACTTTTTTCCGGGGTTATCAAAAACAAAATATTTATCCATTCGCCTTTTCCCCCTTGGCAGCAAAGCCTATACGCTTTCTGTCTTTCGCGCTCATAAGCTCGCTTATATCCTTTGAGGCAACCGACTTGTTAAAATCGACCGATTCCAGTCTCAACTTCGCCCCGGGGTTGTATACGACAATGTTGCTTTCAGCCATTCTCAACATGGCCTTTGAAGCCGTGCGTTCGACTATGTTTCTGACAAACCTTGCGTTAGCGAAATATTTATCTTTTACAAAATCCTGAGACAGCCCAAGAAAAAAACCTTTCGCCGTACGTGTCAAATCATCGGAAAGCTCGTATTTATCGCGTGTTTGGTAAAGGAAAATCTCATAAAGCTCTTCGTTTGAATAAGGTTTGAACTCAACTTTAAAAGCGAATCTGTCCTTCAGGCCGACATTCAGCTCAAACAAATGCTCAAGCTCGTCCTCATAACCGGCCATTATGACAGCAAACTCACCGCAGCGGTTTTCCATCTCGGAAATCAGCGTCGTAACCGCTTCGAAACCGAGATCCTTTCTTTCGATAGTCTCGTTTGTCAGCGCGTAAGCTTCATCAATAAAAAGAACGCTTCCTATTGCGGATTTAACAACCTCGGCAGTTTTTATTGCGGTCTGCCCGATATACTCACCGACAAGATCTTTTCTTGTTACCTCAATCAAATCGCCTATAGGCAATATTCCTTTTTCTTTAAATATTTTGCCGACCAGTCTCGCGACTACGGTTTTTCCGGTTCCGGGTGGTCCCGCGAACATCATGTGCAAGTTCGGTTTCTTCTGCTCACCGCGCATCATTCTGAATTGAATGTCGGCGGTTATCTCGCTTATTTTCGCCTTGATTTCCGAAAGACCGATTAAACCCGCGAGCTCTTCTCCCGGGTCTGTGTCCGGCGCTTTTGCGTAAAGCTTGGCAAGCGTTTCACAAGCCTCCGGTATTCCGCGGTTATTTCCTCCGATGCTTATAAGCTCTCTTGTAAACATTATATCAGTCATAATTATATCCGCAGTCTTATAATAAAAAAATCTCCCGCGAGAGCGTTTCTCAGCAATAAGCTCCGAAACCGCGTCGTCCATGCGTTTATCGGGCTTAAAGCTGTAGCTTTTTGCAAGGGTGTTGACTATGCAAGCCGTAAGGTCCTCATCCGAAGGCGGGGCAACCCTCGCCGAGACCAGAACAAAATAGCCGGTCAGTATCTCTAGTGTTTCCTTGTATTTCTCTTCGGAAACATAGGGTATCCGTAATACGGCGGTTACGATATAGCGTTTCTCGCTCAGCTTCCTGAAAAACTTGTCCAAATACGTATCGCTGAGCTTGTTTCCGAGCCATGCGGATAAATCGAACATCAAAAACAAATGCGCTGTCGTGTTGTCAATCATGGATTCCACATACGATATGGAATCGCCGACATTGTCAAAGCGCTCGTTGCCCTTTGTAAGCTCGCTCTCCGCATAGAACAGGTTTGTCGGGTCTTCCAGAAATTTAAACGCGCAGACGTTGGCATAGTGCCTGCCCATTGTGGTTATGCCACAGCCTTCGTCAGCGGAAAGCAACAGCGCCGGAGGAAGCCCGGGCTTTTCCGCAATATCCGCGAGCGAAGAGCAGAGCCGCTTGAACTCGTCGCAGCCGTTCAGGTTGCCGATTTCGTACATTTCGGTTAAAAATTTATGTTGGTGATTATGCATATGAATTTATAAGTCTCCTAAAGGATTGGATTTCAAGAAAGCATGATTTTCCGCCCGCAGCGTTAAACCGGAATCTTCTCGCGTTTGCTCAACAGCAATACCGCGGACATTATTATGATTCCGCCGATTATAAGGCTTGAGGTCAAAGGTTCGTCGCCTATCGCAACGGAAAATATCGAAGCGAAAAGCGCTTCAGTCGAAAGTATAACGGTAACGGTCGTCGGTGAAGATATCTTTTGAGCCGCAGTCTGCATCAAAAAAGCAAGACAGGTCGAAAATATCCCGAGATATACAACGCACAATGTCCCCCGTAAAACGTCAATATCCTGCGGCAAAAGCAGTCCGCCGAGTGCCGCGACTGCCGCGGCCGAAAAAACCGTACAGCTTGCGACCTGCAAAAACAAAAGCTTTACAGTATCGACCTTTTTGACTGCAATGCTTAGAAAAAGTATATGACACGAAAAAAGCATTGAGCCTGTCAACGTTTGAATATCCCCGAGATTAAGAGCCTTTAGCCCGCCCGCTCCCGTCAGTATATAAACGCCGGTTATAGCTATAAGCGCTGAAGCAAACACCATCGGCCTTGGTCTTTTCTTAAAAACGAGCCATTCAAAAAACGGAACGACTATAACGCATACAGATGTTAAGAACGCGTTGTTTGACGTTGTTGTGTTTCTTATGCCTATAGTCTGAAAATAAAATGCTGTAAACAGCAAAAACCCTGTAAGTGTTCCGTAAATAAGCTCGGCTTTTGTGAACCCGCGAATCTTTTTTCTGAAAATCAGAAAAGATGTGAGCGACGCGACCGCAAAACGCGAAAAAAGTATCAGTTCCGGCGTGAAACCGCTGTTCCCCGCAAAACGAACACCTATGAAGCCCGAGCCCCAAATAACTGCGGTCAGGAGCAGGCATATGTTCGCGATATGTCTGTTCTTAGATAGAAATTCCGTCATAATATCTCGCCAGCGAGTAAAGATAGTCGGAAAGCCTGTTCATATAGACCAGCGCACCGTTATCAACTTCGCAAACCTCCGCCAGTCTGTTGATGTTGCGCTCCGCTCGTCTTGCGACCGTTCTAGCGATATCGCAGTGAGCGGATTTCACGTTTGTTCCCGGCAGAACGAAGCCCTTAAAACCTCCGCCCTTATCCTGCAGCTTATCGACAGCCCTTTCAAGTTCGAGCGTCTTTTCTTCTCCGAGCGCATATTTTAAGTCATTTTTTGTCGCTACCCCGGCCATAATATCAAAAAGAGTTTTTTGTACGGATGAAAGTAAGTTTACTGTCTCTGCCTCGCCCGCTTCGGCCTTCACGAGTCCGATATAAGAACAAAGCTCGTCAATTTCACCGAGACAGTTAATCCTCATATCCGTTTTTAGGACTCTTTCCCCCGTATAGAGCGATGTTTGGCCCTTATCGCCCGTCTTGGTGTAAATTTTCATTTTCCCCTCCGTTTTGTCATACGACAGTAATATTTTTGAAAACTGTTCCGAAATATTACTCAGAAGCAACGCGCACACCGTTTGCCTCAGCCTCGCTTCGAAACCGGCAGGCGCAACCGTCCGATTAGATCGGCACTTACCCAAGTATATCACTTTAGTTATAAATTTCAATAATTTACGGAGGAATAAAACATGTCGATAGCCGGAAAAAGAGTTCTCGTGACCGGTGCGGACGGATTTATCGGCTCGCATCTCACCGAAATGCTTGCAAAAAGCGGCGCAAACGTTCGCGCTCTCGTTTATTACAACTCGTTCAACAACTGGGGCCATCTTGAGGGCAGCAGCTGTCTTCGCGATATAGAGGTTGTATCCGGAGATATAAGAGATAACGGAATTTGCGATAACATAACGAAAAACATCGACATAGTATTTAACCTTGCCGCTCTTATCGCTATACCGTATTCATACATCGCGCCCGCATCTTATATAGACACAAATGTAAACGGCGCTCTCAATATCTGCCAAGCCGCTTTGAAAAACGAGGTCGGCAAGGTTATACAGATATCAACAAGCGAAGTTTACGGAACCGCGAGGTATGTCCCCATAGACGAGGAGCACCCTTTAAGCCCTCAGTCTCCGTATTCCGCAAGCAAGATCGGTGCGGATGCCATAGCCATGAGCTTTTACAACGCGTTTAAACTGCCGGTCTGTGTTGCGCGCCCTTTTAACACCTATGGGCCGAGACAGAGTTCAAGGGCTTTTATCCCGACGATTATAACTCAAATCGCCGCAGGGGCGAAAACTGTCAAACTGGGCGATCTCACTCCGACAAGAGACCTAAACTACGTCAGCGACACCTGCCGCGGGCTGAAACTTCTTGCCGAATGCGATGAAATGGCGGGTAAAACCGTTAATATAGGCTCAAACTTTGAAATCAGCATCAACGATGTTTTCTTGATGATCCGAGATATAATGAAAGCCGATGTTGAGCCTGTGACAGACGACAAACGTCTGCGCCCGAAAAACAGCGAGGTTTTCAGGCTATGGTGCGATAACTCAAAAATAAAAAAGCTCACCGGCTTTGAACCCGAGTACGATATCCGCCGGGGTTTGGAAAAAACGATAGAATGGTTTGTGATACCCGAAAACGCGGCAAAGTATAAGGCAGGTATCTACAATGTTTGATACCCGAGAAAATCTTTTTGCCGGGAACATGAGGGCTTTCGGAACGCAGGGCGATGCTCTTCTAAGCCTTCCCTCGCGCTCGTGCATTGAGATAATACCCGAGCGGGCAAAAAACGGAAGCTCGACCTGCAAGGCAAACAACGGCCAAAGCTCAAAATATCTGCACAGCAAGTACTCGCCCGAAAACGAGGCGGACAAGCTAGTTCCCGAAGCTATAAATAACAAGAAGATAATAGTATGCTTCGGCTTCGGCTTTGGCTACCATATAGAGGAAATACGTAAAAAAGCGGGCAGCGATGCCCTTATTTACGTTATGGAACCCTGTGCGGACATTTTTCGTTCCGCCGCCGAAAACCGGGATATAAGCGGGATTTTGGAAGACAAAAACTTTACGCTCTTCCTTTCGTCAAACACGGAACTGCTCGAACAGGCCGACCCAAACGAAAACGGCTCTTTTGACCTTGACTCCGTTTGTTTCTTCCTGCCGGTCTATGCCGAGCTGTTTCCGAACGAGTGCAGAGATTTTCTTTCGAAATACAGGTCGCTTTGCATTGCCGCCGTCATATCGAGAAATACGATTGCGAAGTACAGATATCTTTGGAACGAAATGTTCTACAAAAATCTTCCGGTAATTGCAGAAAGCCATGGTTTTTATAACTACAAAGACTCTTTCCGCGGTCTTCCCTGTATAGTCGTCGGAGCGGGCCCGTCTCTAAACAAAAACGTTGAGCTGCTGAAAAGCGCTAAAGGTAAAATACCGATAATAAGCGTATACACGGCTTACGCAGTTTTGATAAAGCACGGGATAGAGCCGGATTTCGTGGTATCTTGCGACGCGAAGCAACTCGTACACGAATCGAAGCTCGAAAACAAAACCGAGATGAATTTCAACCTTCTGTATTTCCCGATAACAGAGCATGAATTCTTGTTAAGACACAGTGGCAGGAAAATTTTTGTAAACGCGGAACTGTTTCCGATAACGCTGAAACTGTTCGAAAAACTCGGGCTTTGCACGGATTCCCTGAACGGCGGCGGCTCTGTCGCCCATATAGCCATGGACTTTGCCCGTTACGCCGGCGCATCGGAAATAATTTTTTTGGGCATGGATTTGTCGTTTGAGCCCGACAAGGACAATCTTCTTAAATCTCACGCGGACGGTACGTTTTACGACAACGTTAAACGCGACCGTTTCAACCCGGGCGATATGGTAAAGCTGC
Organism: Eubacteriales bacterium; assembly: GCA_031550435.1. GTDB lineage: Bacteria > Bacillota > Clostridia > Lachnospirales > WRAX01 > JAVBOO01. Next base: position 46,588 of record JAVBOO010000026.1, read on the forward strand.
CCGGCATAAACGGAGGCCATGTATACGCGAACCATTCGTTCTACACATTTTTGACGTGGATCGAGCTATATATATCCGTATACGGCAATATCGAATACATTGACGCGACCGAAGGCGGAGTTCTTATAAAAGGCACAATGGTGATGAGCCTCGACGAAGCCCTGGAAAAATACATGCCCGAGAGCGAAACTGTCCTCTCTGTTATCGAAAACATTGACAACGCCTCAAAAATCGCTGACCGTAACATACGCCCCCTTCTGTCTGACCTGCTCAAACAGGCGGCAAACGATCTTCCCGCTTTAAAGGATATCTCCTGCCGTGCAGAAGATATCTGCAAAAAAATAGTCGAGATATACGACCGAGGCAAAGAAGACGAAAAGCTGCGAGAGTTAAGACTCTTGCTGAATAAGCTTGACAGTTTGGACGAAGCTGCCGAAAGCTTACACGATGCGAGTTCAATGCTCGGCTTCATACTTACATCGTATAATAAGGTTTTGTATTCCGAAGGACTCGGCGCAGAAATGAGCGAAGACCTGAAAATAATGAAGCGAAACGAAAAAGCCTACAAAGATATTTCGGAAGCTGTTGATCAAACGCTGCCTCTTATAAACGAAGCTTTTAATAAAATAAACGGGTGATTGTCATAAACGGTACCGGAAACAATTTTCAAAATAACATAAAATTGCTGACCGAGCAAAGCACAGTGAGCGTGGCGGCATACGAGAATGCGGAAATTACCGCGGTAAAAACCGAAACAAGTAAGACCGGCGCTTTGACATTTAAACTGCTTGTAAACAACAAAACAAAGTATTTCCATTCCAAGTTTGACCCGCACTCGGAAGCAGAGAAATTCGCCGAGTCGCTCGACATACAGCCGAACGAAACAATTTTTGTTTTCGGTTTCGGCTTTGCTTATTATGCCATATCCATACTCGGACGCTGCGGTGAAAATAACAGGGTTGTGTGTCTTGAGCCTTCAAAGGATATTTTTGCCTCGGCCGTGCATAACTTGGACTTAACTGAATTGCTCACGGACAAGCGCTTTTCCCTTGCTCTTTGTGACGACGACAGAAAAATAAGCGATTTTGTTTCGGCAAACACAGCGTTCAAAATGAAGATTGCGATTATCCCCGTCTATTCCGAGGTTTTCCCGGAGCTTTGCAAGCTGTTTGCCGAAACGTGCAAAAACAGTCTTTCTTCGGACATAATAAGCAAGAACACTGCAATTTTGCATTCGAAAACATGGCACAAGGCATTTTTCGAGGCACTTCCGCATACAGTCGGCGCTGCGGACATAAGGAGTCTAAAGGGCATATATTCCGGCCGCCCGTGTGTACTTGTATCCGCCGGACCTTCTCTCGACAAAAATTCCGCTTTGCTAAAGCAAATTGAAGGGAAACTCCCCGTTTTTTGCGTATACACCGCTTACAAAGCGCTGCTGACTAAGGGTATTAAGCCCGACTTTGTCGTTTCTATAGATTCAAGCCAAACAAAATTTGAAACCGAAGAAGAAAGAGCGCAGAAATACAAAACAACGCTTATATTCTCGCAAATAAGCGAGAGGGCGCTTTTAGACAAGTTTACAGGCAAAAAAATCCTTCTGCCGGATACTGCGCTGGGAATGTACAAGTCGCTGCTTGGGGATATATATAAGCAGACGGATTATTTCCCCGTAAATCTGACGGTCGCCTATACTGCGCTCGAGCTTTGCGGATATACGGGAACAGACTGCATTATTTTCGTCGGTCAGGATTTTGCGCTTTCAGGCGGAAGGTCACATGCAAGCGGAACGTTTTATGACAACAAAAACCTCATACCGCCCGAAGATGAGCAGCTGTTTACCGAGGATGTGTTCGGCGGCAGGGTGGCGACAACCGAAACGTTCAACGCATTCAGAAACACGTTTGAAGAATACATTGCGGAAAATCCCGGTATACGTTTTATAGACGCAACAGAGGGCGGATCAAAAATTCGAGGAACGGAAATATCAACCCTCTCGGACGTAATCACCGAATACGGCAACGTTGCGGAGTTTGGAGACGAGCTTCGTTCGGCTCTCGACACTTCCGCGAATCGCGCAAAACTTCCCGCAGTACTCGCAAGTCTCCGCAAGACGCGAAGAGGCTTTGCGGAGGCCCGCGACGCCTGCAATTTAGGAATCGCCGCTTGCGAAAAGCTGGACAAAATATACGAAACGCGACGGGAAAAAATCAAAACAAAAGAGATTTCCGAATCGCTTGCACGCCTGGACGAGTGCGACGGAAAAATCAAGAAAATCGGCGAAGGCATGAGCTTTTTAAACATGCTGCTTTTCAACGAGTTTGACTTTATCACCCAACTCGAACATGATTCCTCTGTCAGCGAGGAACGTTACATCATCTATAAGAACCGTTTGATGTACGATGCGGTCAAAAAAGGCTCGGAAGAAAGTATAGCGGCAATCGACACCGCACTTGCCGAATTGGAGGCACTATGCTGACAGCTTATAAGAAAGAGGATTTATCGCTTGCGGCCGAATTCTTCTTCGATGTTTTTTCAAACGAGCCGTTTTGCTACGAATTTTTGACAAAAGAAAAAGCGGGCGCATATCTGGAAGACATCGAAAAAACTCCGTGTTTTCATGGCTTTCGCTATTCGGACGGCAGCAACTGCTTAGGCTTTTGCTTCGGCAATATTTACGGGTATTTTTCGGAGCCGTATTACGAAATCAAGGAAATTTTCGTTAATCCGAGGCTTCAAAGAAATGGAACCGGCAGCGCTATGCTCCTAAAGATTGAAAGTTACCTGAGAACAAAAGGCGTGCGTTTAATAACGCTTAATACATCCAAAAACATACCGGCATATAATTTTTACCTAAAAAACAATTACGATACGGCGGACGATAACGTGCATTTTTACAAAAATTTGTAGTTTATTGTGAGGTTGTTGCCGTAAAAAAACAAAGCCGGGCAAAACAAGGCTGCCCGTTTTGCCCGGCTCGAATCCGGTATAGTGAAAACTGCCTTGCAGCTTTCGTATACAATTTTCAACGCTTAAGTAAACACTGATTAAATCACTTTGGACGGATACTCGGCTGATTTAATCCGCGCATCCCCGTCCTAAGCGGCCGTTATGCGGCCTTTGTGCGGAGCGGGATGCCTGCGGTTGTCCCTAGTGGGCGCAACTATTCGATTAAATCAACACTTACTTAAATTTATGAGCGCTGTAACCTTGCGGCCCTAGATTCTATTGCTTCCCAGTTGAGCCCGCGTATAACCGAGTTGATATAGGCCTCTTTATCTGTCAGGTAGTCGTAGAAATACGCGTGTTCATACATGTCTGTCACGATTATCGGGTACGAACCGAGTATGATGCCCTCATCGTGAGCATCGCACAATATGTTTCTCAAACGCTCGCTCCTCTGGTCGTAAACGGTCAGGCACCAGCCCCTTGCCGACATGCATGTCGCCGTGAAATCCTTCAAAAACGCTTCATAGCTTCCAAAAGACTCTGCGAGAAACGCTGTTGTTTTCTCGCCCGGACTCTGTCCGTAGTAGCTTATGTTCGAAAAATAAAGCTCGTGGAGTATTACTGAATCCAGACTGAAGGTTACGCCTTTTTTTAATCCTCTATAGTAGGAATAGATTGCGTTGGCCTCGCTTCTCATACCGTCGCCCTGAAGTATTGCGTCTACCTCGTTTAATTTTTTGACATAACCGTTGTACAGTTTCGTGTGTGCGTTAAACTGTTCTTCGGAGACTACGTCCGTCGCGTACTTGAAATCCACGGCCTTGATTTCCTTTTGTTCAACCCGGTTTTTGGGTACTGTTTCCTCGGTATTTTTGAATTCGACAGATTTTACCTCTTTCAAAAACATCACCTCGAAATATGCAAATTTTGGGCTAATGCTCAGCTAAAATAATATTATTGTTTCAATATCAATATGCCGAAAACACACTAATATTTTTTTATTAATAATCCGATATAATTGACAATGGCACTATAAATCCGGCGCCTGCCGAAAACTACGGGCAGGTATTCACGCAGCAGACGATGCGGTTAATCCAAGGAGGCAAACAATGTATACAAATAGAGCAAGAGTCACCGGGCTTTCAGGCATAGACACCGAAAGCATGATTAAAAAATTAATGGATGCCGAGAGCATGAGGCTTACAACGCTCGAAAAAAGCAGACAAAAACTCGTTTGGCAGCAGGATTCGTACCGCAATGTTTCCACGGCGCTGAAAAACTTTCAAAATTCCATGCTCAGTTTAACGACTAATAAATCAAACAGTATCAGACTCGCTTCAAACTTCAAGGGTCTGGTTTCGACAGTTAAGCAGGGCGGAGACGTTTCCGGCTCCGTAACTGTCAGCGCAGGCGCGGACGCTGTCGCCGGAGATTACAAGCTTATTGTAAACAAAGTTGCCAAGGCCGACGCTTACCGCAGTCAAGCCGCGATCGGCGGAAGCATAGCGCTTGACGAGCTTGACCTTTCGAACCTTAAAGCGGGAGACTCGTTCAAAATATCTTTGGACGGAGCGGCGGCAAAGGAAATCACGCTTGATACAGCCGACCTCGCTTCGAAAGAAGCTCTTGCCGGCGCGATAAACGATAAGTTATCGGTTTTCGGTAACGACCCGACCGGCCAAAAAGTCATGGCATCGATTAACCCCGATACCGGCAAAGTAAACCTCACAACCCAACCCGGCCATAAAATAACGATTACCGACGGAAAAAGAGAGGGAACAAGCTCGACCGGAGCGGCTATTGATTACGGGACTTTCGGCGACACACTGTCGGGTAACTTTAAAGTTTCCGTAAACGGCGTTGATTCCGATGTGTCGTTCAGCTTTGACATCTCCGGCTTTAAAGACGATCAAGGCGTTTATGACACCGCCAAAATCAACATAGTTTTACAACAGGCTTTAAACGGCTCTCTTAAGGCTGCCGGTGTGGACGGAAGCGTTTCCGCGAGTGTTTCCTCGGACGGAAAAATAACGTTTTCCAATAATTCAAACAATAAAATCACTGTAAAAGCCGGAAGCGACAGTTCTTTTTCAAAACTCGGATTCGGAAGCGACATTGAGCTCAGAACTAAGAGCACTGTTGCCGCCATGGGGACAACCTCAGGCAAGACAAACTCGCTCGACCTTAACTCCCCTGCCTTTAAAGTGTTCGGAAGCGGCGCTTTTAACGGCGGTTCCGCGACATTTACGATAAACGGGCACGATCTGACCATCAGCGAAAACGATTCTATATCGGCTGTTTTGAAGACGATCAACGAGAGCAGCGCCGGGGTAAAAGCAGCTTTTGACACAGCGAGCGGTAAATTCACAATCGAGAACAAGGCAAGCGGCGCAAACAATGCGCTTTCGTTCTCCGATAAGACCGGCACGTTCCTTAACGACATCATGAAGCTTAACATGTCGACATCCGAGCGCACCGGGATCGCCCGCGACGCGGAATTTACTCTCAACAATGTTACGACGACAAGAGAATCAAACAACTTTAGCGTAAACGGGCTAAATATAGCTCTTACCGAGGCTTCGGAAGGCAAGACCTTTGATATTAACCTGAAAAACAACTCCGAGGGTACGCTTAATCTTGTCAAAAACTTTGTAAAAGAGTATAACGCCCTTGTTGACGCGATAAATGCGGAATACAAAGTTCAAAGACCCAAGTCGGATAAATATTCCTACTACGAGCCTCTTTCCGATGCGGAAAAGGATTCTATGAAGGAAAAGCAAATAGAAGAATGGGAATCAAAGGCAAAAATAGGCTTTAACTATAACGATTCCATCATCGGCGGCATAGCGGGGCAAATGCGTACCATGCTCTATACTCCCGTTACACTCAGAGACGGAACAAACCTCAGCCTTTACGAAATCGGCATAACAACAAGCTCGGCGCTCAGCGAAACCGGAAAAATCACGCTCGACGAAGATAAATTTAATAAATATTTTTCGGAGCATCCGGACGATATAGGCGAACTGTTCACGAAATCAGCAACGATTCCTTCTTCGGATAAGACTCGCAGGAATCAGAGACTCAATGAAGAAGGCATAGCAGACAGGCTAAATGATATAGTTAACTGGGCAATTTCAAGCGGAGGTTCGCTCTACAAAAAAGCAGGTATCGAGAATACTGCGTCGGGAATTGACAATGATATGTATAAGCAGATAAAAGCGCAGGAAGACAAGATTTCCGATATGCGCAAAACTCTTGCAAATAAGGAAACGTATTACTACAATATGTTCTCCAAGCTGGAAACGGCCATAACGGCTTCAAACTCGCAAATGGCATCTTTGCAGTCTCTTCTCGGGCTGTAACCCGCGCTTGACAGCGCTTGAGCTTGCAAAAGCCCGCGTGTTATTCTCGGCACATTAAATTTCGGTGAGGTATGGTATGCTCGGAACAGAACAGCTCTTAAACGATAAAAAATTGCTGCTTGCGAAGCTCTACAAAACCACGCAAGAGTTTATCGGCAGTCAAAAGCCTGAAGCCGAAAACGAACGTTATATAGAAGAGTACCTGCTGCTTTGCAAGGACAGGGACGCTATTTTAACCGAGCTCAATGCTCTTCAGAATAAGATTAACGCGTCGGTTTCGGATAAAAGTCTGCCCAAACGCGAATTTACGGCGAGCGAGGTCAAGCTGATATCCGATAACGACAAGCTGATTTCAGAAATAAGCGATGCTGTTAATTTCTGTATCGGAACCTGCAAAGATATCGAGGAAAAGATGCGCAAGGAGTTTAAGACTCTTAATAATACCATTCAGCTCAACGCGGCATATTCGAGCGGAAACTTTGTTATGAACGACGGGTTTTTTATCGACAGGCGTAACTAAGAATTACTTAAAATTTACGCCTTGCAATCAGTTTTATAAGCAATCAGGAGAAACGCGCTTTAGGAGGAATATAGTCATGGAAATAAACAAGATCAGTCAAGTCGATATACAACCCGCGATTCTCGCGGATCTGCCCGAAACTCAAGCAGACGGCAACGCAGTTGTCAAGGACTTCCCAAAAAAATCAAACGTTGTGCTGGATAACCGGTCAAAACCCGGAGTCTTAAAGGCTTTTGACGAGGAATCCTCGGAAAAAATTATCGACAAAGCAATTGAGCAGGCGAACAAGAAACTGATGATTTCGAACCGCATGCTTTCGTATTCTTATCACGAGAAAACAAGAAGAGTAGTTGTAAAGGTGCTTGACGCAAGTACGAAGGAAATTATAAGAGAGATCCCGCCCGAAAAAGAGCTGGACGCTTATGCAAAGATTCTCGAAATGGCCGGCCTTATGGTTGATAAAAAGAGCTAAGTAAGGCTTGCCGAGTGAATCGATGAATAAAAGCACTTATCCGTATCATTTGTAATAATTGGAGGAAATAATGTCAGCTCAGAATCCTTACAGTAAGTACAGAGACAACAAAATATTTCAGGCTTCCAAGGAAGAACTTACTCTTATGCTGTACGACGGCGCGCTTAAATTTTGCAACCAGGCGATTGCAGCGATAGAACAAAAGGATATCATAAAGGCGAACGACCTGATTATCCGCGTTGAAAATATTGTAAGAGAGTTTCAGTTAACGCTAGACAGGTCTTATGACGTATCAAAGTACTTTGACAGTATGTACGAATACATGTACAGAAGGTTGATTGACGCCAACATGAAGAAGGATAAGGACATATTGATGGAGGTGCGCGACTATCTGAGAGAGTTCAGAGATACGTGGGCGGAAGCCATGAAAAAGTCCAAAATCGAGGCATCGGCTGCAGGCGCGTCCCGCTAGGTCTTTTGAGAGGTGAGCAATGAGTAAAGTAAGCGTGCAAGAACTATGTATAGACGAGGGCTACAACCTTATATCTACTTTGCAGGCCATAGACAAGGGTGCAGGCAAAATCTGCTTTATAACAGACGATAACATGCGCCTTATCGGTGCGGTTTCGGACGGAGATATACGCCGAGCGCTGATAAAAGGCATAGAGCTGAACGCTTCGGTTAAAGCCTTCGCAAACTACATCCCGGTTTTTGCGCCGTTAGGCACTTCTAAAGAAGATCTTATTCAGATATTTTCGGCAAAGCATATAGAATGCATACCGCTTGTTGACAGTGACGGTGTTTTATGCGATGTTGTTTTTATACACGACGTTACCGATGTAAGAAAAAACAAAAATCTTGCCATTATTATGGCAGGCGGACTCGGGTCTCGTCTCGGGGAGCTTACAAAAGAAGTTCCGAAGCCTATGTTGAAAATCGGCGATGATCCTTTGCTCATGCACATACTTAAGAACTTTAAGCGCCACGGCTTCACGGACATAAACATATCCGTCAACTATAAGGGTGAGCTTATCGAAAACTATTTCCAGGACGGCAAGCCGTACGGAATGAACATAAAATACTTAAAGGAACCGAAACGGCTCGGCACCGGCGGAAGCATTAAGCTGAGCAACGATATAGGAGAGTTGCCGTTTTTTGTTATGAACGGCGATATACTAACAAATATTGACCTGAACAAGCTTATGGACTTTCACACATCCGGCGGCTACGATATGACAGTGGCTGTTAAGCCCTACAGCATAAAGCTGGCCTACGGCGTTCTGGAGTGCGAAGGAAACGCCGTTGTTAACCTCAGGGAAAAACCCGAGCTTTCGTTCATGATAAACGCCGGAATATACTGCCTTAACCCCTCGGTGGTCAAAAAGATACCTGACGACGAATATTTTGAGATAACCGAGTTGCTCGGCATTGGTCTTAATGTCGGAAGCTATGAAATCACCGATTATTGGATGGATATAGGAAAAGTTGACGACTATTTTAAGGCAAACGAGGATTTCAAAAATATTCTTCGCGCCTAGGCAGAGCCGGAGTCCGCTGTGTTTTCCGTCACCACTGCTACAGGACTGTTAAAATGTATTGCTTCGGCCCGGTAAGCGCACAGTTTAACCCATGTAATAGCACCGCTTGACTTTTCATAATATTTTGGGGACAAAACTGTGAGTTTCGTGGCTGTGGTACTTGACAAACCCAAACTGTCAAGGTATAATGCTTTCATTGTGTTTTTTTATGCTGGGAGGTGTAATTGATGGGAGCAATCGGACCAAAAGGAAAAGTGTTTAGGGGCAGGAGAGACAAAAGGCGTGCTTCTAACTGGAAAATAACCGTTGCTACACTTGTAGAGTGTCCTAAGTGCGGAAAGCTTATGCGCGCGCACAGAGCTTGCAAGGCGTGCGGCAGCTATAATAAGAGAGAAGTTATCTCTGTCGGAAACGACAAGAAGTAAAGCTCGAAGATTAAAAGCTCGAATTTATGATTTAAGGGGGTTGGCGATGCCGCACCCCTTTTTGTTGTATTGTGAATAAAGCCGAAAACGAACAAACCGGGCTTGCTCGCTTTGTCGGAGCCGAGAAATGAGGAGTATTGTGGATAAAGTTATAGCGATAGACGCAATGGGAGGGGACAATGCCCCGGTTGAGATAGTCAAGGGCAGTGTAGAAGCGATCGGAGTTTTCGGCGATACAAAAATAATGCTTGTCGGCCCGGAAAAGCTCTTGAAATCCGAACTCTCGAAATACAGCTTTGACAAAAACAAAATCGAGATCGTTAACGCAACCGAAGTTATCGGCTTTGATGAAGCTCCGACGCACGCGATAAGAAGAAAAAAGGACTCTTCGCTTGTCGTTGGCCTTAAGCTCGTAAAGGAAGGGCGCGCGGGCGCTTTTGTCTCGGCCGGTAGTACCGGCGCGATACTTACGGGCGGAACGTTCCTGATAGGAAGAATACAGGGCATCGAGCGCCCCGCAATCGCGACGCTTATACCCAACCTTCACGGCGAAACGCTGCTTATCGACTCCGGCGCAAATGTTGACTGTAAGCCGGAATATCTGCTGCAATTTGCGGTAATGGGCTCGGTCTATGCCGAAAATGTTTTGGGCGTTAAAAACCCGAGAGTCGGACTTGTTAACATAGGCTCCGAAAAAGAAAAGGGCAACACTCTGACATTTGCGGCCTATGAGCTTTTGGAAGCGTCCGGGCTAAACTTTAGCGGCAACACGGAAGCCAAGGAAATTCCGCTCGGGGCAATCGATGTCGCCGTGTGCGACGCTTTTGTCGGTAATGTAATTTTAAAATACAGCGAGGGCTTTGCAAAAGCCCTTCTCGCCATGATAAAAAAAGAACTGCTGTCCGGGCTTTTATCAAAAATCGGCGCGCTGCTGTCTGCCGGGGCTTTTAAAAGGCTGAAAAAAAACTTCGACCCGTCTGAGGTCGGCGGAGCGGCATTTCTGGGCCTAAACGGTCTTGTCATGAAGGCCCACGGCAGTTCGGACGCAAGAGCGATTAAAAACGCGGTTAAACAGTGCCGGCTTTTTATTGAAAACGATATAGTCGCGAAAATAGAAAAGGAGCTGCTGAAAGAAAAATAGGAGCACTTACTTAACTTCCGCGTCAGTAAACCCGAAATTTTCCGGGAGCATGTTTGTGCCTGTGTAATTCGGTTGTTAAGAGTTTCGGTTTTCTTGCCCTGTTGTATTATTGCAGTCATATTCCGGAGATTTTGTCCGTAGAATATACTACGAAGATATATTAGCTTTGGAGGGCTGCATGAAAAGCGATGTGAAATCTTTTTTTACTTCCGATAAAAAAATCCCGCTTCTGGCGCTTTTGACAGGTATACTGATCGCATATGCCATAACTTGCATTTTCTTTATCTGCTGCGCGCTTTTACTGCGCTATACGTCATTAACCGAGCAAAGCGTCCCCATGTATGTCAGCATAGCCTGTGTTATATCCGTGGCAGTCGCGGGTTTTGACGCGGCAAAAGCAGCGGAAAAAAACGGCTGGCTGTGGGGCCTGATTGCCGGAGCGATTTATGCGCTCATTTTAATGCTGATCGGCGCGTTTGCAATAAAAGGTTATACGTTTGACACCCGCAGCCTTACGCTTATAGCGCTTTGCGTCGCGGGAGGAGGTTTGGGCGGAATTGTCGGCATAAACGTAAAGAAAAAAGATAAGAGAAGATAGCCCGTACATATTTTTACAGTCGATAAGCCAAAAACAGTCTTAAACGATGCCGGCAGCGGCGCAATACCTGACGAAAACCATACAGCGGTCTGCATTATCATTCGATAACGCAGACCGCTGCCGTTTTAGGAAAGTGCCTCGGACACCCCCCGGGCATGAGGCCGTTTTATTCTTACTATCCTTCCGCCGAGCATTGCTGCCTCTTCCTCGGAATGAGTTATAGAAACCACTGTTTTTCCGGCAGTACGGCTTTTGATAAAATCTGCTGCCTTTGCCTTTGTTTCATCGTCCAGCCCGGCAAAAACTTCATCAAGCAGCAGTATGTCAAAATCTACGGACAACGCTCTTGCCAAAGCGGTTCTGCGTTTCATCCCTCCGCTGAGCTCGAGCACGTTTTTATCTGTATCGCTTATGCCAAGCGCCAGGAGCAACATCTCTGCTTTTTCTCTGCGCACGGCTTTTGGGGCACGCATAACATACATAACGTTTTCGGTGGCGCTAAGCCCGGGAATAAGTCTGTCCTCCTGAAAAACAATCGATACGCGCTTGCCTCTGAGTCCCCTGACCTCTCCGGTATCCTGCCTGCATACTCCCGCGAGTATTTTGCACAACGTAGACTTTCCGCAGCCCGACTCTCCCATTATGCTGACCGTCTCACCGTCCTCAATCGTCAAAGAAAATCCGTCGAGCACGGTCTTGCCGTCAAAGCTCTTTCCGAGATTTAGCAGCTCCGTCGCCATATAACCACCTCGCAACACGTTTAAAAGCATATTCCGTTAACATACTCAGCAGTATCACCGCAAGAGTCCATGCAAACAAATCTGCCGTTTCAAGATACAGCTTCGCGTAATAAATCATAGAGCCTATAGATGCGCCCTGGTAGCCTATTATTTCCGCGGCAATTCCCGACTTCCATGCAAAGCCTATGCCTGTCGCCGCAGCTGTTATAAAAAACGGCGCGGCGCTTTGAACATACACCTTGCTTATCCTTCCGGCAAGGGAAACGTTAAACACCCGCGACATCTCGAGTATGTCGCTGTTTGCGCTCTTAATCCCCTGATACACATTAAAATAAACGAGCGGCACTGCAGTGGAAAATGATATAAAACTTGTGAGATACGGCGATTTAACCCACAGTATCGCAAGAATTATAAACGAAGTAACCGGTGTCGCCTTTATAACCGTAAACAAAGGGTTTAAAAATATATACACAACTTTGGCCGCCGCCGAAAGGGAAGCAAGCAAAATACCGACAACGCAGGCCGTCAAAAAACCACCGACAATTTTTCCGAGTGAAGTCAGCACCGCCTTCCAAAAACTCTCGGTCAAAGAAAGTTCAAAAAGCCTCACCACTGCGCGGTATGGCGTGACCAGCAATATTTCCTTATCGAGCAGCTTTGCCGCAACATGCCAAACGACAAGCCACAAGGCAACAGACAAAGTATAGTAGAGATATTTTTTTATCTCTTTTTTATTTGTCGCTTTTCCCCTCATACCAAACCCCCGCCGGAAAATCAAGATGTTCTAGGCATTTCCTCTGCGACCCGGCTATGAATACAATTGAGCGGCACTTTATCCGTGAATCGACTCTATCAGCACCATCGCAATAACGCCGAAAAAAAGCGCATAGGACGCAACGCGGTCGTTTCCGTGGTTGTGTGTTTCCGGTATGATTTCGCTTATAACGACATAAATCATAACACCCGCCGCGATTGCGAATATAACGGGCAAAAACGAAGCCGCAGCTGAAAGAGTCAGATAGCCGACGGCTATGCCGACAAGTTGAACCAGCCCGATAAGCAGGGCTATAACAAAAGCCTTCGTTTTGGATACTCCTATGGAAATGAGCGAAAAAATTGCAATAAGCGTTTCGGGAAAGCTTTCAAGAGCGAGCCCCGACGCTATGGCAAGAGTATTCCCCGCTCCGTGGCTGCCAAAGCTTACTCCGACGGCAATTCCCTCCGGAAAATGGTGAAAAGCGATGGCGAATATAAACAGTACAAGCCTGTGCATGCTCATAACACCGTCTTTATCGTGAGAGCCGTGGTCATGGTGCGCATGCGTATGCCCGTGATGGCAATGATCGTGCTCGTTTTCCTCCCCGAAACTGTGAGAATGAGGAATCAGCTTGTCCAGTATTACTATTACCGCCGCGCCGATTGCAAGACCAATTATCGTTTTGAGCGCCGAACCGTGTTCGCTCTCCACGGATGGAACGATAAGACACAAAAACGATGCGCTGAGCATTATACCCGATGCAAAACTCAGCATTATATCGTTGAATTTATAATTAATTTTTTTTACAAAAAATGCTATAATGCCGCCTATTAGCGTAGTAAGCATGACTGCGGCTCCGGTTAACAATGCTGTTCCCATAAACACTCCTCGGTGATATTACTTCGTGTCCGGATAAAATTACTATGACAGTTTCATGTCGCCCGGTTTTATCCAATTCTTTCGGCGCATAAACTCCGCAATCAAAAGGCTTACGGCAGCCGGTATCAAAAAGTGCAGTATTAATATAGAAGGGATAGACGAGGTACCCATAACGGAAATCGTAGTAAACTGACCCACAAGCCCGGAAGTTCCCATGCCTGCACCGACTTTATCCGTTTCCATATGAAACAAAGTTGACGCGAGCACGCCGCAAATACCGCTTGCTATTGTCGGAGGTATCCATATCAGAGGGTTCTTGATTATATTCGGAACCTGAAGCATGCTCGTTCCTATGCCTTGAGAAAACAAGCCGCCGACTCTGTTCTCCCTAAACGATATCACCGCAAAGCCTACCATCTGGGCACAACAACCGGCAAGTGCCGCTCCGGCGGCAAGACCGTTAATATTTATCGCAATACAGAGCGCGGCCGAAGATATCGGAAGTGTAAGTATAACACCGACGATTATGCCGAGTAAAAGTCCCATCGGTATCGGCTGTAAAACAGTTATATCATTGACAAAGGTACCTACGGCAGTCATTATATTCGCGATAAACGGAGAAACCGTTGCTCCGAGTATCCCGCCTATAAGAACTATAACCGCCGGGACCGTAAATAAATCAAACTTTGTTCTGCCCTCGATAAGTTTTGCGGCCTCAACTGCGCAAAGCGACGCGATCAGCGCCCCCATCGGCTCTCCCGTCCCAACGGTCCATGCGCCGTTTGTCAGCTTAAACGTTCCCGCTCCGAGAGCTCCGGCAGCCATTGCGGCAATAATCGTATACTGCTTGGTTTTGCGCATGTATGCAACGCCGACGCCTATGGCGGGGCCCATAAGAAACTGGGTCGCCTTGCCTATGTTTTCTATCAGTTCGATATTCGTCAGTATTCCGATTCGGTTGATGATAACGCCTATAATCAGTGAGGCGAACAAGCCCTTCGCCATACCGTCAAGAACTGTTGCCAGATATGAACGTATTTTCATGATTTCCTCCAAGGCTTTTGTTTAGTAAGGCTGAAAGTCGGATTTTAACAGAAATCTCTGCAAGAACCACGCAGACGATTTCTAAACGCTCTTGTTCGGCACGGAGACCGCTGCGCGGACGGAGGAAGTTTTTCATATGATTTCAATACATAACTTCCTCCGTAATATTCTCCGGCAATAAAATATTGATAAAACGCTATATTTTATTGTTCCCTCTCTGCGAGCAGAAATCTCTGCAAGAACCACGCAGACGATTTCTAAACGCTCTTGTTCGGCACGGAGACCGCTGCGCGGACGGAGGAAGTTTTTCATATGATTTCAATACATAACTTCCTCCGTAATATTATATCTTTAAATTTATAAAAGTAAAGCCGTACGCCCGAATAATCATAAGTTGCAGTCACAGATAAGCGAGCGGTGAGTTTTACATCGTTTCCTATTGACTTATTACATCCGAATAATATAATTATATATATTGCTGCAGAACTTATTGAGACGACAATTAACCCATTCGCTAAACTTGCCGCCTCAATCCCCCTTCGCCCAGGGTCTGTATAAGAGGGTGATTAACTCTGCGCAACCGTTCGATTAAATCAGTGCTTACTTAGTATCAGTATGTGAAATACAGGGAGGACATCATGAAAACAATGAAAGCCTTAGTAAAGAAATACAGCGAAAAAGGCATATGGATGGACGAAGTTCCCGTACCCGAAATCGGTGTGGACGACGTACTTATTAAAATCAGAAAAACCGCTATCTGCGGCACGGACATACATATTTACGAATACAACGATTGGGCGAAGAGAACAATTCCCGTTCCTATGGTCGTCGGGCACGAGTTTGTCGGAGAGATTGCCGAAGTCGGCTCAAACGTAAAGAATTTTAAGCCGGGCGAGCTTGTTTCCGGCGAGGGCCACATAGTCTGCGGTCAATGCCGCAACTGCTTTGCCGGAAGAAGGCATCTTTGCAAAGACACAAAGGGTGTCGGAGTTAACAGAACCGGAGCGTTCGCCGAATACCTTTCCATACCCGCGGCAAATGTCTGGCGCTGCGACACATCCATACCCGAGGATTTATACGCTATATTCGACCCCTACGGAAACGCCGTTCACACCGCGCTGTCGTTTGACGCGACGGGAGAGGACGTTTTGGTCACGGGAGCCGGCCCGATAGGCATCATGGCTGCCGCTGTCGTTCAAAGAGCGGGAGCGCGCCACGTCGTAATCACGGATCTGAACCCGTACAGAATTGAGCTTGCCCGTAAAATGGGTCTTAAAAACGCGGTAAACCTTAAGGAAACATCGCTTAAAGAGATGATGGATAAGCTCAACATGAAAGAAGGCTTCGACATCGGTCTCGAAATGTCAGGCAGTCCGTTTGGTTTCAATGATATTGTAAACAATATGGCTCACGGCGGAAAGATCGCCCTGCTCGGAATGCAGGCTCAGGGAACGTCCATAGACTGGGATAAAGTTGTATTCAACGGCCTGTTTATAAAAGGTATATACGGCCGCGAAATGTTTGAAACCTGGTACAAGATGCAGGCTTTGTTGCAGTCAGGCTTTGACTTAAGCCCGATTATTACTCACAGGTTCCCCATCGACAACTATCTTGAAGGCTTTGAAGTAATGGCGAGCGGTAACTCCGGAAAAGTAGTACTGAGCTGGGTGTAACAGCATGACTCGCTAAACACTGCTCAGAAACAACCGATTTTTAAATAAGGCTGCAGCCGCGATTCCAAAATCGACGGGTACAGCCTATTTTTATGCCGTAATCATTACATACGTGTAATTGTTTCGTTATCAAATATTAAGACTTAATTATTATTGTTACCATAATTTTGTAACAACCGCATGTTATTATTGTATCGTTGGAATTAATTCTATTGCTTTGATTAGGCGCGAAGACTGCTTCACGGACGGATAAAGCCGTCTGAAAACTACTATTGGAAGTGTTGAAAATTGCGCACGAAACCCACTTTAGTGGGTTGAGCGAGTGGCGCTCTCCATTGAAAATGGTGTTTTTCCGTTTTCAATGGAGAGCCGCAAGGCGATTTTTCAACATGCCCCTATTCCGGTGATAATTTGAAAAAAGTTCTCTTAATCCTGTTCCTGCTCCTGGCTGCTGCCGCCTCGGCGGCAAACATTTATGCTTCCGACCGCGTATTCTTGTACGGAGGAAACGTAATATCATACTGTATGTTCAAAGGAGAGAACGGGAGCAAACTGCTGCTTGTGATAAAGAGTGCTCCTTTCGGCGAACGCTTGCCGGACGGCAAGCGCTGCGGAGGCTATATATATCTTTTGGACGGCGATACGCCGTACGGCTTGAAAAAAATCATTAAACGCTATGATTTCAGAGATATCAAGCCCACAAAGATAATGTCCGGAGATGTTGACGGGAACGGAAAAGACGACATTTCCGTTATTGTATACAAGAAAACAAAATTCCATGACGTTGAAGCGAAAAGACCGTTTTTTTACGGTACGGACGGGGATGTACTTTATCCTCTTTGGCTCGGCTCAAGGCTTTCTCATCCGTTTTCGGATTATGTGCTCTTGGACATCGACAACGACGGAATACACGAAATTGCCGCGGCTGAATATCTCGAAGACGGCAAAATGAATGTCGCCGTATACGACTGGCAATCGTTCGGCTTTGTTAAAAACGCCGAAAGCGAGACATACGAGAGCATTGACACAATCTGCGTCTTCGAAGGAAAGCTTTTTATAACGTCGGGCGGCAAGAGCTTTGTTCCGGCGATAAAAGATAAGTAAGCGCTCCAAGCGGCGCATCTAAGTCTTAGTGAGGGAACAAAAACAATTGCCGGGGAGGCCATAAATGAAAAAGTTTTTTGCCGTACTTCTGTCGCTCATACTGCTTACGCAGGCTGGCTGTACACTGTTTTCGGATTCAAGCGGCAAGCAGACCGAAACACCCGATAACACCGAAACTCCAACCGTAACGGCGGGAACGGATCAACCGGCTGCGTTGTCGGAAACACCCGCACAAACGGAGACTCCGGCCGTCGCCGCCGCCGTCAACTTCAAAAAGCCCGGACTGACTTACAAGGCGCCTGAATTTACCGCTTCGGTCACACCGTATTCTGTCAAAGCGGATTTGAGCGACATAGTAAATATTTCGCAGTTTGTAAACCTGACGGAAAATCAGCGCAGTATGCTTGCAAAAAACTTGTTCGTCGTAACGCCGTCAAGCAAAGAGCAGATGAGCTTTATTTACGAGAACAACGAATACCTCCGGGTTCCGAGCTTTATCAGCTCCGACTCTATCCTACAGGTATACCACCTTTTCTTTGACTTTTCGCTCAGAAATGTTGAAAAAAACTTTCTTTTTGAAGCTGCAGAAAAGTTAAACAAAAGTATGCTGAACAAAACGCTTGAGCTTTATAACAGCTCGTCCGACGAGCAGGTTAAAGCCGCTCTTACCGAATGTCTGGCGTATTTCATTGTCGGTCAGCGCCTGGCCGAGCTTGAACTTCCCGAAGGACTTCCGGACGGAGCCCTGTCAATCGCCGATACCGAATACGAAAGAGTAACGGCTCACAATTCAATCGAGACTTCGCAGCTGAACGGCGATAATCTGTTTTTCTACGAACAGTTTACCGTAAGAGGGCATTACAGCACGAGTGAAGATATGGGCAGATACTTTAGATTAATGATGTGGTACGGAACAATGTTCTATCCGGTTAGCGAAGGCGACGGCTTAAACACGCTTAAAACACTGCTCACGACTTACGCGCTCATGGATCTTCCAAAGGAGGACGGTTCTGACCTGTGGGAAAGCATATATAGCCCGACCGCGTTCTTTGTCGGCTCATCAGATGATTTGACACCCTATGACGTTTGGAATGAAATAATTAAGCAGTATAAAGATATAACCCCCGATAAACTCAACGACCCTGAAAAATACTCCTTAGTCGCGAAAAATCTTGAGGATCTGTACAAAGCGAGGATAGTAAATGAGAACATAACGGAAGATGACGTAAAGTCATATACCGGAACGCAGTTCAGATTTATGGGCCAAAGATATATACCCGACTCCGAAATCATGCAAAGGCTCAGCAAGCCCATATTGCGCCCGGTACCTTCGGGGCTTGACGTAGCCGCTGTTCTCGGAGCCGATAACGCCGAAAAATATGTGGAGCAATACCTGAAACCTGCCGAAACCTGGCCGGCATACCCCGAAGAATACGCCAAAGTCAAGCAGCAGTTTTCGGAGCTTGACAGTGAGACATGGCAGTCGAATATGTACTACGGCTGGCTTTGGGCTATAGATACGCAGTTTGACAGACCCGCTGCCGGTATGCCTTCTTTTATGCAAAATGAGGCGTGGTATGACAAGCAGCTTGCCACAGGCCTCGGAAGCTGGTCTGAGCTGAGACACGATACCATATTGTACGCTAAGCAGTCCGGAGCGGAAAAGGGCGGCGGCTGGGAAGACCGGCTTCAAGGTTATGTTGAGCCGAATATTGAGCTTTATTCTAGACTCAAATTCCTTACGGAATACAGCCTTAAAAATCTTGAACTCAGAGGCTATGTTGATGACAGCTACACCGGTATCGCGCACAGCGGAACAATAATAATCGATGTTCTGGACACTCTCATCAATATATCGCAAAAAGAGCTCAAAAACGAAGCCCTCAGCGAAGAGGATCTACGTTTCATAGAATTCTACGGCGG
Source organism: Eubacteriales bacterium (assembly GCA_031550435.1). Classification (GTDB taxonomy): domain Bacteria; phylum Bacillota; class Clostridia; order Lachnospirales; family WRAX01; genus JAVBOO01. The sequence goes on from JAVBOO010000026.1 coordinate 65,713, forward strand.
AACGTTGGAAAGTCTGTCCGTAAGTATCAGCACTGACGGAGTCGGCGGAAGATGGTATGAAATAACACAGGAAACGGACAGAAACATGGCTCTTTGCGCCGACGTTCACACAACTTCGTTCGGTTCGCTTATAGAAGCCGTCGGCACCGCTTCGGAAATATATGTTGTTATCCCGGCAGAAGGGAAACTCTATCTTACGAGAGGCGCGGTATTCGATTACTACGAATTCTTTTCGGAAAACAAGCTTACCGACGAAGAGTGGCAAACAATGCTGAAATCTGGAGCGCAGCCGGAACGCCCGCAATGGACAAAATCTTTTATCGACCTGACGGGTATAGACAGGGAAATACCGCCCGCAGACACCAATTAGGGCATGTTGAAAAATCGCCTTGCGGCTTTCCATTGAAAATGGAAAAACACCATTTTTAATGGAGAGCGCCGCTCGCTCAACCCACTAAAGTGGGTTTCGTGCGCAATTTTCAACACTTTCAATTAAAAACGAGCGATACTCCTCGGCAAATTTCTGTAATGATGCATTCCATTCCCTCCCTGTTAAAGCGGGTGTGCCAAGCGGTTGTAAACCGCCGCACACCCCTTTCTTATACGGCTTTTGTGCAAATGTATTGACAACCTTAGCCCATAATACTATAGTCAATAGGAAAATATTGTATGTTACAGTCGTTTAATGTAATATGAGTCTTACACGACTGTAGGGCGTCGAGCGTTAAATTCAAAACCACTCAAGCTTCGCTTGGACGGTTTTAAATTTAACTGACTATATATTACTTCGGCACGAGTAACCGCGTAAGTATTTTATTCGGTATTTAACTCCCGCGGTAATATTACTTCGGCAACAAAATATAGGAAATCGCTATATTTTGTTGTTCCCTCGCTAAGACGCAGATTCGCCGCATTGGAGCGCTGCGGCGTATCTAAACGCGTCTGCTCGGCACGAGTAACCGCGTAAGTATTTTATTCGGTATTTAACTTCCGCGGTAATAAAGTAAAGCTGATTGATTCACTTTTTAATTAATCAGCGTTTTACTTTGCTTTATATAAATTTATCCGATATATACATAGACGCTAAAATCCGTTTTTTTATTCTGAATATTCGAGAAATACGGGGGATGCAATGATTAAAGCGGTAACGGCCTATACCTATGAAATCGACGATATCAAGAAAGCTGTCGGCGAAGTAACTTCGCAGTTGCACGAGAAGATGGTGCCCGGCAAAAACATGCTGGGTCTTGTTTCATGCTCTTTGGATTATTCCGAGAGCGGCGTGCTCGAAGCGCTTGCAGCTGCTCTTCCCTTTCCCGTCATAGGAGCTACGACCATATCGCAATCAGTGAATGCCGCGTCCGGTATGCTTATGTTGACGCTCATGGTTTTATATTCCGACGATTGTACGTTTTCAGTCGGAGTGACCGACCCTTTGCCCGAGACCGGAGATATGTCCGAAGTAATCTCCGAAAGCTATAAAAGAGTAAAAGCGGGAGTAAACGAGAGAGAAAAGCTTATACTGGCGTTTGTACCGCTTTTGTTTAACCATTCGGGAGACGAGTATGTGAACGCGCTGTCTCGTTTGTCTGACAGGGTTCCCGTGTTTGGAACGGTTTGCTCCGACGATACAAGGGACTATACAAATTGCCACACATTTTTCGGAAAAGAACGCTACCGGGACAGGATGATTTACGCACTTGTCTACGGTAACTGTGAACCCGAATTTGAAACCGTGTCTGTGTCGTTTGAAGCTAAACTACCCTTTCTCGGCGAAATCACGTCCTCGACGGGCAATGTTCTTCATTCGATAAACGATATGTCTCTACCCGTATATTTTGAGAGCGTCGGACTTGCTGCCGGCGGTAAAATAATGGGCGGAATAAATGCAGTTCCTTTTCTGATTAATTTTTCGGGTGACGACGATAAAAAGCAAGTCGCGAGAGCTTTGTTTTCTATACTGCCTGACGGTTCCTGCGTCTGCGGCGGCGAAATGCCCGTCGGCTGCGGAATAACACTCGGCATAAGCGACAAAAGCGAAGTAACCTCAACAGCCAATACAATGCTGGATCAGATTATCGAAAAGTACCCCGGCAGACCGGTACTTATTTACTCCTGCATGGGGCGCAGACTGTCTTTGGGCGGAGACGCCCTGCTTGAGCTTAACTACGCCGTTAAAAAAATCCCGTCTTCAAATGTTTTTATGATGGCGTATGCCGGCGGCGAAATTTGCCCAACTTCATACAAAGACGGCACCGCGACAAACAGATTTCATAACTTTACAATAGTAGCGTGCGCGTTGTAGCAAAAAGCTAAAGCACGCATCAAGGCCGAGTATGGCTTTCGTTTCAGCCTATACCAATCGGAGGTTGTCTTGAGCGAACATAAGAAGTTTGAAGATTTAACAGTCGAAGAATACGAAAACCTGATTAAGGCCATCGATGATTCTTCAACCGAAAGAACAAAGTTGAAAAGGCAGATAAAGCTCTACGACAATTTGCTGGCCGGATTGAGAGCGGCCAATGAAGCACAGGAGCATGTGCGGGCGCAAATTGTGGAACAAAAAGAGCTCTACGAGCGATATACGAGGCAATTACTGAATAATCTTTCCGATATAGTTATGTTGTTCGATCCCCGGCTCATGTTCGTACTCGGCAGTTATAACGCGATGTCCGGAGCGGGAATTAACGTTAACCGTGCCTACGGCGAAAGTTTTGCGCAGATTTTTAAATCCGTGGCCAACGAGGAGTGGATAAGCGAAACCGAACAAGAACTCAACCGGGTTCTCGGCGAAGGAATCAGGCTTGCCTATCCTCAGGAAATCCGCTTTTCCGGCTCCGAGGAAAGCAGGAACTACGAGGTGAGCATAAATCCGTTTAAAGACGAGAACGGCGGAGTCGGCGGAGTTATGCTGCTTTTCCATGACGTTACCGAGCTTTTGAGGGCAAAAGAGGCGGCAGAAGCCGCAAACCTCTCGAAATCTATGTTCCTCGCAAGTATGTCTCACGAGATCAGGACACCCATGAATGCAATTATCGGTATGTCCGGATTTTTAAGCAAGGAAGACCTGAGCGATAAACAACTCGGCTATGTGGATAACATCAAGAAATCTTCGATTTCTCTTATGACCATTATTAACGACATATTGGACTTATCGAAAATCGAAGCCGGAAAGCAAGAGATAATATACAGTTCTTTTGACATACGCGAGTTTATAAGCAACGTATCCGCGCTTATCGCAGATGTCTGTGACAGAAAAAACCTTACATATACTTCGGCGGTTGACAAGGCCGTGCCCCTATACTTCAGGTTTGACGAGAGCAAGTTGAGGCAAATTCTTACCAACCTTTTGAGCAACGCTTCAAAATACACGGATTTCGGCAGTGTAAGTCTTGAAGTGTTTATGACGGATTGCGACAAAATAGCGTTTAAGGTCAAGGACACCGGTATAGGTATAAAACCGGAGGAGTGCGGGAAACTATTTCAGCCGTTCGAGCAGCTTGACGTCAATCGAAACCGGAATGTAGTCGGCACCGGTTTGGGGCTTGCCATAACAAAACGGCTTTGCACGCTCTTGCAAGGTGACATAACCCTGGAGAGCGAATACGGAGTCGGATCGACATTTACGGCTGTTTTCCCGTTTGAGCCGGGTTTGGAAGAAGAAGTTGTTATGAACGAGGAAAAGCGAATAAGCTTTGTCGCCCCCTGCGCCAAGGTTCTCGTTGTTGACGATATAGACATAAATCTGGAAATAGTAGCTGCCCTGCTCGCGGAATGCGCCATTGTGCCTGTACTTGTGCAAAGCGGCGAAGATGCTGTTAAAGCCGTCGAGGAGGAAGAATTTGATCTTGTATTCATGGATCAGATGATGCCGGGCATGGACGGAATCGAAGCTACTTCGATAATCCGCAATATGGGACGCGGAAGAGAAAAACTTCCCATAATCGCGCTGACGGCAAACGCAATCGGCGGGGTCAGAGAACTGCTTTTGAACAAAGGCTTTACCGACTTTTTGACAAAACCGATAAACGAGGTTCAGCTTCTAAATACCGTATACAAGCATTTGCCTAAGCATAAAGCTAAGCTGACATCATAACCGGCTTTGGATTTTTTTTCGGCAAAAAAAGTTTTTCTTGCACAGAAAGAGAAGCTGTGATAAAATAACGTAGATTTGTATAGTGGGTAAATATCCGACTATTTCGATACGTTCCGGGCGGGAGGTGTGTTTGTGAGTATTTGGTATATTGTTATATCCTCAATTTTGTTGGCAGTGAGCCTGATTCTGGTTACGATTATACTTATGCAGAATAAGCGTTCGGGCATATCATCAACGTTTACCGGCATGGGCGGAACGGTTCAGCAAAGCTTTTGGGAAAAAAATAAAAGTCGTTCTCGCGAGGGAATACTTGAAAAGTATACAAAAATAACCGGCGCTGTTTTCGTCGTGCTTACGCTGGTTCTTAACATCGTTAAATAGCTTTGGCTCAAAAAATAGCAGGGGTGCGGCTTAGCTGCACCCCTGTAGTTTTCTTTTTGTTGCCGTATAATCGAATAAGTTCAGGTGTCGTGTTTCCCATGATGTCAATATACCGCGGAGATAATCCGCACAAAGACCGCCTTTTTTTCGGCGGTTAAAATAATAAGCTTCTGTTATTTCCCTTGCAAGTTTTTAGCCGGAAGCCTAGTGAAAATGTCTTTAAAGAAAAAAGCTGTCGTTTCAACAATCTTAAGTTCGTCGCATACTCGGTTCAGTATATCGCGGTCAATATCATATATGTAAGCGATGTCTTCCCTGGTATAAACAAGCGGTGACCCCAATGCATATTCTCTTCGAAAGAAATCGCAAACGGTAGCCGAGCTGTCAAGCAAAACTTTATAAATATTAAGTCTTGACAACTTCTTTATACCCCGGTTCATCATTATTTTTTCAATTTCATCGCTGCCGATGTCTAAAACTTCCGATAAGCTGTCGATACTGATCCCTGTTTTCACAGACCTTGCCAAAACATCTATCTCTCTAAGTTTTGCAGAAATCTCGTTTTCGTACGTGTCCCAAAAACTTAACTCCGCAAATTTTTCATCCATTTTCAGCAACTCCCTTCTCGCTATAAAGAGTATTATAATTATAGCATATATTTCGGGAAAAGCTATAAGAAAAAAATGTAAAGGTATAAAAAATTATGAATAAATTACACAAATTTTTCCGATTTAGGCAAAGTCTAATAGATCAATATGTAAAAGGCGATATGACAAAGGCCGAATACCTCAGACGAAACCTAGACGCTGTTTTGAGCCTTGATATCGACCCCTTCAAAAATATCGACACCGTGGACAAGGGCTTGTTTAATTATCAGTACTATAACGCACTTGCCAAAGACGCAAAGCTAAAAAGTTACGGAACAGATAACTTCGGAGATAAACAAGATATTTTGGACGAAACGTATTATTATTATTCGAGGAAAGATGCGGCGACGGCAAGGGTCTTGAGACTGCTGGACTACAAAGGGGTTCGGGCATATTATATAGCCGCGAACTCAAAGTATTTAAACGGAAAGCTTTTTGAGATAATAATCGAGAGCCACGAGATGATATTGCATTCTGCAAACGAAGCCATACTCAACAGCCTGAAAGAATACGGAGTGTTCGAGGATACCGTGAAAAAATCTCTCATAGATGGATATATAAACCAAAAATATTAGGATAACCCGGAGGAAACATGTTTGTATCGGCATATAAAATCACTTTTATGATTCCGCATTCGTTTTCGCTCAAAGACAAACGTTCCGTGATAAAAAGCATTTCTGAAAAAACAAAGGCCAAATTCGGCGTTTCGGTTGCCGAGGTCGCAGACCACGACATGTTGAACAAGGCAGTTCTCGGCTTTGCCTGTGTTTCCGGCAGCATGGGCCATGCCGAGGAAATGGCCCAAAAAATAACGGCGTATATCGAACTGTTCGATACGGCAGAAATAATCGATATTGAGAGTGACAGCATCGCTCTTTAGCGCAAAAACCCTGCCTTTTCCTCGGCTTTTTTATCTGCGAGGCTCATTTTGTCGAATTATTTTTGGTTTTTTCACTAATTATGCTCGTTTAAATGTGGCAATCGGTTTTTTGCTGTGTTATAATGTGAAGGTTGTAATTTCGCGAATATATCGCATAGCGTGATTCCGAGAAAATCGAACATTCCGCGTACTGCCGAAGGCTCGAAGCTTTTGTGCCGTCCGCGTTTTGGCCGATATCGGTGTTCACAAGAATTCACCTGTTACCCGGAGGGAAAAAATGCAGTCAGTATTAGAGAATTTGGAAATCAACAAAGTTAAGCTTACATTAACGGTTTCACCCGAAAAATTCGAAGAAGGAATGAAGCACGCCTACAACAAGAATAAGGGCAAGCTCAACCTGCCCGGGTTCAGACCCGGTAAAGCTCCCAGAAAGCTTATCGAAGTACAGTACGGCAAAGAAGTATTTTATGATGACGCGATAGATTTTGTTCTCCCGCAAGCTTATGAAGACGCCGTCGAAGAACACAATCTCGACGTTGTTTCAAGACCGGAGATCAATGTTACGGAAGCTTCGTCCGAAAAAGGCGCGGTTATCGAATGCACGGTTTATACAAGACCGGAAGCAAAAGTTATGGATTATACCGGCATAGAGTTCATCGAAACGGAAGTAACGGTTTCCGAAGATGAAATCAACGCCGAGATCAACAAATCCAGAGAAAAGAACGCCAGAATCACGAATGTTACGAACAGAGCAGTCGAAATGAATGACAAAGTCAATATCGATTTTGAAGGCTTTATCGACGGTGTTGCTTTTGACGGCGGGAAAGCTGCCGGCCATGACCTGCTTATCGGATCGCATTCGTTTATCGATACGTTTGAGGAACAGCTAATCGGAAAATCAATCGGGGACGAGACGGAAATTCACATTAATTTCCCCGAAGATTACAGAGCCGAAGAACTTAAAGGCAAGCCCGCCGTGTTCAAGGTAAAAATTAACGCCATCGAATACAAAGAGCTTCCCGACTTGGACGACGATTTTGCCCAGGATGTTTCCGATTTTGATACATTCGAGGAATACAAAAACGATATTAAGGCAAAAATCCTCCATGATAAAGAACACGCTGCCGAGCACGCAAAAGAAGACATGATTATCGGCGGACTTATCGACAGAACTATTGTCGAGCTTCCTCAGCCGATGATCGAACAGCAGGTTGACAGCATGGTTCGCGATTTTGCCGAAAGAGTAAAGCAAACCGGCCTTACCGTCGAAGCGTATTTAGGCTATACCCAGACAACAATGGACAGTCTCAGAAAGACTTATGCCGTTCAGGCCGAGAGAAACATCAAGGCAAGACTCGCACTTGAAGCGGTTGTCAGAAATGCCGGCATTGAGGCGACCGAAGCCGAAATTGACGAAGAGCTTTCAAAAATCTCCGGCGCTTACGGGATCGAAAAAGAAAAACTCGCTTCCGTAATGTCCGAGCGCGAGAAAGAAAGCGTCGCTAAAGATGTCAGAGTTCAAAAAGCTCTCAAGCTTGTAACCGAAAACGCGGTACTCAAGAAATAGTTTTTCTCGAGATGTCCTGTACCAAATCCAAAACACATAATACGATTAACCCGTCAAAATCCCGGCGGCTCCGCCGCCGGGATTTTGGACAAGAAAAAAGGAGTTGAGAATATGTCATCATTAGTTCCTTATGTTATAGAGCAGACAAGCAGGGGAGAACGGTCTTACGATATTTTTTCCAGACTGTTAAAAGACAGAATAATTTTTTTGGCGGACGAAGTTAACGACACGACCGCCAGTCTCGTAATTGCTCAGCTTTTATTTCTCGCGGCCGAATCGCCCGACAAAGACATAAGCCTCTATATAAACAGCCCGGGCGGCTCAGTCTCCGCCGGACTCGCAATCTATGACACAATGCAGTATATTCAGCCGGACGTTTCGACTATATGCGTCGGCCTTGCCGCAAGCATGGGTTCCTTCCTTCTCGCAGGCGGCAAAAAGGGAAAGCGCTTTGCTCTTCCGAACTCCGAAATACTTATACATCAGCCTTTAGGCGGAGCAAGAGGTCAGGCGAGTGACATAAAAATAGTCGCCGACCATATAATAAACCTTCGCGCAAGACTTAACCGTATTTTGTCCGAAAACACGGGCAAACCGATTGAAATTATAAACGCGGACACAGACAGAGACAACTATATGACAGCCGAAGAAGCTAAAGCCTACGGGCTGATTGACGAAGTCATAATAAAGCCGCAGATACAGCTATAGTTGACGGGAGTGCATATGCCTACAAAAACCAGTGATAATCAAAACGTAGTATGCTCTTTCTGCGGTAAAAAGCGCTCGCAGGTAGCATTAATGATAATAGGCCAAAGCGGCAACATCTGCGACGACTGTGTAGATGTTTGCCTCGAAATCGTTGACAGCGACGACCAGACTGCGGAAAAACGCACAAAGGGCTTTAATCTCATGCGCCCAAAAGAAATATACTCGTTCCTTGACGAATACGTAATCGGTCAGGACGACGCCAAGAAATCGCTTGCCGTCGCGGTTTATAACCATTACAAGCGAGTCAACTCAAAACAGTTTTGCAGCAACCGCGATATAGAGCTTCAAAAAAGCAATATCCTTCTGCTGGGGCCGACCGGTGTCGGAAAGACTTATCTTGCGCAAACTCTGGCAAAAATGCTCGACGTTCCCTTCGCCATAGCCGACGCAACGTCTTTGACGGAAGCCGGCTATGTAGGTGAGGATGTCGAGAATATCCTGCTTCGCATCATACAGGCAGCCGATTTTGACATCGAAAGAGCCGAAAAAGGCATAATCTACATCGACGAAATCGATAAGATATCCCGCCGCTCCGACAACCCGTCCATAACAAGGGATGTATCCGGAGAAGGCGTTCAGCAGGCTCTGCTCAAGATACTTGAAGGAACCGTTGCCTCTGTTCCGCCGTTTGGCGGCAGAAAGCACCCGCATCAGGAATTTATCCAGATAGATACCTCAAACATTCTGTTTATCTGCGGCGGAGCGTTCGACGGGCTTGAAAAGATTATCGAGCAAAGGCTCAATAAAAAAGTGATCGGCTTCGGAGCCGAGGTTATCGCGAATTACGGCGATGTCAAAACCGATATATTTAAGCAGGTACTTCCTCAAGACTTGCATAAGTACGGGCTCATACCCGAACTCATAGGCAGATTGCCCGTTGTCGTCCCTCTTGCGAGCCTTAACGAAGACATGCTTGTAGAAATACTCAAGACACCGAAAAACGCGCTGACAAAGCAGTATTCCTATCTTTTTGAGCTTGATAATGTTTATCTGGACTTCGAGGAAGACGCAATACGAGCTATCGCGAAAATGGCGCTCGAAAGAAACGCCGGCGCGAGAGGTCTTCGCGCTATTATAGAAGATATAATGCGTGATATAATGTTCGAAATACCGTCCGATAATACGATTGAGCGGTGCATTGTAACAAAAGATACCATAGAAAACAAAACAAGCCCCACACTCGTTCACAACGAAAACAGGGCTCAGATACTGCAAAAACGCAGAGGAAAAAAACCGAAGAGCACGGGCTAGGCCGGGATTGAAAGCCGGCTTCCGGCGCTTGCTCATACAGCAAATCGGAGAACATTGTTTCGCTAAGCCGCACTCCGTCCCGTTTTGGATGAGTGCGGCTTTTTAATCAGACACTTATATTATCCCTATGGAGGTACTGTCAATGAAGGCACTCAAGAGAATCGGCGCGTTTGTACTTGCTATAGCCGTGCTTGTCGCGTTTCTTTTTGTGATTCCCAGAGGAAAGACGGAAAACAACAGATTTTTGATAGTAAAAGGGCAGAGGCCGCTCCTCATCGCGCACGGAGGGGGAAATAAAGAATTCCCGGACAACACGCTCGAAGCTTTCTACAATGCCTACGGCATCGACTCCGGCTGTATGCTTGAAACAGACGTCAGCATAACGAAGGACGGCGTAGTCATACTTTGCCACGACAGAACGCTTGACCGCACAACCGACGTTTCCGGCGCCATTATCGACTGGAACTTCTCCGACCTTTTGTCGCAAGAGGTAGACTTCGGCTTTATGAACAAAACAAGCGGTGACAACGGGACAAAAACCGACGGCAATCTCGTGCGCTATACAAACTTCGAGGGCAACACCGTTTCTCCTCTCGATGTTACATATCCCGAAGGCGTATCTCCCAGACACGATTCAAAGTTCCTCGTAACAACGCTCGAGGAGCTGATAAAGATATTCCCGAACAACACCGTTAACGTCGAAATTAAACAGCAGGGCGAGACCGGTCTTAAGGCGCTTGAAGCCGTTGTTAAAATGCTTGACGAGCTTGACGGAGAGTATAATACCTTCGACCGCGTTGTGCTCGCGTCGTTCCACAAAGAAATTTACGATAAAATAAAGGATTACGCAAGCACGGACTATAAGAAACTGCAGTTTTCGCCAAACAGCGACGGTATACTGCTGCTCTACGCAACGCACTGGATAGGCCTTGATTTCCTGTATAACGAACCCGTAACGGTTTTACAGATACCGATGAAAGAAAAAGGACTGCCGCTTGACATGGGCTTATTTATTTCTGCGGCTCATCGTCACGGAATCGCCGTGCACTACTGGACAATAAACGATCCCGATGATATGCGCAAACTGGCCGAACGCGGAGCCGACGGAATAATGTCCGATATTCCTTCACTGCTGAAAGGCGTACTGGATGATATGTACGGTGCGCAGTAAAGCCATACGGTCAATCGTATGAGAATAATGCCACGGAGGTAGTTTGGGTTGGAATTTCAAATTCTTGACACGCTGCAAAACATGCACAACGGCGTACTTGACGCACTGATGATATTTTTCAGCTCGTTAGGCGATAAGGGCGTGGTTTGGATAATCGCCGCCCTCGCGCTTATAGCAACGAAAAAGTATCGCAAATACGGCATCTGCCTTGCTGTCGCGCTTTTGCTTGATCTTTTAATCGTCGATGTTACCCTCAAGCCGCTTATAGCCAGGGCCAGGCCGTTTGTCGGCAGGGACATAGATCTTATCGTACATATACCGGACAGATTTTCGTTTCCGTCCGGCCATACCGCGTCTTCTTTTGCCGCGGCGACGGTTTTGTTGAAGGCGGACAAGCGTTTCGGTATCATTGCGATTATTTTGGCCTGTCTGATAGCTTTTTCCAGAATGTATCTCTATATGCATTTCCCGACGGATATACTCGGAGGTATATTTGTGGGTATACTGTGCGGAGCGCTTGCTCTCGTTATATGCAACTGCGGGTCAAAGCTTATAGACAAACGGTTTATAAACCACAGCAAATAAGTTAAGCTTTTATTAAAAAGGACTATATCGTACGATTTAAGAAATCGTTACGGCATAGTCCTTTTTAGCTTATTACCGATTTACTGATTGTCTTTGTATTTACCGAATACCATACGCCCGGCCGGAGTTTGAAGTACGCTTGTGACAATAATTTCTACGTTAGAGTCGATAAACTTCTTTCCGTCCTCGATTACTATCATCGTGCCGTCATTCAGATAGGCGACGCCCTGGTTATATTCCTTGCCTTCCTTTACAACAAACACCGTCATTTCCTGTCCAGGAAGAACAACCGACTTCACTGCGTTCGACAACTCGTTAATATTGAGAACCGGCACCTTGTGAAGCTCCGCAACCTTGTTCAGGTTTAAGTCGTTTGTCAGCACACAGCCGTTTATTTCCTGAGCAATTTTTAAGAGCATTATATCAACCTCCAGTGGAGGAGAACCCTGCGGAGGCGACCACTCGACTATTTCGACCAAAGTGTTTTTTACTTCTTTTATATTGTTCAGGACATCCAGACCCAGACGACCTCTGTTACGCTTAAGCGCGTCGGACGAGTCCGCAATATGACGCAGTTCTTCGAGTATAAATGTCGGTATAATAATTTTGCCTTCAATAAAACCGATTTTCATTACATCGAGTATTCTTCCGTCAATAATCACGCTTGTATCAAGGATTTTCGGTCTTCCGCCGATGTTTGCCGACGCATCGCTCAACCCTTTTATTTCCATATTTTCAAATTTTAATATAGCCACCGAGTACCCCGCAGAGCCGCCAAATGCAAGAATAAGAGCAGAAACAGCTTCATGCATCGGAAAACTATAGCCAATACCCTTAATAACAAAAAACGAAGCTGCAAGGCCGATTAAAGCTCCGACGGCGCCGGAAAGCACCTCGGAAGGCGGTACTGCTTTCATCTTTCGGTTCAGACTTTTAATAAATGATTCCAAGATGCTTGCCAAAGGATATGCCAACGTAAAAAATATTACTATTGCTCCTGCAGTAATGATTGCATATGACAATAATTCATTTTCAATAAAGAACTCGTTTAATGCTTCGTAATGTCTTAACAGCGTAGTCGCCACAATTGACAAAACATACGCCATCGCCGCCCTTAGTATCATCTTCATAGTAGCCCCCAAATTATTCAGCACAGTATGCTTTTTTCTAAAATGTCTTCCGCCTGCACCTTCTCCACAGAATGAGACAAAATGATTTCGCTCAGTATAATCTGTTTCGCTGTTGAAAGTACTTTTTTCTCGGCCGAGGACAAACTTCTCTCTCTTTCTCTCAGACGAAGGTTTCTGAACACTTCGCAAACCTCAAGCAAACTTCCTGTTTTTATTTTGGCAATATTGTCTTTGTAACGCTGGTTCCAGTTTTCCGACATCTTTACCGGCAAAAACTGAACCTGGCTGATAGTCTGTATGAGCAGTTCGCTCGGCATTACCTCCCTTATTCCCAAGTTTTCCGCGTTTTTAACGGATACGCTGATACGCAGGTTCCCTACGGGTAAGCTTAATATATAGTAAGATTGTTCCTGACCGTCTATTAATTTCTGCTCTAACCCTTCAATAATTCCGGCGCCATGAATCGGATACACTACCTTGTCGCCTTTTTGAAACACTTCCTTCACTCCTTCTGATTTGCATTATGCCTGAGCCGGTTGTCTGTTGGAAAATATTGATATAATTATATCATGGATAATATTCGAATTCAAATAAAACCGTTATGTAGCCCGCATATATTCTTAATACAGCAAGTTTCCGTTTTTATGCCGGAAACTTATACATTATTATAATAAAAAATCTATAAATGTGCAGCCCCAACCAGTTCGTTTATGTCGTTTATGCCATATTTTTCGGCATAGCCGATAACACCTTCGAGTACGTGCTCCGTTGCCCTCGGGTTATGAAAATTCGCCATTCCGACCGAGACCGCTCGCGCACCCGCAAGCATGAACTCAACGGCATCGTTTCCGTCCATTATACCGCCCATGCCTATAATCGGAATTTTAACCGCTTTATAGACCTCGTATACCATTCTTACGGCAACGGGTTTTATCGCAGGGCCGCTTAAACCGCCGACCTTGTTTCCAAGTATGGGTTTTTTCCTGACAGTATCTATTCTCATGCCCATAACAGAATTTATCAGTGACACCGCATCTGCTCCGCCCGATTCTACGGCCTTCGCGATTTCGGCTATGCTTGTCACGTTTGGAGAAAGTTTGACGATAAGAGGCTGTTTTGCGCAGTTTTTAGCGGATCTGACGAGTTTCTCCGCACAGGTCGCTTCCGTTCCGAACGAAAGCCCTCCCGCCGATAAATTCGGGCAGGAAATATTCAGCTCAAGCATATCAACTTCCGTGCCGCTCAGAGCCTTTATAACATTCAGGTATTCTTCTTCGGTATGTCCGCAAACGTTTACTATAATCTTTGTATCGTATTTTTTCAAAAACTGCAAATCATCTTTGATAAATGCCTCGACACCGTTGTTCTGAAGGCCGATGCTGTTTAACATCCCGCCGTAGGTCTCGGCGATTCTCGGGGTCGGATTCCCATTCCAAGGCCTATCCGAAACGCCCTTAACGGTTACGGATCCCAGCTTATTCAAATCGACAAACTCGGCATATTCCTTGCCGGAAGCGAAAGTTCCCGATGCGGTACCGACGGGGTTTTTTAGCTCGACACCCGCTATATTTACCGAAAGTTTGACATTGCTCATTCCCAAACCACTTCCTTCGCGTTAAAAACCGGGCCGTCTTTGCATACCTTTTTGTAATAATTTTCGCCCGTGCCGCTTCTGGGTTTTACGAGCAGGGCGCAGCCCACGCACACGCCTAACCCGCAGCCCATTCGCTCTTCCATCGATACAAAGCATGGAATGTTCTTCTCTTCGCAAAACATCCATAAAAACTTCAACATAACCTTCGGCCCGCACGCATAAACTATATCCGTTTCGTAGCCGCTTTCCTTCATGAATCCGACGACATTGCCTTTAAAACCTACGCTTCCGTCGTCCGTTGTTATAAAAAGATTCAAGCCTATCTTTTCGAAGTCGCCGGTCAGAATCGTATCCGAGGAGCGAAATCCGAGTATAACGTCTATAACGGCATCGGGGTTTTTCTGACGCACCGACTTTGCCAGCTCGAGCATCGGAGGTATACCGACACCGCCGCCGACAAGCGTTATTTTCTTTTTGTTCGTTGTAACGTTATAGCCGTTGCCTATGGGTGCGATAAGCCGCAAAGTCTCTCCGGAAAGCATACGCGAAAAACAAGAGGTTCCGTCCCCGACAACCTGGTATACGAACCTCACTGTCTTGTTTTGCCTGTCAAACTCGCAAAAACTTATGGGCCTGGGAAGAAGATTTTTCTCGTTCGGAGTAAATATATTCGCGATCTGCCCGGCTTTAAAGTCCGACATATCCTCATCAAAACTGACCGTCATATCGAAAATATTCGCGGCAATTTTATCATTATTCAGAATTCTGCATACGGTATGTTTGCGCATATAATATCCTCACCCGCTCAAACTCGCCCGCGTGATTACAAAAATCGGGCGATATCCCTCTGTAAACTCCGATTAAACCGGGAATTTCAAAATAAAGCCGGCAAACTGCAGATACAAATGAGCAAAGTATTGAAAACGCAAGGTTTCATCACGCCAAGCATATGGTTCGGCGTTGCGCTTTTTACTAAAACCCGTTTAATCAGGCGCATGCCCGGCACGAACCCCCGCAGAGATCCGGCAAAGCCGTTGAGCGTTATTATTAGTTTTATGACAATTGTATTACAATGTTATTCTACCACAATTTTCTGCGTTGTAAACGCCCAAACATCATGTTTGTTAAAATAATAGTTTTTTTGCATAAAAAAACGGTTTTGGCAAACCGTCGGCAAGCAAACCGGGCAAAGATTTATTTCATATATTATTAAGGCAAAAGTTAAACCATTCGCAAGCTTGTCGCCTCAATCTCCCCTGTATAACGGGGTGATCAAACCGCATGGTTTAACCGGGGGAGATCATTAATGCGCAACAATGCCGCATAAAATAATTCTTGGTAAACACTGATTAATTGACTTTGAACAGTTATACAGCTGATTTGTTACGGTTTAAATCAAAGATTCAGTCGGGCGTAACGGCAAAGCTTTAAAACCGCAGTTTCGTATAAAAATCACGCCGAAAACGGCGAAAACACGGTTTTGAGAATACGCCCGCAAAACCGTATTTAAGCCGAACGATCAATTCTTGTCCGCCTCACCGACAGGTATACTGAATCCGGCGATAAAGCTGTCGTAGCAGTCTTGGCATATGTCAAACGAGTGGGTAACTCCGTCCCTTTTGGACTTATATCCCCACAACTTTTCAACGGAAAGGCATTCCTCAAAATAGCCGAAGCTGTCTTTTTCTATATTCTTGCCGCATTTATTGCAGACTATTTCCGTGACTTCCGAGACTTCGGTCAGTTTGCTCTGAGTAATACGCACTTAATTCACCTGCTTTTCTCCGGGAAAAACCGAACGCTTTCTTAAAACGATAAGTAAGTCTTCGTTTAAAAAACATATCGAGATTATCCTAATATATTATATCTCAACATACATAGTCTGTACACAGGGAAAATGCGCCTGTGAAACAGTGCACTAACCGGAAGTTTTTATCAACCGTTCCATTGTCAGGAAATATTCTTTTAACTCCAAAACGTTGTAGACATAACCGCGTGTTTCCAATGCTTCCGGCTGTTGACGATTTATATTGTATATTCTGATTATTCCATCCGTTTTCCACGTTATGCAAGTTAATACGACATAATTCATATATATAAAATTGTAAAATTTTGATGTTTTATGTCGTATCGCATGTAGAAATCCCTAAAATACGGCAAATATCCACAGATTACGATAATTAACGCAGAATTGTTTAAAATTTATCTCAAATTATTTTTTTCAAAACTGAATTTGTCTTCATTTTTGTATTGCCATTTTTATCCATATATGGTATATTGTTATAACAACATACGGGCACACTCGCTAAGGTGAGTCCGGAAAAAATAATGTATTAGGAGGAAAGGGAATGACGAAAAACAGCTTTAAAAACGTTGTTTCGCTGATTTTAACGCTTGTTATGGTGTTCGGCCTCATACCGAGCTCGATAAGCGCAAAATCCGCAGAGTTGCCGACCGGCTTGACAAGCGGGGTAACCCAAACGCAGGAATCGGCAGAAAAAGAAAAAAACGTACCTGCAATTTCCACAGAAATCAACATTAACCAAACTCGCAGATTTTCAGAAGCGCTAGGTTCTGAAGTCAATGAAGGAATCACGGCCGCTCCGTTTGGCAGAGTTGGCGCAAACGCTGTTCAACCGTCGATAAACGGCGTTTTCGGCGATGAACTCGGAAGATATGATATGCCCGCCGGCGCTCCGGCTGTATGCTCAGACGGAGAATATATCTACATAGGATACTGGGCAGGCGCTCAGTTTTTCGAGAAATACGAGATGGACGGAACGTTTATCGAAGAGTTTTCCATACCCGGCGTTACCGGCATAAGGTCAATAACCTATGACGGCGAGTACTTCTACATCGGCTCGGCAAACACAACTATCAGCATATGCGATTTTGAAGCAAAGACCCGCGTAGGAACAATCACTTCTCCTGTTAACGCGAGAGGACTTAGCTATGCTCCCGATACCGAAACCCTGTGGGTATGCGACTGGGGCACGAATATCGTTGAAATCAACTTGGACGGAACACGTACCGGCAATGAAGTAACTACCGCTAATTTCTCAAGCAAATACGGTATAGCTTATGACTGCTACACCGACCCCTATGACCCGATAATTTGGGTGTTCGCTCAGGACTACGAAGAGCAGCCCATTGTCGGACATTACGTGTCCGATTCTACGGAAACCTATGATTGGATCGACATAACCTCTTTGACCGGTGTAGCAGCAAACCTTGCGGGCGGGCTGAACATTTACGTCGGCGAGGGAACGGCTCACCTGTTGGCTATGGTTCAGGTCGATACCTACAACACGCTGTTCGACTTCTTCCTGACGGACGGAATCGTGCCTCCGGAAACAGTGGAACTAACCGCGGCAGACGTTAGTATAGCTGCTCCCGTACTTAACGTTGCGGCTCAAACCGCTGTAAGCGGAACGGGATACAGAGGAACCATTGTTTGGTCTCCCGCTGTTGTAAATCGTTTTGCCGGAAATACCGTTTACACGGCAAACGTTACCCTAAACCCGAAACTTTATTTCACTTTCGCCTCTGACATGGATGTAACCGTTCCGGGTCAGACTGTCGAAGACCTTGTTGTTACGGAAACGGAAGCAACATTCACCGTAACATTCCCCGAAACTGCTCCCGCTCCCGTTTATGAGGGCGAAGCTACGATAGTTCTTCAGGTAGATAACATGTCCGGCGACGGCTCAGGCGCGGCCATGCTGTTCGACCCGTACTATGAGCTTACCGAAATACTGGACGGCGGCGGAACGGTAGACCTCGCCGATTATACCTATGACCTTCCCGAAGGCGCAATCGATGACCCGCTCGGAGTGTTTGTCTTAAACGGAACCGCTCAGAGAGTCGTTCCCGCGGGCATGTACGACTGGCTTATATTCAACGCTCACTGGTTCTGGGGATTATCGGTAGTCGACACGGGCGACAACGTTGAATTCCTTGGCGGCAAGACATATTTTGTCGATGTTACCCCAGGAGTTGTAACCGTTACGGAGCTTGATTATCAGATTACCTCTTTAACAGCAACCCCCAACGAATTTACCCCGGCAGGCGGAACCTCTGAAATTGATGTTACCGGTGCGGGATTAAACGATAACATTTTGATCGGCGCGTTCCTTAACAACGAACTTGTTGCCGACAGCTGGGCAACGGTTTACACTACGGGAACGGCAACACAGCAGTCGGCCGAAATGGTATTCCCCGAAAACACAGCTCAGTTCGACGCGAAATACACGATTAAAGCAAGCGCCGACGGCGGAAACGTATGGTATCCCTTAAGCGCAAGAGTAATCGTCAAGGGTAACTTTAACCCCGAAGACGGCGCTAAGATAACCCTGACAATCGGCGACCCTTGGGGCGACGGCTCAGGCTACCAGATGCTTATGGATCCCACCGCTACCGCTAACGGCTCGAGCTTATACGCGGCATATCAGTTCTTCATACCCGAGGACTGCAACATCAATACAAACTCAGTTGTCTGGAACTCAAGCGAAATCGCTTATGTTCCGGGCGGAGTATACGACCTGTTCGTTGCAAACCGCGACGGAGGATCATTCTACTCAGCTAAGATATTCGACAATTATACATTCGAGGCAGGCCACGAATACGAGTTTATCGTTACGCACTATTCGACGATAACCGTTAAGATTGACGGAGTTATGCCTGTCAACGCGGTTACCGTTCCTATCGCTAAACCGGCAGGCGGAGCGGCTCCTCAGGACATAATCGCCGAGACCGAAGCTTATACCGGCACAATCGAATGGACGCCCGATGTAGAAGTATTCGATTACGAAACGGTATACGCGGCTGACGTAAGCCTTACGGCAAAAGAAGGCTTTAAGTTCTTTAGCCCCGTAGCGGTTACAGTTCCCGGCGCTGCAGCAATAACCGATATCGTTGTAACGGATACGACGATCGACTTCAAGGTAACATTCCCCGCAACAGGCCCCAACCTCGGAAGCGGCTACGCGAGAATAGTACTCAACGTAGGCGACCCGTTCGGTTCCGGTGTCGGCGTTGCTCTCCTTCTGGATAAGGACGCAACAATCTGCGCGGCTCCCGATAACGTAGCGTTTGTCGATATAGAGTACTTTATACCCGAAGATTTCATGAGTTCACCGGCTACGATATACGTAGTAAACGGCGCTCAGGAAATATTTGTACCCGCAGGCATATTTGACTGGTGCATCGGAACATTCCAGCCCGGCTACAGCGGACTTATCAGCGCTTTGGGCGATGACTATGTATTCGCTTCCGGTCACACTTATATACTTAACGTAACCGCTGGAACACCTACATCCGGAAATCCGTTCGTCTGTGACGTTGAAACCGATGATTACCTCCAGGATGTACAGAATGCTTACGCTGTGCCTAACGAAATCGACGCGGCAGGCGGAGAAACAGAATTCACCGTCACATTCGAAGGCGAATACTTGATGGACAGCATGGCATACCTGATTGACGTAGACGGAAACATAGTGGCGGAAGTAAACACAACCGGCAGCGCAACATCTCAGGTCGGCGTTGTAACCTGTACTATGCCCGCAAACACGACGAAGTACGATATTGAATACTGTTTTGTTTACGATCGCGACACATTCAAGAACTTTGACGAAGTATACGCTCCTGTTACTGTTCACTGCGTAACGCTTGCCGGCTTCTCCGGAGACAACGGAACCGCAGGGGCAGAGTTCATTTACGGCGACATACCCGAAGGAATGGAATTCGATCTTCTGTATTCGATTAACGAGGGACCTTTTGCTCCTCTCGCTCATGAAGCGGTTGTAGAAGGAAGTGCTGTTGACTTTACATTTGAACCGTTCGGCAGAACAACTTACGACCAAGACATTGTAATTAAGCTTGTACACGGCGAAGTTGAAAAAGAATATTCGTTCTTCCTTCCGAAATGGATTGAAGTTACGGAAATCAAACTCAACAAAGTAGGTATGGTTAACCTTAAACGCGGCGCAACTGTTCAGCTCACAGTCAACTCGGTTCCCGAAGGCGATCTTGCGGACGCTCCGAACCAAATAGTTTGGATTTCGTCGAACCCGGCTGTTGCAACTGTTGACCAGAACGGACTCGTTAAGGGTCTTAAGGCAGGTACGGTTACAATCACCGTTAAGGTTACAACACCTTACGACACGGTTCTTACACAGTTTATCGCAGTAAAAGTAACAAACTAGGCTGCGTTTGAAATCTATACAGAAGTAAGTTAGGCTAGCGCTCAACCGCCCGCTCCTCACGGAGCGGGCGGTTTTTTTCACTTCGAAAAGTTCGGGTTTTACACCACTAATTAGTGAAAGTTTTCCAATTTTTATGCAGCGGGAAAGGCAGAATACTCGTTTTGCGCCGTTCTTGAGCAATCCCTTCGCCGCCGTCATGCGTGAAATTTTATTCACCTCGGATAAATAAAACTAGACAAAAACTCCCGAATGTTGTATAATTAAGAAGAATATCATAGGATATCTATTGTCCAATTATACATATAAAAATTATTTAACCGGACAATTAGCATATAAATATTATTTAGGGAGTGCTAATTATGGAACAAAAGAAGCTGCCCGCGCTTTTCGGCGCACGGCTTAAACAACTGCGCGAAATTAAGAATATAACGCAGACCGAACTGGCGGCAAAACTGGAGGTGACACAACAAACTGTAGCAAGCTGGGAATGCGGCAGAACGGAGCCGAGTATTACCGCAATAATTTCGCTTTCGGAAATTTTAGACACCAGTATACAATCAATGTTTGACATCGTTGAAAACCCCGGTAACGACAGGGACAACCCCGAATTTATTATTATACAGAGGAATGCGGGTAAGATGTCGGATGTTCAGTTCAAAAAGATGTATAACCTGCTGAAAATCTCGTTTGAAGACTTTGATTGGGAAACAAAGGCTCAGCGCAAAGGGAAAAAGTAGCATGGGATATACCTTTGCGGACTATGCAAAAGCAGCGGAAACAGCAATAAATGTCTTAAGAAACTCGGAATGCCGTAAAATCCCCGTGGATTTAAACGCAAGCGGGATAATCGGCAGCAATCTGCGTATAAGCACTTACTCGGAAACAGCAAAGCTATGGGGTTGTTCAACGGAGGATGTAGCCTCCGTTCTGGGAAGTCTGATGGGCGCTTCTGTCAAGAATCAAAACAATTTTATCATTTATTTAAACTATAATTTGAGCGACGGGGCAATCAGATTTACATGCGCACATGAACTCGGGCACTATTATATGGAACACTTCGAGGACTCATTTGAAGCCGACAAAAGCGCAGACTACACAAGAAAAGAACGCGAAGCCAATTGCTTTGCACGAAACCTGCTAATGCCTGTAAACCTTGTAAAGCAAGTATGCAAAGATTTCGAAGTAAGCGAAGAAAATATTTTGCGGGTATCGCTGCTGTTTGGGGTCTCAAAAGCCGCCGCAAAGGCAAGATTGGATTTTGCGGCTGCCGACTCGAAATGTCTTGAAAAATCCGACTTAAGTTTCTTGTCTGAGTTCGGGTTTTCTTCGGACATATTGTGTCCGGAATGCCAAAAGCCCGCGAGTTACTCCTCTTTTTGCGAAAACTGTTCTTCAGAAATAACATCGGGAGTAATCGTTGTGCCCGGTGAAAAAGCATATGAAACTCATAACTGCATTATGTGCGGAGAACGGCTGGGAGGGGAAGCGTTTTGTTCGTTTTGCGGCTTCCCCTCAGCCAATGTTTGCACAAATCCCGCCTGCGCCGAGATAACCGACGTTGGAGCGGTTTTTTGCCGAAAATGCGGAAATGTGACTGTAAGAGGAATGTACGTCATATAATACTCATACGGCAAAAAACCGAGATTGTTAAAATATATTTTTACCGGGGGTCACTATGGACTTTATAATAAAACAAGAGTTCAGCAAAGAAAATAACCGTTGGGAGGTCGAGCTGGCAGGCGAGATAGACATCTTTAAGTCGGCTGAGTTCAAAGACGCTCTCTTGGGGCTTATAGCCAAAAATCAATCCGATTTGCGGCTTGATTGCAAAAACCTCGAGTATATCGACTCGACCGGACTCGGCGCTCTCGTAACCGTTTTAAAAAAGGTAAAAGACTACGGCGGACATATCTATCTCGTTAATATGAAGCAAAACTCGTTCAAACTGTTCAAAATCACAAACCTGGACAAGGTTTTTATAATCGAAGGCGATGATTCCGATGACTAAAAAACATAAAGACAGCAGAAACAGCGAAAATATCGAACTGAGTTTGCCTATAAATCCCGCGTATGTTTCGGCGGCAAGGCTGACTGCATCTACTATTGCCAACAGGATGAAATTCGATACCGACGAAATCGAAGATGTTAAAGCCGCCGTATCGGAGGGCTGCGCATATCTGATAAAACGCGCCTCCCCCGGAATTCACGCAATGTTTAAGATTATATTTACAGTGAACGGTGTCAATCTTCGTATCGACCTTGTATCGAATTTTGAAAGCCTGCCCGTTAGCGACGAAGAGGATATGAGCATACTCATGATTAAAGCTTTGATGGATAGTGCCGAAATAACTAACGGAGACGACGGCACGATAAGCCTGTTTATGGAAAAAGCTCACAAAGAAGTCAAGTTCGGCTGATGCCGCTTTTCGGACTTTTGTAATACCGCTTAGTCTGACGGCCAACAGCAAGATTACATATGGGCAAAGCCGAGAACAACTCCGGGATTAACCGCGGGACTTGATCGGACAGGCGTAAGGCGATATTACCGGGTACGGGTGATGACATGAATTCTCTTTACGTTGAAAAGACTTTCACCAGTGATATGCAAGCCGGCAAGGACACTCTTGACGGAATATTGAGCTTTGTGTCCGAAAACCTGCCCGGTCTCAGCTGCGGCGGACTTAACGAAATAAAGCTCATTTTCTCCGAGCTTATTTTTAATGCCATAATTCACGGTAATTCGCTTGATTGTTCAAAAGAAGTGTACATATCAATAGAAATTAAGGACAACACGATATATTCCACTATCCGGGACGACGGCATAGGCTTTAACCACAAGGCCTTGCTGTTCGGCGAAGGAGACGATATGTCCGAGCACGGCAGAGGGGTAAAACTTGCTTGCACGCTTACCGATTCCCTGATGTTCAACGTTAAGGGCAACGAAGTCAAGTTTTGCAAAAAGGTGTGTTTTGATGCATAAGATACTGATTATCGAATCCAATATCGAAACGTCGAGATTGCTCTCCGAATTTTTCGTAAGCGTCGGCTATGACGTGGTTACGTTTACGGAGAGCAAAAATCTTTATATACATATGGAAATCTTGATACCCGACCTGATACTTATCTCATGCGCCTTAAAAAGAGACAGCGGCTTCGATGTATGCAAGCTGCTCAGAAAAATCCAAAACATCAAGGAAATTCCTATATTAATGTACAGCGAAAGAGACGACGCAAATGCCGTTACCCGCGCGCTCGCATCGGGAGCGGACGACTATGTTCCCCTGTCCCTCAATATAAGGGTGCTTGATTCTAAGGTTAAGTCTCTTATAAGAATAAACAATTTGCGTAACGAGCTTCAAAACAGGTACAAAGAGCTTAAGGAAAAAAACGAACTTCTGGAAACTCAGCTGAAAATGGGCAAAATGGTACAGCGTTCACTCATACGCGACTTATCCATAAGGCAAAATAATACAAAAATTGTGTCGAAATATATGCCGGCCATAGAAATCGGCGGAGACTTTTTTGACATTATCAGTATAGACAAGGATTTGGTTTCGGTTATAATCGGAGACGTCTCCGGCCACGGGATATCGGCGGCGCTTTTAACAGCCATGCTCAATTTGATGACAAAATCCCTCGTACCGAAATACACGAACCCCGCACAGGTTCTGTACCATATGAACAACGAGCTTTGCAAACTGTTCGAAAATTCAGAGCTGCCTCTGTTTGTCTGTGTTTTTTATGTCCTCATCGATACAAAGAAAAAAATGATTTACTATGCAAACGCCGGTCAGCCTCAGCCTTTTTATGTGGATTCGGCAACCGGAGCGGTAAGAGAGCTCGAGTGCTCGGGCATGCCCATAGGCATGATGGAAAACACCACTTATGAATACAGGAATCATAAATTCAACAGCGGCGACCTGCTTTTGATCTATACCGACGGGCTTGCCGACAACGGATACAAAAACAACCCCGAGGAATTTTATACCCATATGTCGGGAATGCTTTCCGACATGTGCGGCCAAGCAACTACCGACATAATAGTGAACTCGCTTGAAAGCAGGTTCTGCAAAATTTCCGGCAGCGAGCTCGACAAGTACAGACTTGACGACGCCAGCATGATATTATGCGAATTATGAGTGTGGTGCAAAC
The DNA here is from genome assembly GCA_031550435.1 of Eubacteriales bacterium. Classification (GTDB taxonomy): domain Bacteria; phylum Bacillota; class Clostridia; order Lachnospirales; family WRAX01; genus JAVBOO01. The sequence goes on from JAVBOO010000026.1 coordinate 90,138, forward strand.
ATGAAAAAGACTCCGAAGGAGCCCGGCGAGCCCCGTGTTTGACACGCCCGGCAGGGCTTTCCCTTGCGCTGTAAAACCGCAGCAAAATTTCGCCCGACTTTTGATAATTTATGTTGAAAATTTGGCAACACAGCTTTATAATTACAGCGATATATTTTAATTTTAAAAGGGGTAAAAAAATGAGAATCGGTATTCCAAAAGAAATCAAGAACAACGAAAACCGCGTAGGTATTACACCCGCAGGCGTTCTATCTTTCAAAAACAACGGCCACGACGTATTTGTTGAAACAAACGCCGGCCTCGGCAGCGGTTTTACAAACGAGGACTATATCGGCGCCGGCGCAACTATCCTGAACAGCGCGAAAGAAGTTTGGGAAAGTGTTGATATGATTATTAAAGTAAAAGAGCCGATCGCTTGCGAATATCAATACTTCCGCAAAGATCTCGTTCTCTACACCTATCTCCACCTTGCGCCCGAACCGGAGCTCACAAAGGCCCTCAAAGAGTCGGGTATTATCGCTATCGCTTACGAAACCGTTCAGGTCGGACGTACTCTTCCCCTTCTCACTCCTATGAGCGAAGTTGCCGGACGTATGGCTACCCAAATCGGCGCTCAGTTCCTTGAAAAACCCCACGGCGGTAAAGGCATGCTCCTTGGCGGCGTTCCCGGAACACCGAGAGCAAATGTTGTTGTTGTCGGCGGCGGCGTTGTCGGAAAGAACGCAGCTAAAATGGCCGTCGGTCTCGGCGCTAACGTAACAATCATAGATTTAAGCGCTGACAGACTCAGAGAGCTTGACGATATATTCGGACACGAAGTAACAACGCTTATGTCAAATCCGTTTAATATTGCCGAATCGGTAAAGAACGCCGACCTTGTTATAGGCGCTGTTCTTATCCCCGGCGCAAAGGCTCCGAAGCTTGTCTCCGAAGACATGGTAAAAGCTATGAAGCCCGGTTCGGTAATCGTTGACGTTGCTATTGACCAAGGCGGATGTATTTCTACCTGCGACCACGTTACAACTCACTCGGAACCTACTTATGTTAAGCACGGTGTGGTTCACTACTCTGTTGCCAACATGCCCGGAGCTGTTCCGCGTACATCGACGATCGCTCTTACAAACGTAACTATTCCTTACGGCGTTGAAATTGCCAACAAAGGCGTAAAAAAGGCTGTACTAGAGAACAATGCTTTAAAGCTCGGCGTAAACGTAGCCTGCGGAGAAATCACTTACGAAGCTGTCGCTCGTGATCTCGGATACAAGTATGTTACCGTAGAAGAAGCTATAAAGTAACACGTAAGCCCGATTAACATTCAAGACTAAGGCTGTATCATCCGATATGACTATCGTTTGATGCAGCCTTTTTTGCCGCAGCTCCCCGAGCAGGCTTGAGCGCTCCGCTGTCTGACGGTATTTTCTTGACGCAGCCGACACACTTTGATATTATATAGTCAATTAAATTCAAAACCGTCCAAGCGAAGCTTGCTCAACCACGAAAACCGGGTTTTGCGCGCAATTTTCAACACTTACTGCAATGGAACAAATTGTTTGCCGTACACGGAAAACCCTTCACCTCGTACAGATTTTTCGCCGCTTTCCGGTATGAGCAAGCCGCTGTAGAAAATTTTAACGGGAGGTAGGCTATGGGTAAGCTTTATATTTTTGGACATTTGAATCCCGATACCGACTCTATTGTAGCGGCAATTTCTTATGCGAACTTAAAGCAAAAGCTCGGGGAAACGGATGCTTGCGCCGTCAGGCTCGGCAATATCGGCCCCGAAACCATGTATGTACTGCAAAGCTTCGGTTTTGAGCTGCCCCCGCTTTTAACGTCGGCAAAAACTCAGCTGACCGATATCGTTTTTGATATGCCCCCCTGCGTATCGGAAGACACCCCGATACGCCGTGTTTGGGAGATAATGAGCACAAACGGAGTAATGTCGGTGCCTGTTACGGATGACGAAGGAAGGCTCTTGGGCATTTGTACGGCCGGGGACATCGCAAACGCAACTTTGAGAGGCGTATTTGACCACTCCGGCTTTGTTTCCGGCACGCGCAACCTCTGCGACCTGCTTTCCGGAAGGTTTTTGTGCGGTACGGAAGGCGCCGTTTCGGGAGATATTCAGCTGGCTCAGACAAACGAGGACCTGCGCAGGATGAAGGGCGTTGTCATCGCTCAATGGCGCGACGGTATCGAAAACCTTGCCGCGGCTTCGCCCGCGGATTGCGTAATACTCTGTCAGGCGCATAACGCGAAGCAGACAAACGGAGTCTGCCGTGTAATCGCTACGCCTTACGATATGTATAAGGCTGCGCGCCTCAGTTCTCAATCCGTGCCCGTCGGGCATATATGCGCCAGAAAAAACCTTGTTACCTTTAAAACGGGCGACTATACGGATGATGTTACAAAAACGCTGCTTACGTCACGTTTCCGCTCGTACCCCATACTCAACGAAGAAAACAGGGTTGTCGGTACAATCTCACGCATACACTTGATAAATCACGCGCGAAAGCGTGTTATACTCGTCGACCACAACGAAAAAAGCCAATCTGTCGCCGGACTTGAACAAGCCGAAATCCGCGAGATAATAGATCACCACAGACTCGGAGACGTTCAGACCGGTATGCCGATGTTTTTTAGAAATGAGCCGGTCGGCAGTACGACAACGATCATCGCGTCCATGTATTCCGAAAATAAACTGGTTCCCGAACCGGCTATGGCCAAGCTCATGCTTGCCGCCATACTTTCCGATACCGTCGCTTTTCGTTCCCCGACCTGCACAGAAAAGGACAAACGCATCGCGTACTGGCTCGCCGATATTTCGGAAACCGACGCTCCGGAACTGGGAGAGCGCATGTTCAGAAGCTTGAGCGATAAGCTGAAAGGGCTTACGCCTCAACAGGTATTTTTCCAAGATTTCAAGGAATATGGCATGGGCGGCCGGAAAATCGGCGTAGGCCAAATAACATGCTGGCAGGCCGATACTATCGATACCGCTTCCATTCAGGAGCATATGGACAAGCTGTTGGTTAAAGAACGTTTTGATGTGCTGCTGTTTATGGTAACCGAAATAATTAAAGAAGGAACAACTTTCCTTCATGCGGGCGACGACAGGGATCTGATCTGGCGAGCGTTTGGAACAAACGTAAGCTCGGAACCGTTTTTCTTAACAGGAGTCATGTCTAGGAAAAAACAGGTAATGCCTGCACTTTCCAGGTGCCTGATATAAAGAGGGATGAGTATGGATAAACACGGGAAAAACGCGGACGAAGTACGCGATAATATTGCCGAAAGTGACCCAAACGTCACTATTGACGGATCAAACGCCCCGGGAGAAGAATACGGCAAGCCTGTCGTCATAGAAACAAAAGCCCCCGGCAGCAGAAAAGTTACGGTAAGGAATGTATTTTCCGTAGCGCTGACGGTATTCTTGTTTCTGGTTGTATGTCTTTTTGCTTACATGGCCTATCAAAACCGCGTTAACAAAAGAATGGAAATCGCCGGCTTCAAAATACTGACCGTTATTACGGGCAGTATGACTCCGGCAATTAACCCCGGAGATTTGATTGTGGTCGTTGATGCCGATATAAAAAAGCTTGAGGTCGGAGACGTTATCACCTATATTCCCGATAGATATCAGAATAAAGTTTTTGTTACTCACAGAATAGTGAATATCTCAGAGGACAGAAGCGAGATTACTACGAGAGGCGACGCAAACAACGTTGACGATCCGCCGATAACCCCCGACCATATCGAAGGCAAGAAAATTCTTGTTATACCGTTTATGGGCAGGGTTTTCGAGTTTTTATCGACGACTGCAGGCCTGCTGGTGCTGGCGATAGTCTTTGTCGTTTACGTGGTCTTGGAAGCCGTTGTTAAGGAATACCGAAAATCCGAGAAAGATGCCGAAGAAAAAAGGCTGAAAAAAGCGGATGATTTGAAGTATAAGGTAAAAGTAAAAAAGAAATAATTCTCTTTATTGTTATGAAAAATAATGTTATACTGTTCCGATAAAATGTAGTACCGATATGAAGACGTGTTGTTTAAATGAGCTTTCGTGAGACACACCGAACGTAACGTACTTATGCGACAGGGAATAATTTTTGGTCCGCGATTTTCGTTCGCGGCTGCAGTCATGGAGGGAAACATGGAGCACATTGTCATTTCGGGAGGAAAACGTCTCAGCGGAGAGATATTTGTTTCCGGTTCAAAGAACGCGGCACTACCGATAATTGCGGCGGCGGTATGCTGTAACGATTCTTGCATTATAGATAATCTTCCCGATATAGAAGACATCTCGTTCCTTGTCGATGCGCTGACAAAGCTCGGCGTGAAATGCGAAATGCTGTACAAGGACACTATGAAGATCGACGCTACAGATTTAACAAATTACAGAGCCGACTTCGAGTCAGTAAGAAAGATCCGCGCGTCATATTATCTTTTGGGTGCGCTGCTCGGAAGGTTTAAAAGAGCGGAGGTTGATCTGCCCGGCGGCTGCAACTTCGGTTCGCGCCCGATAGACCTGCATATAAAAGGTTTCGAAGCCCTCGGCGCAAAAGTCGTTATTGAGCACGGCATGGTCAAGGCCTATGCCGACAAGCTTGTCGGGGCGAATATTTATCTTGATATAGCTTCGGTCGGAGCGACAATCAATATTATGCTTGCGGCTGTATATGCCAAGGGCATTACGACTATCGAAAACGCGGCAAGGGAACCTCATATTGTCGATACCGCTAACTTTTTAAACATGCTCGGAGCAAAGATAAGAGGCGCGGGCACCGATATTATACGAATCACCGGCGTTGAATCTCTGCACGGCTGCGAATACACGATAATACCCGACCAGATAGAAGCGGGAACCTATATGATCGCCTCGGCTATAACCAGGGGTGATTTGTGTGTAAAAGACGTTATACCAAAGCATATGGAATCGGTTACCGCCAAGCTGAGGGAAATGGGCTGTAGGGTAACCGAAGAAGAAAGCACGCTGAGGGTTGAAGCAAACGAGCCTCTGAGCCCCGTAAACGTTAAGGCGGCCGCTTATCCCGGTTTCCCGACGGATTTGCAGCCGCAGATGTGTACGCTGCTTTCAACCGTTAAGGGTGTCAGCACAGTTACCGACACGGTTTTTGACAACCGTTTTCAATATGTAAACGAGCTTATAAGATTCGGCGCAAATATCAGCGTTAACGGTCACACTGCGACGGTTGACGGAGTTAACCTAACCGGCGCGAGAGTAACTTCTATCGACTTGCGCGCCGGAGTTTCGCTTGTTCTTGCCGGCCTTGCCGCTGAAGGCGACACCGTTATCAGCAATGTACAGCTGATTGACAGGGGCTACGAGCATATCGAAGCCAAACTGAAGGCCGTCGGAGCCTGCATACAAAGAAAAGAAGAATAAACTGCCGGCCGCGCACCTGCGGCCGGGTTTTCTTTATGATAATCGCGGAGTAACCCAAGAACTGTAGTCGTTTAAGCCAAAAACGGTCTCAAACGACGCCGACGGCGCTCATAATGTTGAATACCGTTAATTCGGCGCTTATTAAAATTGATATCGGATACGAAAGAGAAGATTACATATGAGTTTAAAGTTTTGCCCGGTAGCAAGCGGTTCGAACGGGAACTGCATTTATCTCTCAACAGGAGCAACGAATATTTTGATTGATGCCGGCCTCTCGGGCGTGAAAATCGAAGCCAGATTAAACGCGATTAAGACCACTGGTATTGATATCCATGCCATATTTGTGACCCATGAGCACAGCGACCACGTTATGGGTGTCGGAGTACTGTCGAGAAGATTCGATATTCCCGTTTACGCTTCTCCGGGAACATGGGAGGGCATGGAGCGCGACAAATATCTCGGAAGAATCGCGCCGAAAAACAAACGCTATGTATATACCGAGGAGAACCTTGTGTTAAACGACATATGCGTTCACCCTTTTTCTATACCGCACGACGCTGCCGAGCCGATGGGCTTCACTATAAGTTCCGGTAAAACAAAAGTGTCTGTCGCAACGGATATCGGCTGCATGACCGACGATATAAGGGATAATATTTCCGATTCGGATATAATATTACTTGAAAGCAATCACGACGAGGACATGGTTATAAACGGGAGCTACTCCTGGCCGCTTAAAAAGAGAATACTCGGCGACAGGGGACATCTCTCAAACAAAAACTGCGGCCTCGCGCTGACAGGGGCTATATCCGAACGCACAAAACATGTTATCCTCGGACATTTGTCCGAAGAGAACAACAGGCCCGCTCTTGCTTACGAAACGGTTAAGAATATACTGGCTTCAAACCGTTTTGCGGTCAATGAGGCGTTTGGCCTTCATTTGGCGAACAGAACGGCAGTAGGTGAATTGATTATACTATAGGCGGTGACCGGAAAATGAATGAAAGCTACAAACTGATCGAAAGAAGAAAGCTCCCCGACGCGAAATCCGTCGGTTATTGGTATGAGCATATCAAAACCGGAGCGCAGATTGTTTATTTACAGAACAGCGACATTGACAAGGTTTTCAGTATAACGTTCAAGACTCCTCCTCATGACGACACCGGCCTTCCGCACATTATGGAGCACAGTGTACTTTCCGGCTCAAAAAACTATCCTGTAAAAGACCCGTTTAACGAGCTGATGAAGGGTTCTCTCGTTACTTACCTCAATGCCGGTACGTATCAGGACAAGACTATGTATCCCATAGCGACTTACAACCACACCGAATACCTAAATTTGATGAGGGTATATCTCGACTCGGTATTCTTCCCCAAAATTTACGAAAGAAAGCAAAGTTTCATGCAGGAGGGCTGGCACTACGAGCTTGAAAACATTGATTCCGAGCTAAAGATAAACGGTATCGTATACAGCGAGATGAAAGGCGCTTTGTCCGACCCTCTCGACTACTTGGACGGCAAGATAAACCAAGCCCTTTTTCCTGATAACTGCAACAGGTTTAACAGCGGAGGCGATCCGGAATTTATTCCGTCCTTGTCCTACGAGAATTATTTGGATTTCCACAGAAATTATTACCATCCTTCAAATTCGATAGTGTTTTTTTACGGCGACCTCAATATTGACCCCGCGTTAAAGATCTTGGACGAGGAATATCTCTCCGCCTTTGAAAAAAAAGAGGTGGACGGCAGCGTCGCGATACAAAAACCGTTTGACGAACCGAAGGTGTGCGAGCTTAATTACCCCGTGCTTGAATGCGAGGAAGACGGAAAAAACATACTGGTTGCAGGCTATGTTGCGGGAACGGTAACAGATTCGTATACATGCGCGTATTTAAAGCTTATAAGTTCGATGCTTATGGAATATGACGCTTCACCTCTAAAGCGCGCTTTGCTCGCGGCAGAAATCGGGGAGGATGTCAGCGCGTTTTTTAACGACCATCAGCTTCAGCCCTACCTTAACATAACTGTACAAAATTCGGCACACAGCGCAGTTAAGCTCAGAGAAATTATCAACGCAACGCTCAAGGACATAGTTGAAAACGGCATTGATAAAACCCTGGCAAACGCTTGCCTGAATAAAGCCGAATTTGCTTACAGGGAGCAAGACGGAAGATTCTCGGCCGGCCATTTTTACAACACGGAAATGCTCGCGCTGCTGCGCTACGATAAAAATCCTCTTGACATGTATGTCCGGCTCGATGCTATCAAAAACATGCGCGCCAAGCTCAATGACGGCATAATCGAACAGCTGATACAAAAACACCTGCTGGATAACAACCATGCCGTATTCGTAACCGCGAGGCCGAAAACGGGAATAAACGAAGCTAAAGAAGAGAAACTCAAAAAGGAACTCAAAGCTTTTAAAGAAAGCCTGTCTCACGGAGAGCTTCAAAAAATCGCCGATGAGTTTAAAACTTTGCGCGAGTTCCAAAACCGAAGCGACAGCAAAGAGGATCTTGCCAAGATTCCGAGGGTTGAACTGAAAGATATAAGCAAGAGCTCTGAAAACATCCCGCTTGCGGTGCATGAGATAAGCGGTGTAAAGCTTTTGTACTCGGAGCTTGCGACAAACGGGATTGTTTACTCGTCGATCTTGTTCGATACGAACGTTGTCCCGGATGAAAAACTGGGGCTTGCCGCTCTCACTCATTTGCTTGTGAGTAAACTCGACACAAAAAAACATTCCTACGCCGATATGTCAAACGAGATCAATACCAATCTCGGCGGCTTTTTACACAGTTATATGAGCGAAAACACCGGAGACGGCGGCTATAAAATCATGTTCGGTTACGACACGAAGGCTCTCGAGGGTAACATGCCCAAGATATTCGAAATCGCTGCCGAGTTGTTTAAGGAAACATCATTCGATGATAAGCGCAGGATAAAAGAAGTGCTAGCCGAAATTAAACTCAAGCTGGAGCAGATGATACAAAACGGCGGAGACGTATTCGCTTCGGTAAAATCCGGGGCACATCTTTTCGAAGGCCTGAATGTATACGACAGATTAAGCGGAATCGCTTTTTACGAGTATATAAACAGCGTTTATGTTAATTTTGACAGAGATTTTGAAAAGCTGAAAGCGGGGCTGAATGAAATGTACGGCCTGATGTTCGGCAGATCATCTCTTGTTCTGACTCTTGCCTGCGAGAAAAACATGTTTAAAGCCGCGCTTGATGAGCTTGAGCGCTTCACCGATGCTTTAACCGGCACTGTGATTGACCCCGTAAAACGCAGCCTTTTAAAAGAACCCGTAAACGAAGCGTTCATAACATCTTCGCAAGTTCAGTACAACGCCGCGGCATATAATTACAGGACGAAGCATGATAGTTACAGCGGAGCTATGGACGTATTCTCGAGGATAACCGAGGACGACTATCTTATGAGCGAGCTGAGGGCAAAGGGCGGAGCTTACGGCTACGGAGCGAGGATAACTCAAAACGGAGCAATACGCCTGTCTTCTTACAGAGATCCGAGACTTGCCGAGAGCTACGGTGTTTACAAACGCGCTCCTGAAAATATGGCCGGCCTTGAACTTAACGAAGACGATATGAAAAAATATATTATCGGAACCGTCAATCAAAAGGATAAGCCGCTTAAGCCCTTTGCTGCGCACGGAACAGCAGTAAAACGCTATTTTGCGGGCAAAACGCCCGAGGATATCCAAAAAGAGCGCGATGAGATACTGTCATGCGTCGCGGAAGATATCAGAAAAATAGCAGGGATATTTTCCGGCTGTCTGGAAACCGAGGTCAAGTGTACAATAGGCTCAGATGCCAAAATCAACGCAAACAAGGACATGTTTGATAAAATTACAAAGTTCGGTTTCTAAGTAAGTGCTGATTTAATCGAACGGTTGCGCCCGCAAGGGACAACCGCGAGCATCCCGCTCCGCACAAAGGCCGTATAACGGCCGCTTAGGACGATGATGCACGGATTAAATCAGCCGAGTATCCGTCCAAAGTGATTTAATCAGTGTTTACCTAAATTATTACACCGATGAGAAGGTGACTCAGTGAACAAGGATATGCACAGCCAAACGCCCATTTACTCGGCCCTCCAAAAGTATAGGGACGAGGGCATAACACATTTTGATGTGCCCGGGCACAAGAAAAACCCGAACACTCCCGTAGGCAAGGTCTTCGGGGAAACAACGATAGCTTTTGACGCGAACTCTACTATAGAGCTCGACATACTGACCGACCCGGGCGGAATTATTCAGGATGCGGCATACTTGATGGCGGATGCCTACGGCTGCGACGATGCTTTTCTGCTCGTAAACGGTTCGACCTTCGGCGTACAGGCTATGATAATGAGCCTTTGCGGCCCGAAAGACAGAATAATAATGCCCAGAAACGTTCATAAATCGGCGATAAACGCCGTAATACTCTGCGGAGCGATACCCGTGTTTATCGAGCCTGAAATCGATGCCGATTTCGGTATTTCAAACGGTGTGACCTATGAGACTGTTTTAGAGGCGCTAGACCAAAATCCGGATGCCAAGGCGCTGTTTATCATCAACCCGACATATTTCGGCGTTGCGTGCGACCTTCGCAGGATAATACAGCTGTCACACAGAAAGGGCGTTCCCGTTATAGTCGACCAAGCGCACGGAGCGCATTTGAGTTTTCACTATGATTTGCCGGAATCAGCGGCAGAACTCGGAGCCGACCTCACAACCATCAGTATGCACAAGACGGCGGGTTCGCTTACTCAAAGCTCCGTTTTGCTTTATAACAAAGGCCTCATTGACAAAAACAAGGTGCGCGATACCATAAACCTAATGCAGACTACGAGCGCGTCTTATCTGCTTATGTCGAGCCTTGATATAACACGCTCTCACCTTGCGGTGCACGGCGAGGAGCTGTACGAGGAAATGCTTAAGCTTTGCAGAGACGCGATTCAGCGCCTTCAAAACATACCGGGTATACAGGTGTTCGATGAAACGTTTATAAACGGCGAAGGTGTCTTCGATGTCGATGAAACAAAAATCGTCGTCAAAGTTAACGAACTGGGACTCAGCGGCTTTGAAGCATACGATATTATGAAGCGCGACTACAATATCCAGCTGGAGCTTGGCGAAACATATGTGGTGCTCGCGGTTGTCGGTGTCGGCGACACTGAGCAGACCATCGAAAAACTCGTTGATGCCTTTGCCGATTTGAGTAAGCGCTTCTACGGTACTCAGCCTGTTTTCAAGCAGGACATTAAATATATTTTCAATAGGCCTAAAACCCGCGCTCTCCCTAGAGACGCATACTACAGCCCGAAAATAACAATGAAAATAGACGACGCAGTCGGTCAAATTTGCGGAGAGTCCGTAATGATCTACCCTCCGGGAATACCGCTGATTATACCCGGTGAGGTCATAACAGACGATATAGTCACGATTTTTAACTTCTATCTCGAACAGGGCTGCCGTATCGTTTCTGTCGAGCCCGAACCTGAGCTTGTCCGGGTTTGCGCGGATATATCGGGCTCGTATTGACACATATGGAAGTGTTGAAAATTGCGCACGAAACCCACTTTAGTGGGTTGAGCGAGCGGCGCTCTCCATTGAAAAATGGTGTTTTTTCATTTTCAATGGAAAGCCGCAAGGCGATTTTTCAACATGCCCACGATGGCAAACCCGCCGAGATATTCATGCGAACGTTATTTATTAACCGCGGGTTAGAATTCGGCCTGCTAAAACCTGCTTTGCCGACACTTACTTTATTTGAGGAGAGTTTTATGTACGACGCTTTTTTGAATCCCAAATTTGTTGGGACATACGATGACTTTGAAGATTCCGAGGTTGTTATAATCGGCGCTCCGTTTGACGGAACGGTTACTTTCAGGCCGGGTACAAGGTTCGCGCCGCAGGTTATGCGCATTGAATCTGTCGGACTTGAGACATACAGCCCTTATCAAGATAGAGACCTTTTGGATCATAAAATTCATGATATGGGAGATTTAAACCTGCCGTTCGGAATGGTTGAAAAGTCTCTTGATATGATAGAAGAAAATATCGATAAAATCGTTCAGTCCGGTAAAAAACCGTTTATGATAGGCGGAGAACACCTTGTGACGCTTCCCGCTTTTAAGGCCGTTCACAAGAAGTATCCGGACATCTGTGTTATCCATTTTGACGCTCACACGGATTTGCGCGAGGATTTTCTCGGGATGCCTCTTTCCCACGCGACGGTTATAAGAAAAATATGGGACGAAATCGGGGACGACAGAATATTCCAGTTCGGAATACGCAGCGGAGGCCGCGAAGAGTTTTACTGGGCAGATAGCGGTCATACCTTCCTGAACAAGCACGATTTTACGGGGCTCGACATGGCAATCGAAAAAATCGGAAACAGACCTGTATACTTTACGCTTGACTTGGATGTTCTCGACCCGTCGGTAATGTGCGGAACGGGAACGACCGAGGGCGGCGGTGTAACGTTTAAAGAGCTTATGAACGCGATACTGTCCATGAAAGGGCTAAACGTAGTCGCAACCGACATTGTGGAGCTGGCACCACATTATGATACGAGCGGCGTTTCAACCGCGATAGCGTGTAAACTGCTCAGAGAGATTACGCTGCTCATTGCCAAAAAGAATTAGGCATTCTTTTTCACAGTGTTAGAGTTATGCTTGAAATGAGCCGAAATAATCAAGTTTATTGGAAGTGTTGAAAATTGCGCACGAAACCCACTTTAGTGGGTTGAGCGCGCGACGCTCTCCATTGGAAAATGGTGTTTTTCCATTTTCAATGGAGAGCCGCGAGGCGATTTTTCAACATGCCCTTATTTGCCAATTTAGCGAGTTCACTAAAAAACAAGAAGAAACACCTGTTTTTCAAGATGTCTCTTCTTGTTTTATTTTAGCCGTTCGTATATTATCGAGGAAGTTATAAAGTCATTTGACCCCGTTTTCTACAGTAAAGCTTCGAGCTTTTTAACAATTTCGTCTTTGTCTATAACTCCGACTACGTTATCCGCTACCTCTCCGTTTTTAAAGAAAATCATGTTGGGTATGCTTCTGACGTTATATGACTTTGACAGGTCCTTGTTGTTGTCAACGTTTATTTTCACAAGCTTAAACTTTTCTCCGTGCTCAGAGCCTATCTCCTCGATAATCGGAGCAAGCATTTTGCAAGGGCCGCACCAATCGGCATAAAAGTCTACAAGAACGGGTGTTGTGCATTTAAGCACTTCTGTTTCAAAATCTGCGGTTTCGATTATTTTAGCCATAGTTTTCTCCTTTATATAAGTTGTTCCGCATAGCCGGCCATACCCTGACAGTGCAAGGCTGCGACTAATCTCCGCTATGCGGGGATATGTTTCGCAAACGCTTTTTACAAATTTTTACCAATACGACTGAAGCTTTGCATTAAGTCGCTTTATCAGGTATTATGAATACTAGCACAGTCGATTATATAAATCAAGGCGTGGTCATGCCGGTAAAAATTTCTCGCAACACGTTTATTATTGGACATAAGCCCCTAAAATCGGCGGAATTAGGCTGTTATGCATTGACAATAACCATTTCACTGTACGGAACGACAAAAAATATTTTTACGGCGGTTTTGCAACATCCCACAAATACAGACCGAACAGAGGTATAATATGACAGAAAAAGAAACATACTACTCCGAGGTGTTTACCCGTACCGCCCTTTGTATCGGCGCGGAAGCACTCGAGAGTTTATCCGAAAAAAAAGTTCTCGTGTGCGGACTCGGCGGAGTCGGATCTCATGCTGCCGTTTCGCTTGCCAGAAGCGGCATAGGCAAGCTTGCGCTCTGTGACTGCGATGTTACGGTCAAGAGCAATATAAACAGACAGATTCAGGCGAATCTTGACAGCGTCGGGCGTTATAAAACCGAAGTACTGAAGGAAATAATCTCGAAAATCAACCCATACTGCGAAGTCACTATTTTTACGGAATTTATTGAAAAATCAAGAATACCCGCGCTGACAGAGGGCTGCGACTTTGTCATTGACGCCATAGACACCGTTACCGCAAAGCTGGATCTTGCCGAATACTGCGTTAACAACGGCATAGCGATAGTCAGCAGCATGGGCACGGGCAACAAGCTTCATCCCGAGATGCTCGAGCTGAGCGATATATACAAGACCTCTGTATGTCCTCTGGCAAAAGTCATGCGTTCCGAACTCAAGAAGCGAGGAATACGCAGACTTACGGTATGCTACTCGAAGGAGTGCGCCGTCAGGGCGGAAGGCGAAGATCAGGGCGGGGCAAGCCTGATGAAACCGAAAAGAAAAACCATCGGCAGTACATCATTCGTACCGCCGACGGCAGGGTATATACTAAGCTCATATGTTATAAGAACGCTGTGTGAGTTGCAGTAATCCTCTTTACTTCTTCGCCTTTTGCAAAAGCGGCGTAACTATAGAATCCGCCATGGCGACAAAACAGCCGAATATTATACAGGAGAAGTAAGTAACCGCTCTCCATATCACTACGACCGGCAATAAAAGCGAGGCGGGGAAAAATATCTTGAAAAAGAGATAGAAGCTCCCCTCCGCGGCCCCTGAGCCTCCCGGCATCGGTATAAATGCCGTTATCATCGATATTATGGCGTTTGCCGAAACAATATAAAACAACGTTACCTCACTGAAATGAAAGGCTCTGTATATTGTGTACGGTACAGAAAAAAGAGCAGTCAGTTGAATTATGGTCACGACAAGGCACAAAAACGACACTCTCTTGCTCTTCATAGCCGTTGCCATCGACGCATTGAACAGCTTGATCTGTTTATATGTTTTTTTAAGCGACTTTTCGTAATTCTTAACTAACCTCAACTTTGAGAACAAAAAAATCATCGCCGCAGCGATACGCAGCGTTATTTTTTTGCTCAGGCATACTGCTAATATGACTGTTATAAATATAGCATTGCAAACTATCCCGAAAATCATATACAGCTCAAAATGCGGTATTTGAGAATCAAACAGCTTCCAAACGAATATCGCGCACGACAGAGCGTATGCCAGCATCGCCACCTGGTAAACAAGCGATTTGACCGCGATAACCGCTCCGGCAACGCCCGGCTTTATCCCGTTTTTGCTCATTTCATAAATTTGCACGGGTTGACCGCCCGTCGCAAACGGGGTTATCGCGCTGTACAAAAGCCCAAGCATTGCCGTCACAAACGTTCTGATAAAGCTGCAATCCCTTTTTCTTACGACTGTCAGCATATGGAGCGCTACAGCGTCCAAAAGCCAGTACATGAATATCAAGACAAAGCCAAGGAAAAACCATATCAAATTCGCGTGTTTAACCGCATTGACAAGAGTCCCAAGGCCGTTTTTCATTGTAAGTGCGGCGAAAAGCAAAATCGCCGTCAACGCAACCGTCAACAATGATAGCCAATTCTTTTTGATAAACGACGGCATTTTAATTCCCTTCCGAAACTACCGCGTTTTCGCAGGCAATTCTTTTATAGGCACAGTTGTACAGATTCCTCCACATATATGATATGCTTTCTTCGTTGTAACGTTCATGGCATTCCCACGACTTTTCAACCCACTCGGCATAAAGCTCCTTATCGTTTGCCAGCGAATCGATTATAGCGCAGAACTCATCAACACTGCTGCCTTTAAGATACTTATCGGTATAAATCTCGCGATAAACCTCTATGTCCCTGAGTAAAACGGGCTTTTTGCACGCCAGAGCTTCAAGCACAGACATCGGGAACAGCTCATCAAACGAAGGAAGAAACATCAGGTCGCTCATGTTGTGAATATCGTTCATTTCCTCACGGTCAACTATGCCGAGGAAGGTCAGATTGCTCGGATGATCTTCGACCACCTTTTGAATCTCCTCATAACCGTCGGTAATCTTCCCGAACGAGAAGCCGCCCGCCCAAACGAAATGCACATGCGGCATTCTTCTTGCGATCTCAAAAAAGTCGAATACACCTTTCCTTGTTTGAAGTTGTCCGACTCCGAGCGCGACAAAAGCGTTGTCCGGTATATCAAAACGTCTGCGTATCTCTTTTTTCCTGTCGGCATCGATGGGGTAGAAATTACGCTCGGAAACAAAGTTCGGTATATACGTCAAATTAGGCTTTGTTATGCCCACCTCCTGTATCTTCCTTATTGTCACAGGGTTTACGGCGACAAGATAGTCCATGCTGTTATAAAACTTTTTTAAATACCAATAAAACGGTATCCTTGCTATCCAAGGAAGCTTAATGCTCTTGTCTACCGTCTCGGGCAAAAAATGCACAAAGCATACCGAAACGTTTTTTTTGCCCAGCAGAAACTTTTCTATACAAAAACCAAAATTAACCGTATGGTAATGAGTAATGTCACATTTGCCGAACTTATTTTCAGTTATCGTAAACTCTTCGCTGAGCCTGCGTTTAAGCATTCCGACTTGTTCGTCATAACATGAGCCGACACCCTGACCCTTTACGGTGTGCGCCTTTGACCTCATATTTATACTCGGCATTTTTATCCCCCGCTTTTCTAAGCTTTACCTGGTTTCAGGCTTAATCATAACATCTCCTATAAGTCTGAAAATAATCGACTGCCGGCGCGAAAGAATTTTCCATATTTATTTACTTCCGCAGTAATATAAACGCAAGTACGTTATTTAAGTTTAAGGCGACCGGACTGAGTAAGAGCTGACTTACTTAAAATCTCAAGAAAAAACCGGCGCGAGCGGCAAAGTCATACTGAGGGCACACTGAAACCGGAGGTTTCCACATATCGAGCGCATTGTTTGCCATCGCAATTTTCAACACTTTCTGTTTTTTATAACGTTGTTGCTTTTACAACGCAAAATTTCCGTTTTCAAATACTTTTACCGAAGTTCCGTCTTTTTTGTATCCGACAATGCTCAAATCGGCGGTTCCGATCATGAAATCGCTGTGAGCGTCGCTGCAGTTAAGTCCCAGCTTTGTGAGCTCTCTATCGCTCAGTCCGTGCGTATCTTTAACGCATTCGGGATATGCCGCTCCAAAAGCAAAATGACAGGAAGCGTTTTCATCGTAAAGCGTGTTATAGAAAAGTATGCCCGACTGCGAAATCGGAGAGTCAAACGGAACAAGCGCAACCTCACCGAGATAGTCGGCATTTTTAAAGCCGTTTATAAGCTCTCCGAGCGTTTCTTCGTTTCTCTTTGCAGTAAACTTTGTTACCTTGCCTTTTTTGAACCAAACCGCAAAATCTTCTATAAGGTTGCCGTTATAAACAAGCGGCTTCGAGCTGTATACAACCCCGTCAACTCCGTCGCGCTTCGGAGCGGTGAAAAGTTCTTCCGTCGGAATGTTCGGACTGAAAACCACGCCGCTTTTCGAAACGTCGCTTCCGCCCATCCAGACATGGTTCTCAGGCAGCGTTACCTTGAGGTCTGTGCCCAGGCTGTTTGTATAGTGCAGGTAATCGAAATTCAGTTCATTGAGCTTTTCGGCTCTTTCAGCGAGTAAATCCTGATGTTTTTTCCAGTTCTCGGCCGAACCCGTTTCCTTTATGCGCGAAGAAAAAAGTATGGATTCCCAAAGCTTTTCTTTTGCCTTTTCAACAGTCGGCTCGTTCGGAAAAACTTTTTTCGCCCATGCGTCTGAAGGCACGGAGATTACGCACCACTGGTTTTCGTTCGCCATGGTTCTCTTTCTGTAGACCTTCAAGCCTTCCGACACGGCTTTTGCCCATGCCTTGAGCTTTGCCGACTCAACGCCCTTGTTTATTTCGGGGTCGGCCGAAGAAATCGACATAAAAGCGGCGCCTTCCGCAGAAAGCCTGTCCATTTTCATTTTTTCCCATTCAGGATATTTTTCGAGCTTTGAAATATCGGCATGCAAAAACGTTTCTCGCGAAATTTTTTCGTCTACCCATCTCATGATAACTTCGCCGGCTCCGGCTTTATAAGCCTCTTCCGTCAGCATCCTCGCCACATAAGCGCATTCTACGGGGCAGGTTATTACAAGAGTTTGACCTTTCCCGATGTTAATTCCGCTTCTTACCGCTGTTTCACAATATGCTCTGATTAACTTCTCCATTTTATCTCCTTCCGAAATACGGATTTATACGCCTGCGGTATGCCTGAAAAACGATTTTTGCAGGTGTCCAAAAGAAAATGACCCGCGCCGTTGATTATTCAAACACTTTCTATCGAATAATGCCCGAAAGCGCGTTTATTATGAAATTATGCTCATAGAAATATTTGGCGACCGCCGAGCTTTCTATAAGAGTTATTATGTCCGAATACTTGCCGGATGTCAGCAAAACCGAAGCAACCGCAAGCAGGGCGCAAACTATGAATACGCCGATGCCCGCGCCTAACAGCGCTCCGCCGATTTTGTTCAAACTGTTTATTACCGGGAGTTTAGAAGCAATGTCCAGTATAACCCCGATAATCTTCATCGCGATAAAAACAAGCAAGAGTAAGACAACAAGAGATAGAGCGCCTATGAGCATGTTTGCGAGAAAACCGGAAACATAGTCCGCAAGCGTATCGGCGTTTAAAAGCTTGTATATCTCGGCGTTGTTGTTTTTCAGCAATGCGTCCTTTAAAAAATCGGGGATGTTCAAAGATGTTATCACATTTGTTTCCGCCGATTTCGTTGCCGCGCTTAACAGGTTTTCGAGACCCAAAGTCTTTGATATCGCCGCCTTTATCCAGTCGAATATCTCCGGCCTGTTTCTTATAGCCTCCGTCAGCTTCGGGGACAAGGCATTAGCCAAAAAATAGGCCGCAAAAATCGAAACAGCGTCAAAAACCGCAAGTACAAGCCCCTTGTAGGAAAAATACAGTATGCATAGCACTATAACGGCGACCGCCGCAAGATCAAGTATATTCATTCCGGAGCCTCCGTGGTGACCGCAGTTTTTGCGAGTTTATATATAACGGCTTCGTTACCCGAGCTGATAAGCACCGTTGATGTGTTATCAATGAATTGTGCGCTCTTTATGTCCTGAGTTGTGTTAAAACTCCAGAGTTCTTTTCCTTCTTTTGTCACAGCGGTAATTTTCTTGCTTTCTTCTATCAGCACGGAGCCGTAACCGGAGGATAGGCCCAGAATTTCGCCGCCGCACAAATACTCGCCCGTCTTTTTAAGCGTGAGGTCATAGAAAAAGACACTGTTCTCTGCCTCGGCAGTTTTATTTATAAACGGCTTCCCCAGTGCAACCGCAAAACCGTTCGTTCCTATGAAAGAAATTGCGGAGAGCTTGTTTCCGAGACTGTAACTCCATTTTTTCTCGCAGCTGCCCGTGGTATTGTAAAGCGCGATTTCCGCATCGGAAACCGCAAGCAGGTTGTTCCCGTTCATAAATTTTATCATTCCGAGATATTGGCCGCTGTTCCCGTTTATAGAGCCGAATATGCCGTCCGCATAATTAATATATTCTGACTGGTTTATATAAATGAGTATGGTCTTAGATGTTATGTCAACGCCGCCGAAATCCAGAAACGCAACCGCAAGTATCCTTCCGTCGTCTGAAACGTCAACGGATATGGGGAACGGGCTTTCGCGGTATATGTACTTTTTAAGAGCTATTCCTTTGTCGTTGTAAACATAAATGTCGTAAAACTCCCCGGCCTGTGTAATTATGCCCGTATAACCCCTTGCATTCATCGAAACCGCAAGTATTCCGCCGTCAAAGGTCTTGTTATAAAGCAGTCCGTTTTTGTCGTAAACGTACAGCGTTTTGCCCTTGTGCTCGTACACTGCGCCGTAATCCCCCTCATGAACGAAAACAGGCGAAATCAGCGTATAGGTATGGCTCATCAGTTCGCTTCCGTCCGCCCCGATATACTTCATGCCGTCCTTTGTCGAGTAAAAAGCGCCGGAAGTGCCGCTCCCGAAATCCGCGCAACTTTGGAAGTCGTATTTAAACCTTATCTCAGTTTCGCGCATTCCGTATGTATTACTCGATGCGCCGAGCAAATTGCCGGAAATGATTATATAAGCCAAAAGGGCAACGGCCGCAACGACCGTTACCATAAATATCGCAATTTTTACACGTCTTGTTAAAGCAATTTTGCTCATTAACGCCGCTCCGTTGGGATTTGCCTGTCGCCGCTTTTTCCATAATCTCAGGCTCCGGTGCATTATAAGATTTGCAGGCTGCACTTATAAGGCAGTTTTATTGTGGATTTACCTGAACTTCATATATTCATGGTTTTTCACGGTAATTATACCAAACCGGCAATTAATTTACAAGTAGGGCATGTTGAAAAATCGCCTTGCGGCTTTCCATTGAAAATGAAAAACACCATTTTTCAATGGAGAGCGCCGCTCGCTCAACCCACTAAAGTGGGTTTCGTGCGCAATTTTCAACACTTCTAAGTAGAGTACAATTTGTTTTATGGCGAAGTTGTTCCCTCACCGAGACGCGGATGCGCCGGGGCCGTACAAATGCGCTCAAATAAAGCTTCATAAGTCCCGCAAAAATTTGGAACTTTTTGCTGCATTGGACGTACATATGAATAAGCAAGTGAAATTGCTTATGAATCACACTCCCTCGATTCATTCCTCCTATTCGGAAAAAGGCAGAGACTGAGCTCTGCCTTTTTTGTGTCCGTATTTGTATAAATTGCTTTATGCGGGCTTAGAGCCGCTGTTTTATCTATGCTTTATACGCGATTTCACCGTCCACTATCGTGCAGACGACTTTGCAGCTTATGTCCTTGAGAGGGTTTCCGTCGAATATTACTATATCCGCGTCCTTGCCCGGCTCAATGCTTCCGACCCTGTCCGAAACCCCCATGATTTGCGCAGGGTTTATCGTAATACATTCCCATGCTTTTTGCTCGTTTACCCCGGCTTTTACCGCAAGCCCGGCACAGAACGAAAGCGCGTCGATCGGGATAACCGGAGCATCGGTTATAATCGCAACCTTCAGCCCCGCGTCTGTGAGCGACTTCAAGGTTTCGAAGCTCTTGTTCTTAACTTCCGGTTTGGATTTTGACCCGAATGTTGGCCCCAGCAATACGGGCTTACCTTCCTTAACAAGCTCCTCGACAATCAAATGACCCTCCGTGCAGTGATCAAGCGTAATTTCGAGTCCGAACTCTTTGGAGATTCTTATTGCCGTAAAAATGTCGTCCGCTCTGTGACAATGCGCCTTAAGAGGTATCTGCTTTCTCATAACGGGTACAAGCGCTTCCATCTTCATATCAAACGCCGGTCTTTTTTTGTCTTCCTTCGTTGACTTTTCATAGTCGTCTAGGTCTTCGGCATAACGTTTTGCCTTGAAAAGCTGCTCTCTTAAAATCGCGGCGACAGACATCCTCGTCAAAGGCGCCTTGCCTTTTTGCCCGTAACAATTTTTCGGATTTTCGCCGAACGCAATTTTCATCGCAAACTCTGCCTTTAACAGCATATCGTCTATTCTCTTGCCTTTAAGCTTTATGGCCGCAAACGTTCCGCCGATAACATTTGCGCTGCCCGGGCCTGTTCCGACGGTTGTTACCCCGCCCTTTAAGCCGTTTTCAAACGCCTCTTCCATGGGATTTATCGAGTCTATAGCTCTGAGCTGCGGTGTCACGGGATCGGATATCTCGTTCCCGTCTGCACCCTCCCAGCGTATGCCCTCGCCGAAAAGCCCGACGTGGCAGTGAGCATCGATAAGACCCGGGGTAACGAGTTTCCCTTCGGCGTCGATAATCTCCGCACCTTCGGGCGCAGCGATTTTTGCCGCAACTTCTTTTATTTTGCCGCCATCGATAAGTATGCAGCCATCGTGAATATCACCGTTTGAAATAGTCTTAATATAAGCGTTTTTAATAAGTATCATAATTTCCCCCTTGTACCGTTTTATCCATAATTCGTACCGTAAATCCATAATAATGGTTTGCAAAACCGCAGTCAAGAGCAGGGGCATATTTGTTTTTGCAACAATATATGTAATGTTTTGGCATACGGAAGATAAAAGCGCCGTAAAGCCCTCCCGGGCTTTGCTTTAAGCTCGCTTATGCCATTCTGTTTATTTCTTTCCTGAGCCTGACGATTATTTTCTTTTCAAGCCTGGATATGTACGACTGCGAGATCCCAAGCAGGTCGGCGACCTCTTTTTGGGTTTTTTCGCGTCCGAAATTGTTTAGCCCGAAACGAAGCTCGACTATACTTTTTTCGCGCTTCGAAAGCTTTTCGAGCGCCTTCCCCAAAAGCGCCTTGTCAACCTCCTCTTCAATGCCCCTGTAAATAACATCGTTATCCGTTCCGAGCACATCGGAAAGCAAAAGTTCGTTTCCCTCCCAGTCGACATTTAAAGGCTCGTCTATAGATATTTCCGCCTTTGTCCGTGAATTTCTTCTCAGATACATTAATATTTCGTTTTCTATACAGCGCGAAGCATAGGTCGCGAGCTTGATTTTTTTCTCGGTTTTAAAAGTATTTACAGACTTGATAAGACCGATTGTGCCGATAGAAATAAGGTCTTCAACGTTAATGCCCGTATTTTCAAACTTTCTCGCTATGTATACAACAAGCCGAAGGTTGCGCTCTATCAATACGGACTTGGCGTTGGAATCGCTTCCGTTCCCAAGCTCGGACAAAAGCTTCGCCTCATCAGCCGCGCTCAGCGGCGGCGGCAAAACTTCGCTTCCGCCTATGTAATAGACGGTATTGTCATCCTTTGTGAATATCAGTTTAATCCTTTTGAATAACCCGGTAAGTTTTCTTAACAATACCTTCATTATTGTTCACCTCGTATAAAAGTATGTGGAAACGGTGCAATACTGGTTTTTAACTCATAATCGGTGGATCAATACCGTCTCGGCCTTAAAAACACCTTGTAAGTGCTGATTTAATCGAACGGTTGCGCCCGCAAGGGACAACCGCAAGCATCCCGCTCCGCACAAAGGCCGTATAACGGCCGTTGCGGACGAGGATGCACGGATTAAATCAGCCGAGTATCCGTCCAAAGTGATTTAATCAGTGTTTACCTTAGTCTCTTTAGGCTCGCAGATCCGGGATTCCAACAGCAGCTCCGGACTGACAAGCGCTTGATAATATCCGTTTTCGGACAGCTTCCCACAGTATATCCCCACAACAGTGTCCGTAACGCAAAAGCTCTGCTTTTCGTCTTTTAACTCGACTTTATCGGGCCTTATTCCCAAAAGCAGTCCGTTTTTCGTTCCCAGTCCGTTATAAGGTATCAGCCTGAGTCTGTTTTCAAAAATCGTACCTTCTATATTCATCAAATGCTCAAATCTTACTTCTTTTCCCAAGTATTCGTTTTCAAAGCCTTCCGGCAAAAGCGGTTTTAAAACGGAAATATCCGCGACGATTACGGGTAAGCCCGTGACCGGTTCTTTCAGCGTGCATCCCGTGTCCACGAGCGCGTATGCCTTAGCGGTCTTCCCGCCGATATAAATATCGAGAGCATAATGCATTTGCTTCGATATAACCCGCGAATGCAGTTTTGCCATAAACAGCTTTATTGCTATATATGAAATAGCGCAAGAAAAAATCAGCAATTTTAAAGTATAATTGCCCGTATTGAGTTTAATCGTTCCGGCGAAGGCCTCTGTTCCCGTAAAACTCAGCAGTACAACACATATCCCTCCGACCGCGAACGAGCTTATATTGACAATCGCCAGCCTTCCCGCAAATTCTGCCGCCGTTTTCGGTAAAAAACACAGAGCGACGTTTAGGGCAATCAAAAGCTCCGAAAGCAAAAAGTTGTTAATCCCTGCGTTATAACACAGCAGCAATGTGTAAATAAGCGCTCCCGCGGCAGACGAAAGAATAACCCTCAGTACGCGCACCCGAAGGTTGAGCAGCCTTGCCGATATCCAAAGTATGAAAGCATCCATAAAGAAATTTATCGCGAATATAACATCAGCGTATATAACCATGACATTTCCTCACATGTTTCAGCTTTCCGCTTTGTATTATTGACTTGCTGAATTCATTATACAAACCGCTGATAAGTGTTTTTGTAAAAAAATAGGCTGAATCAAAAAAATGAAAACAAGCAAATGTCGAAGTATGTATTGAGGCGACAATTAAACTTGCAGAATTCGGCTCGGTATCGCTTAAATGTGACGATTGACATTTCGCTTTTATCGTGTTATAATGCGTTTCGTATTTTTATATCAAAACGTTATTTTAGGGCTGTCGCCAAGCGGTAAGGCACCAGACTTTGACTCTGGCATTTCGTAGGTTCAAATCCTGCCAGCCCTGTTTATTGTAAGTTTTGCAAAAAAAGCCCGGCGGCTAAAGTCTGCGGGGCTTTTTTGCGTAGCGGTTGACAAAGATTTGTATTTGTTATACAATATACTATGTAATGCAAAGTATTGTGTGTTATATATTAAGGCGAGAAAATCTGCACCGTTTAGAGGTGTTACATGAACGATAATATTATGAAACAATTCAAAAAAGGCATACTTGAGCTGCTTATACTCAAGCTGCTGTCAAAAAAGGAGATGTACGGCTACGAGCTTGTTTCCGAACTGAACAGGCGGGGGCAGGAGACTCTGAGCGTCAAGGAAGGCACAATTTATCCGATACTGTACAGGCTTGAAGAAGACGGGCTGATGCAAACGCGCTGGGAACAAAGCCCGGCAGGGGTAAGACCCAAAAAATATTACACCGTCACGGAGAAAGGACTTTTATTCCTGAACGAGAGCTATATGCAGTGGAAACATCTGACTCTGACAATAGTTAAAATAATGGAGGCCGAAAATGAAAATTAATAGCTATATTAACGATATCGTTACCCGCTCGTGCCTTCCTTGGCAGGAGCGCATGCGTGTCAAAAAAGATTTGAGGGCGGAAATAAACGAAGCTTTTGACAGGGGAGAGTACCCGGAGCAGATTATGGAGCGCATGGGCGAACCCGATGAAATCGCCCGGGAATTATATGAAAACCATTGCGGAAGATCCGACCGCCCCTTTAAGGAATATAAATCGAGTTTTAATGTAATGGGGCTTCCTCTTTATCATATAATAAAGACAAAATACCGCAGAAACGGCGTACGCTTGGGGACTATGGAATACGAACGCATACATGTGCCGGCTGCAAAAGGGTTTTTCGCTGTCGGCAGCAGGGCAAGAGGCGTTTTTGCCTTCGGTAATCTTTCCTGCGGTGTCGTTGCTTTTGGGAACCTGAGCGCAGGTATAATATCAGTCGGCAATATAAGCGCGGGCATATTCACCCTCGGAAACATAGGCTTGGGACTGCTTGCCTCGTTCGGAAATGTCGCGGCGGGTTTATTCTCGTTCGGAAATGTCGCGGCCGGTTACGCAGCAGCAGGCAATGCCGCCTTGGGCCGCTACGCCGCGGGGAACTCTGTTTGCGGAGATTTCGCTTTTAAGATACCGACGGACAATATTGCCTCGGGCATCGGCTCAGTCAGAGAGTTTTTCTCGAACGCACCCGGACCTGTCAGATCATTCTTTGATTTCGCCGCATCGTTTATCGAGAACTTGTTTTTAGGACAGAACGCAGGCATAAAAACGACAGCCGCAGTATTTTGCGCAGCCGCGCTGATTTCCCTGCCGTTTATAATCAGCAGAGTAATAATAAGCCGTGACAGGCAATAAATACGGCCCGAGTGAGCCAAGTAAGTGCTGATTTAATCGAACGGTTGCGCCCGCAAGGTACAACCGCAAGCATCCCGATCCGCACAAAGGCCGTATGACGACCGCTTAGGACGAGTATGCGCGGATTAAATCAGCCGAGTATCAGTCAAAAGTGATTTAACCGGTGGTTACCTGATTACATCACTCGACGGACGAAGCTCTGTACTTCGCCAGTTTTGCGTCTATCATTTCCTGAGTCACGGTATTGAGCGATATAACCCCTCTTTCGTCCGCGTTCTCAAAGTAAAGCTTTGCGGCTTCCGTTTCGCCCTCAGCCTCGGCGATTTCTCCGAGATAGTAGTGACTGTCCGCAAGGCGCGGGTTATACTCGACCGCCTTTAAAAAAGCTTCTTTAGCTGCGACAATATTACCTTTTTTGTAATTGATCTGGCCCATATTGTCCCATGCCGATGCATGCATGGGACCCTTTTCGAGAGCCAGTTTCGTCACTTCTAGCGCTTTTTCGTCGTTTCCGTTGAGATGATATACAAAGCCGAGAGTTGCGAGTGCCGTTGAGTTTACATCACTGTATTTGCTTCTCATTTCTTCAAATGTTCTTATCGAGGAGTCAAGATCTTTCATAGCCCAATACGCGCTTCCGAGAGAAAGCATCAGGCTTTTTTCGATTATCGGCTGAGGTTTGTTACCCAGCCCTCTTTTTATTACCTCAATCGCTTCTTCGCCTTTGCCGGCGCGTATAAGCAAAATCGCGTAGTTCGAGCAAGCTCTTGCATTGTTCGGGTCTGTTTTATATGCCATCTCGAAATATTTCTCGGCTTTATCCATGCGTTTTCGCGTAAAATGAGAATTGGCTATGATAGTAAGAAATGTTGAACGGAAAAAACAGACAAGCGCGAGACCGATCACAACATACACGGCAATAAGCCCGATTGTCCCAAACCTCAAAACATTCAGAGCAACATAGTTTATGAGATATACCGCCGCTATTACGGCTACAAGTCTGAGTATATTTTTCATAAAAACCTCCCTCGTTCATGAGCATGAGTGTAGCATAACGCGGCTCGCGTTTCAAGAATCAAACGCGCGCATCCCGCTTATGCTCGAGCGGCTGTATTTCAATACTCTCCCATAGCTTGTCATATTTTCCGGTTATCAAAATATATATTAGTAAAGCCTTGCAGAACGAGGACTCTGCCTTGGTCAGAAACTCGTTTTACCGGGAAGCATTTTACAAGGGGAGATATTCATGAACGCACACGAGCAACGTAAAGAGACGGTTATCAGGCAATTGAACTCAAACGCCGATATCGGGCTTAACGACGGTCAAGTCGCGGAAAGGCTCGATACTTACGGAAAAAATAAGCTTGAAGACAAAAAAAAAGCGCCGCTTATAGCAAGGTTTTTCGCTCAGATGAACGATTTTATGATTATCGTGCTGCTCGCGGCGGCTGCGATATCGCTTTTTATATCGCATATACACGGCGACAATGACTACATCGATGCCGTGATTATACTCGCGATAGTTACGCTTAACGCAGTTTTGGGCCTTGTTCAGGAGAGCAAGGCGGAAAAGGCTCTCGAAGCGCTGAAAAAACTGTCGGCTCCGTCCGCAAAGGCGCTGAGAAACGGAACCGTTTCCGTCTTAGACGCCGAGCTCATCGTTCCCGGCGATATCATACTGCTTGAAGCGGGCTGCTATGTTCCCGCGGACGCAAGACTTATAACAAGCCATAACCTTATGGCCGAGGAATCCGCACTGACAGGAGAGTCCGTCCCGACGGAAAAAGATGCTGACACGGTTGTGCCCGAAACCTCCGCTCTCGGCGACAGAAAAAACATTGTGTTTTCCGGCACAAGCATCAGTTACGGACGCGCAACGGCAGTCGTCACGGGAACGGGTATGAGAACCGAGGTCGGGAAAATTGCCGCAGGTATCATGCAGAGCGAAACCCCGGATACTCCGCTGCAAAAAAAACTGGCCCATACCGGAAAAATACTCGGTATAATCGCGCTTTGCATATGCGGTATTATTTTTGTTGCCGGAGTTTTAAGAAGTATTCCTCCGTTTGATATGTTCATGACATCCGTAAGTCTTGCAGTTGCGGCCATACCGGAGGGACTGCCTGCAATAGTCACGGTTATGCTGGCTATCGGCGTTCAGAAAATGGCCGGGCACAACGCTGTCATAAGAAAACTGCCGGCTGTCGAAACGCTTGGACAGGCCACTGTAATCTGCTCCGATAAAACAGGCACTTTGACACAAAACAAAATGACGGTCGAACGGGTTACCGACGGTTTTAAAACCCTCGAAAGCAATAACGAGCACAGGCGCGAGATTTTAAAGTTTGCGGCTCTCTGTACGGACTGTGTTCAAGACAAAGACGCATATATAGGAGACCCTACGGAAATCGCGCTCGTTAAGGCCGCAGAAGCGTCCGGGCTTAACAAATCGAGACTGGAAATAGACTATGTAAGAGTCTCGGAACTGCCGTTCGAATCAAAGCGCAAGCTTATGAGCGTTACGCTCAAAAACGGAACAGAATTTATAACCGTAACAAAGGGTGCGCCCGATGTGCTGCTCGGCCGCTGTACCCTATATTCGGCTCTCGGCCGGGAAAATCCTTTAAATGAAGAAGCCCGCAGGCGTATTTCGGCGGCAAACGCCTTGATGGCGCAAGACGCACTGAGGGTTATCGCCGTTGCTTACAGGCGTTTTGAGTCATTTTCCGGAGGTATGACAAGCGAAAAATCCGAGACAGAGCTTGTGTTTCTCGGTCTTGTCGGAATGGAGGATCCCCCGAGAGATGAGGCTTTTGAAGCGGTCCGGGTCTGCAAAGAAGCCGGAATTAAGCCTGTAATGATAACCGGCGACCATGTTTTGACAGCGACTGCGACAGCCAAAAAACTCGGGATACTTTCCGCGGGCGATAAGGCTTTGACAGGCGACGAACTGTCAAAGATGAGCGAGCAGGAGCTGTTCGACAGGATTTACGACTATTCTGTATTTGCCAGGGTAAGCCCCGAAAACAAACTCCAAATTGTTCGCGCATTTCAAAAACACGGCGAAACGGTCGCAATGACCGGAGACGGCGTGAACGACGCTCCTGCACTTAAAGCCGCCGATATAGGCTGCGCGATGGGCATATCGGGAACGGATACCGCAAAGGCCGCCGCCGATATTATTTTGACCGACGATAATTTCGCAACGATAGTAAGTGCAATCGAAGAAGGCAGAGGCATATACGAAAACATCAAAAAATCGGTGCATTTCCTGCTTTCGAGCAATATAGGCGAAATAATCACGATTTTTGCCGCAATACTTTTGGGATGGAAGTCTCCGCTCACGGCGATACAACTTCTGTGGGTCAATCTTGTAACGGACTCCCTGCCCGCCATAGCTCTCGGGCTTGACCCGAACAGTCACGACATAATGAGAAAAAAACCTTATTCCGCCGAAAAAAGCCTGTTTTCGGGAGGTCTGTGGCAAAAGATATTCTTTGAGGGCGGAATGATAGGAATGCTCGCACTCATCGGTTTCGGAATCGGCACGATTTTCTTTGACGCTCCCGGCAGACATTTCGTCGGAAGCACAATGGCTTTCGCGACACTCAGCATATCTCAGCTTGTGCATGCTTTTAACATGAGGAGCGAGGGTTCTATATTCAATTTAAATCCTCTCGGGAATATTTACCTTGTAGGCGCGCTCATTGCCGGGATTATTCTCCAGATTTCCGTGATAACGATAAAACCTTTGGCTGCGGTGTTTAAGGTCTCGAGCCTTGAGCCGAAGGAATGGCTTGTTGTTGCTTTCCTGTGCATTATGCCGATAATAATTGTCGAGATTGAAAAAGCTCTTTCATCCGGCAAGGAGGAAAAGGCGGCAGGCGGGATAAGGCTTAAAAAAAGAGCTTAAACCTATGTATTTCTTTGGAGCAGAAATCGCTTGCCGCATACGCAAAAAAGCCGAAGGCTCACCGTTTTACGGGTTTGCCTCGGCTTTTTTATGCACGCTACACTCTTTCAGGTAAACGCTGATTAATTGACTTCAGACAAATACACGGCTGACTTAGAACGACTTCGTTGATTCAAATTTTATTTCCGTGTCCGGGCTCTGATTTCCGCTCCCGTCACCGAAAATCTGCATATTAAACTCTGCGCGGTGAGCTCCGCCGAACTCGCCTTCAACCTTAATCCTGCCGATTTCTTTCAAAATATTCTCGGGCAAATCCCTAAGGCAGAACATTCCTTCGGAGCTGTTTACGGCAGCGATTGCTTCGTCGGCCTCTGTTTGTGTAATTTTACCTTCCGCGACAAGCGCGTTTATCCGCTCTGTTATTGCAGCCTTCATTTGTGTTTCCATTTCGGCTCTTTGCTCATCGCTCATCATTTCACCGCCGACATGGAAGCCCCTGCCTTCGGAACCGAACTCTATGCCTATTTTCGGCATAAATGCTTCTCTAACGGCCTCCGGCAATGACGAAAGGTCAATTCTTCCTTCCGTTTGCCCAAGCAGCGCGATTGCTTCGTCGGCCTCTGTCTGTGTAATTTTGCCTTCCGTGACAAGCGCCGCGAGCCTTTCTTTTATGCGTTCAGTAAAACCGATTTTTTCGTCTCCGGCTGTAAACATGAAATTAATCTTGTGCCCAAACGTCGGAGAGTCAACTGCTTGTGCATTGGCGCTTAACGCCGCCGAAACAAGCTGATTCCTTCCGGATGCAAAAACGGGTGATACTGCTGCCGCAGCTGACATGGATAGTGCCAGCGCCGTGATAATAACGAGATTCTTCTTCATTTATATCTCCTCTCTTCTCCGCCGATATCGGCTGACGTTTTTCAAAGCTTTCAAGCGTACGTTTAGAAACAAAAATCTCCCGGTTATACGACAAAATTCCGGAATTTTCGCATTGCCGACCGGCTCTGTCTCTCAATACTCCGTTTTTCTGCTTTGTTACGCAAGTATAAACTTCGTATATGAACACATAATGAGCAGTTTATTAACAAATTGTAAAATAGTGGTGCAAGGCCCGGACTTTTCGGAGCGCATAAACCATAACGTCCGATTGTTCATAGTTCACAAATATTTTGTTCTGGTCTTGTTATATTGTAAGTGTTATAATACGCTAAAGGAGTCCGAACAGACTGAGGACAAAGTTCTACTTATATTTTAGCGAGGTTGAGATAATGCTTAAAAAAATGTTTACACTTTTCATCAGCGCAATCGTGACCGCAGGCTCGCTTTCAATCGGAACGGTTAACGTAAGCGCCGCCGAGTTTATGACTACAGTCAGAGTCGGACTTGAAGCAAAATTTGCCGGTGTCGAAACCGTACAGTTTTCGGACAAGGTTCTGACTGCGGGCTATGAAAGAAGCGGAGAACTCGCGGATTATACAGTTTTAAATTCACAAGCCGGTTTCACGGTCGGCTACTCTAATCAATACTTTGTCAATACCGGAACATACGCACCGAGTCTTGACCTGCTCGGAGCTTCCCTTTCTGCTTATAAAAACGCAGGCTATACAGCACGCCCTTGTTTCTCGGCACCGTTTCTGTGGACGGTTTACATAGGCGGCTTCTCGAGCGCAAACGAAGCTATTAACACCGCGGCGGCAATCGGAACATCAGCTTCTGCCGTATACTCCAAGCGTTTGATAACAATTTCGGACGGTTCGGACATTGTCATGATGTTTGACAGCACGGATGCCTTCCCTCAGTTTTGTTCTCCCGACGGTATTACCGCGATGGGCGTGCGAAAATACAGAGGGCGTATCGAATGCGGAAGGTATACGGGCCAAAACCTGACGGCTGTCAACGTTATAAGCACCGAAAAATACCTTTACGGTGTCGTACCTTCCGAAATGCCTTCCTCATGGGAACTTGAGGCTCTTAAGGCTCAAGCTGTCTCCGCGAGAACTTATACGCAAACACGAAAAGGCGTTCATGCCGCTCAGGGCTACGACCTGTGCGACGGAGTACATTGCCAAATGTATCTCGGAGTTACGAACGAATCCGCGAACGCGACACTGGCTGTAGACGCAACGCAGGGAATTATCGCGGTATATAACGGGAAGGCTATAATGGCGACATACTGTGCTTCCAGCGGCGGCTATACCGACAGCAGCGAAAACGTTTGGACGGAAGCGCTGCCGTATCTGCGCTCTGTGCCCGATTTGTACGAAACAACGGGCAAAACATGGACGCGCACGTTTGCCCTCAACGATATATCAACGCTTTTGACAGCAAAACAGATTAAAATCGGTACGCTTTTATCCGTTAAGCTCTCGGAGATTTCCGCTTCGGGACGTGTTCAGAAGCTTACTTTTGTCGGCTCTTCGGGCTCCCATACTATAGCGAAGGAAGAAATCCGTACATTTTTCTCATCGCTGCCCGGCGGCTCGCTCGAGAGCAGAAACTTTGTTATGACCGATGCTTCGACTAGCTCAAGCTCGGCTCAGTACTTTATATCGAACGGAACTCAAAACGTTTCATCCGCACTGGCGCCGCTTTATGTTCAAAACGCGGCAGGATCGCAGGGAACACTTTCGGGTTCGTCGATATTTGCTGTTAACTCTGCCGGCATTGTTGCGGTTTCGTCCGCGGCGGTTGTCATGGAATCTACCGGCGCAACGTTTACGCTTGCGGGAAAAGGAAGCGGGCACGGCGTCGGAATGAGCCAGCACGGAGCAAACGGCTTCGCCAAAAACGGTTACATGTTTGACCAAATACTAAAATATTATTATACGGGGATTGAATTGGAGCAACACTGATTCAGTGAATGACTATGGATGTTAAAGACTTTTATTTTGACCTGCCGAAGGAATTGATAGCGCAGACGCCTCTGACTGACAGAACTTCTTCGAGGCTGTTATTTCTCGGTAAAACAAACGGCAACATTACTCACGAGCATTTTTATAATATAACGGATCATCTTAACCGGGGAGACTGCCTTGTACTAAACGATACGAGGGTTATACCCGCCAGACTGTACGGAACAAAGTTCGAAACGGGAGCGGCTGTTGAAATACTGCTGCTTCAGAGAAAGGATATCCGCACCTGGGAAGCGCTTGTCCGTCCGGGCAAAAAACTCAGAACGGGCGACAAAATCGTTTTTGCAAAAGACATATTGTCCGGTGAAATCACGGAGGTTAAAGAAGAAGGCAACAGGCTTATACGTTTCGAATTTGAAGGAAGCTTCGAGGCCGTGCTCGATATGCTCGGAGAGATGCCGCTTCCCCCTTATATAACCGAAAAGCTGAGCGACAAGAACCGCTATCAGACCGTTTATTCAAAGCATGAGGGTTCGGCGGCCGCACCGACTGCAGGGCTGCATTTTACAGAGGAGCTGCTCGGCAAAATCAGGGGTAAAGGCGTTAAACTCGCGTTCTTGACGCTGCACGTCGGACTTGGAACCTTCCGTCCGGTCAAGGTCGAAAAAATCGAGGAGCACTTGATGCATTCGGAATATTTTTCGATATCAAAAGAGTGCTGCGACACGATAAACGAAACGAAAAAGGCCGGCGGCAGGGTTATAGCCGTCGGAACGACAAGCTGCCGGACACTAGAATCCGTTTCGGACGAAAACGGCTTTGTTAAATCTTGCAGCGGCAATACCGACATTTTTATTTATCCCGGTTATAAATTTAAGCTCATAGACGGGCTGATAACAAACTTTCACTTGCCGGAATCAACGCTTATCATGCTCGTTTCGGCATTCGCCGGCAGAGAAAATGTTATGAACGCATACGAAACTGCCATAAAAGAGCGCTACAGGTTTTTCAGTTTTGGAGACGGAATGCTTATATTATAGAAAAATTAAAATCCAAAAACCAAAAAATGATGTATTGCCGCGGAAGTTAATTACCGCATAAAATACCCGCAATTTGGAGGACCGCGGATGTATAAAATGATTTTACTCGATATCGACGGCACTTTGGTCGGAAACAGCAAAATAATGACTCCGAATATTGTAAGTACGGTAAAAGCTCTCGCGAAAACCGGCGTTAAAGTCTGCCTTTGTACCGGCAGGAATTTGTGCGCCTCAAGAAGCATCGCAAACGAGCTTGAGCTCGACAGCTATATAGTAACGATTGACGGAACAACGGTCTATTCCATTTCCGAAGATAAGACCGTTTATACGAATTGCCTTAACTACGAAACAAACAAGAAAATATTCGAAAGGTTTAACTACGGACTGAAAATTTCCGTTGCCGCCGCCGATCATGAGTTTGTTTACTACTGCGAGAAGAAAGACTATATCGAAGAATTCTTTTCGAAAAGCCTCACGCGTGACGAAAGAAACGCCTACGTTAAGTACTGGAACATTAACGTCACGGACAGTCTCGATGTATACCTCAATACACTGTTAAACGCGCGAGAAATCTCGTTTCGAAGCAGATGCTTGGACGATTTGCTCAAAATGAAGAGCATACTCGAGACCGAAAACTTCGGCGAAGAGCTGCACGTCCGTCATTTGTGGGACGACATGCTTTTAGTCGGGGCTGTCGGCATAAGCAAGGCCAAGGGTATGGAATTCCTTTGCAAAACTTACGGGATAGATGTGAGCGAGGTTGTCGCCATAGGAGACGAAAGAAACGATATACCGATGCTTGAAGAAGCGGGACTCGGAATCGCAATGGGTAACGCGAGAGACGAGGTTAAAGCCGCCGCAGACTTCGTGACGCTGAGCGTTGATGAGGACGGAGCGGCCTGTGCAATAAACAAGTTTTTCGGATAAAAGCCGGGTGAGTTTATGGATATTTTTGAAATGAATATTGAGCGCAACAGGGACAAAATAATGCCGCTTGCGGCGAGAATGCGCCCTCGCACCCTCGAAGATTTTCTCGGGCAAGAGCATATAGTCGGCAAAAACACGCTGCTTTACCGTGCCATAAAATCCGACAAACTGTCATCGGCTATATTTTACGGCCCTCCGGGCACAGGAAAAACCACTCTGGCTCAAATCATCGCAAACACTACAAAGAGCGACTTTGTTCAGCTTAACGCCACGAACTCCGGCGTAAAGGACATCAAAAACGTAGTTGACGAAGCCAAATCACTTCTTGGCATGTCGGGAAGAAAGACCATACTGTTTGTCGATGAAATACACCGCTTTAACAAGGCGCAGCAAGACGCGCTTTTGCCGTATGTTGAAGACGGAACCGTTATTCTTATAGGCTCGACTACCGAAAACCCTTATTTTGAGGTGAACAAGGCTCTTTTGTCCCGCTCGGTTATATTTCAGCTTAAGCATCTGGAAACACGCGATATAAAGGAAATATTGCTCCGCGCGCTAAAAGAAAGTGAAAACGGTTACGGAAAATACAATATCGCCATGAGCGAAGATGCTGCGGACTTTCTTGCCGACATGGCGAACGGAGACGCAAGAAACGCGCTTAACGCGCTTGAGCTTGCCGTACTTACCACAGACGAGGATAAAAACGGCATAATAAACATTGATATTCAAACCGCAAGCGAGTGCATACAAAAACGAGTACTGAATTACGACAAGGACGGAGACAACCATTACGACACGATTTCGGCGTTTATTAAAAGCATGAGAGGTTCCGACCCCGACGCCGCAGTTTATTATCTCGCGAGAATGATACTTGCGGGAGAGGATCCGAGATTTATTGCGAGACGAATCGTAATATGCGCATCAGAGGATGTCGGAAATGCCGATCCGCATGCGCTGATGGTCGCTGTCTCTGCCGCATCCGCAGTTGATTTTATCGGTTTTCCGGAGGCAAGGATAATACTGGCCCAAGCCGCGATTTACGTTGCCTGCGCTCCGAAGAGTAATTCCTCGGTATGCGCTGTCGGAGATGCCGAAAATGCGGCAAAGAGCATAAAAATCACCGGGGTTCCGAAGCATTTGAAGGACTCGTCATATCCCGGAGCGAAAGAGCTCGGCAACGGGCTTAACTATAAATACTCGCACGATTACCCCTACCACTATACAAAACAGCAATACCTGCCGGACGAGCTTATCGGATCAAGGTTCTACAACCCGTCCGATAACGGCGTCGAAAAGAAGATAAAAGAAACTTTGGAAAAATTAAGGAGTATTGAATGAATAACATTAAGCTTACAATAGCCTATGACGGCACAAGGTTTTTCGGCTGGCAAAAACAAGCAACGACCGAAAACACGATACAGCATATAGTAGAATCCGCTTTGCAAAAAGCGCTGGGTAAACAGTGCGAGTTGACGGCATCCGGGCGGACCGATGCCGGCGTACACGCTCTTGCGCAAGTCGCGAATTTTCATACCGAAAGCGAAATGCCCCCGAATGAAATTTTACGGCTGGCAAACGAAGCGCTTCCCGGAGACATTGCCTTAAAATCGGCCGAATACGCGGACCCGCGCTTCCATTCACGCTATAACTGCAAATCGAAAACCTACGAGTACAGGATATATAACGGAGCGGTCAGAGACCCTTTTGACAGAAGATACTCGTTTAAGGTCACAGAAAAGCTTGACACGGCAGCCATGAGCCGTTCAGCAAAACTGTTTTTGGGAACCCATGATTTTCTTGGTTTTTCTTCGCTCTCAAAAAGCAAGAAGTCAACTGAAAGAACTGTCACGGAAGCAGACGTTATTTGCGACGGCGATTTCGTGATACTGAATTTCAGCGCCGACGGTTTTTTATATAACTCTGTAAGAATAATTGTCGGAACACTTGCCGAAATCGGCTGCGGCAAGCGCGGCCCCGAAAGCATTAACAAGGTTTTCACAAGCCTTAAACGCGAGGACGCAGGGTTTACGGCCCCTCCGGACGGGTTGTTTCTCAAGAGCGTAAGCTTCCGTGAAAGTGTCGTATAATACTTCGGAAATAAGTACTGAATACGCCGCGGATAAAACCGCGGCGCAACCGTTCGGTTAAATCAGTACTTACACGGCTTATTCCTGCACAATGCTCGCCCCGTCTCCGCCGACCGCTGCCGGTATCACGGTTATTCTCCTCGGTATGCGCTCTTTCAGCTCCTCGACATGAGATATCAGCCCAACTGTTATTTGGCTTTGCGTAAGCTCGGCAAGAGTGTCCGCAACGTCTGAGAGTGTTGAAGAGTCAAGTGTTCCGAAGCCTTCGTCCAGGAAGAAGAAATCGCCGGGGTTTTTGCCGCGTATGTTTGAAGAAAGCGCAAGCGCCAGACAAAGCGAAACGATGAACGATTCTCCTCCCGAAAGTGTTTTGGGAGAACGACGCACGCCTCCGTTGAAATCATCGCGTATGAAAAAGTCAACATTTTCAAGCTCGAGGGCATAACGTCCGTTTGTAACGGTTTTTAGCCTGTTTCCGGCCTCAAAAGTAATCTGTCTGAGTTTGTGCTCCGCGATAAAATTAATGAACTTATTTCCCCTGAACAGTTGTTTCAGCTCAGTCAGCATATCGTCCGCCACGGAGGTTTTTTGCATATCCTCGTTCAGTCTCGCCGCCTCGGAGAGCTTTTTATTATATTCGGAAATTTCGGCCTTAAGCGTGCCTTTTTTCTCGGCAAGCACTTGCTGTTCCCCGTTCAACTCGTTTTGCAGCGCCGTAAGCTCGGCATGAGTTTTTGCAAGCTGCGTTCTGTCCACATTTTCGAGCTTTCTTTCAAGCCCGTACATAAGCCCGGTAAGTTTTGCGGTTAAGTTGTCGTATGCTCTTATCTCCGTTTGAAGCTCGGCCGTCTCTGCCTCAGTTATCAAGCAGGCCTTGGCACGTTCTTCGCTTTCAAAGCCCGCTTCCGCCAATTTATCTCTTAAAATCGCGTTTGCGTTGTCGCCCTCGCTCTTTCGCGCTTCAAGTCTTGCGCTTAGTGATATAAGCTCGTTTTTCAGCTCCGTTGCTTCTTCCTTTGCCTTGTTGTATTCCTGCTCCGCTGCCTTTTCGTTGTCCGAAAGCCGTTTTATTTCCAGCGAAGTCTTTTCGAGCTCGGTCTCGGGATCCTTGTCTGTGACTGCGAGAATCTTGGCCCCGATTGAAGCGATGCTTGCCGTCTTTTCCGATATTTTTGCCGCCAGTTTCGAATTTTCTGACTTTTCGTCCGAAAGCTTAGCCATGAGCGTGTCTTTTTCGGAACGTACCCCGGTGAGATACGCCTTGAAGCTTTCTTCTTTCTTGTTTATCTTGTCTAGCTCCTCGGAGGTCTGCTTTATGCGGTTATACAGTTCTTCAAAGCTCATTTCTGTTTCGAGTTTTCTCTTGAATCCTTCGAGTGTTGCTGTCAGCCCCGATAAGTCGAGCTTGATTTTATCGGATTTTTCGAGTGCCTCCCTCTGCTTTTCAACAGAAGCGTTAAGCTCTGCCGAAAGTTTTGTTTCCGCAATCTTCGCGCTGTTTAGTTCTTGCGCCAGCCGTTCTCGCTTATCCTCCGCTTCTTTTTTAAGCCTTATTTGTTCCGAGATTTTTTTCTCGAGTTTTTCGGCTTCGTCAATTCTTTGCCTCAGTCTTTCGCTTTCGGCATCGCAATCCCTGCCGTTTATCTGTTCCAAAAGGCGTTTTACTGTCTCTGAGCACTTCCCCCTCAGCGCTTCCTCTGAGTTCAGACGCTTTTCAAGCTCAAAAATCTCGGTTCTCAATGCACTGAGGGCGCTTTCGGTTTTCTCCCTATCCTCTTCCAGCGCTCCGATGATTTCATCAGTCAGCTTTTTCGCAGGTTTCGGATGCTCCGTTGAGCCGCACACGGGACAGGCCTTGCCCGCTTCGAGCTTTTCGGCAAGCAGCGATATAATATTATTGTCTTTAAACGCGATTATGCCGTCGTTTGTTTTCATAAGTACGTCTTCAAGCTTGAGTTCTTCGGATTTTTTTGCCGTCAGCTCGATTTTAAGCCTTTTTATTTGCGCTTCATGATTTTCGAATTCCTTTAAGCGCCCGGAGTAGTCCTCGGACGCTGATCTGAGCGTTTCCAGTTCGTTCTCCGCTTTCGAGTTTTCGAGCTTTAATGCCGTTAAATCTCTCTCGCTTTCGGTATTTTCCGAAAGCCCTTCAAGTATTTTCAGGGTTTCGCTCAGCTTTGAATCAGTTTCTAAACATACGGCCGTTTTCTTTTCAAGCTCGTTTTTTTTAGTGTCAAGCTCTTTTTCC
This sequence comes from Eubacteriales bacterium, assembly GCA_031550435.1. Classification (GTDB taxonomy): domain Bacteria; phylum Bacillota; class Clostridia; order Lachnospirales; family WRAX01; genus JAVBOO01. The sequence goes on from JAVBOO010000026.1 coordinate 128,157, forward strand.
GAGAGCCCAAGCTTTTTCTCCGTTTCCTCTGCGTCCGATTTGAGCGCAAGCAGTTTCTTTTCCGCTTCATAGCCCAAATATACATCATCTCTGCCGAGAAGGATTTTTTCGTAATCGGGCTTTTTTGCAACGAAGTTATTCATGATTTCAGTGTTTTTTTGCACATCATTATCGAGGGAGCTTATTTTTTCTTCTGTATCGTTAAGTGCGGCAAGAATGTTTTTTCCCTCAATTTTCAGCTTCTCGTTCTCAGCCTTTATCAGCGCCAGCTCTTTATAAAGTTCGACAGACGATTTGAGTTTTGTCTCCCGTTCCAAAAGCCCCGGGTAGGCTTTTTCTTTCTCGGAAAACGCAGCTTCATAGCGCAGAGAGGCTTCTTTGGCGCAAGCATCCGTAACGGCAAATTTTTCGGTTTTTTGCGCTTTTTCGTGCTCCGCTTCTTTCCGCTCCGCAGCTATAGCTTCCGCACGTTCAAAATACTCTCCGAGCGCCGCAGCTTTGATACCTTCTGACAGTCTCAAGCGTTTTTGCTCCGTTTCGGCTTTTCTCCCTGTCAGGAGTTTATACTCGTTCTCGTAACCTTCAAGCTCCTTGGAGTCTTCAAGTTTTGTTCCCGCTTCTTTCAGATCCCGGTTCAGCCCGGCAAGCCTCAGGCTTAGCCTATCCGCCGCCACTGCCTGCGTTTCCAGCTCGTTTTCGAGCAATTTTAAGCCCTCGGGGCTGATATCTTTAAATGTCCCGAACCGTTCTTGAAGTTCTTTAAGCCTTGCAGAAACCTCGGTTGCCCTGCCCGCTACTTTTTTACTCAGTCTTTCGCCGAACTCTTCGAGCCGGAATATGCGCTCAAGCATGTTTGAGCGTTCTTTGTTTTCAAGGAAGAGAAACTCGGTGAACTTACCCTGCGGCAGTATCACCGAACGCACAAAGTCGTCAAAAGACAGCCCGAGCAGCTCCGTAACAAATTCCGTTATCCCGTCCTCTTTTTCTATTCCCAGCGGAACATATTCTCCGTTGAACCTGCTTATTGTTTTTTCATACAGTTCGGGGCCACTTTTCTTGGTCTCATAGCTCTTTCGTATCAGGAACTTGCGCATAACACCCTGCTCCTGAGCTTCAAACTCGAAAACCACGCGGGTCTTCGCCGCGTCGCTGTTCATAAACCTGTACTTATGTTGACCCTCGAAGCGCGCTATCTTTCCGTAGAGCGCAAGTGTAATGGCGTCGATTATCGTAGACTTTCCCGCGGCGGTCGGCCCGAAAATACCAAAAAGTCCGTCTCCCGACAGCGTCTCAAAGTCTATGCTCTGTTCGCGGATAAAGCTGTTTATTCCCTCGATTGTCAGTCTCAGCGGTATCATTCCTGCTCCTCCTCCGAAGCAAAAATTTCGGAAAACAGCTTTACCAGCCCTTCGGACGGCTCTTTCCCTTTTCTCTGCCTGTAATAGTCTCCAAAATATTCTACGCCGCTTTTTTGAAGCTCGAGAAACACCAAGTTTGATGCCGCTTCGTCCGCCGAGAGCTCTATATCGACTATATATTTTTGGGCCTGCTTCATTGCCCTCCACTCTGAGGGCTTTATGGAGCCGCCGCCGTTGATTTTTATATAAACATAGTTTGCACACGGAAGGCTTTGGCATTTTTCGATAGCTTCCTCAACGGATTCAGCCTCCCAAAGCACGAGCGGCCTAACACATTTCACATAGCGCTTTTCGATTTCGTTCTTGCCGCTTTTCTTGTCAATATCCGCTATAATAACGCATTTTGGGGTTGTTATCTCGCTTAGAGAATACTGTAGCGGAGAACCGCTGTAATATGCGTTTTTGCAGCCCGCCGCCTTCTGGTTTTTGTGCAGGTGCCCCAGCGCGATATAGTCCGCGTTTTCGGGAAGAACGGACGCCGAAACGGCATAACTTCCCCCGACAACTGTGCCCGTCTCTTTATCCGAAGCATAGGAACCTAAGACAAACATATGACCTATCACTAAATTCACGGTGTCGCTTCTGAAACGAGCCGAAGCCTCTTGCATTATTCTTTCGATTTCTTTTGTGTAGTTTTTTTGAAGCAGCCCTCTGTCCCCGTCCGTTTCGAACAGCTTTGAAAGCCTGGCTTCGTTTGCATACGGCAGGGCAATAACGCAGGCTTTCTCGCCGTTAACGCTGAGCTCATAATATGAGCTCGAAGAATTTTCGACGGAGTAAAACCCGAAATCTCCGTTTTCGGCGATATCGGACGGCAGGCCGGATATAACTGCCCCGTTAACATATGCCCACGGCCTCGCGGCGTTCAGCTTGTCCGGATTATCATGGTTCCCGGCTATAACAAGCACCGGGCGCTTATTGTCCGACAGGCGTTTAACGGCAGAAAAAAACAGCCTTTCGGCTTCGGCGGAAGGGTTTTTTGTGTCGAAAACATCACCGGCGACAATAACCAGATCGATGTTTTCGTCCGAGCATATTTCGCAAAGCTCATCCACAAAAAATCCCTGTTCCTCAAGCCTTGAAAAGCCGTTTAAATTCGCGCCGAAATGCCAGTCGGCAGTATGAAGTATTTTCATGTCTGACGCTCCTACGCTTCAAAGTACCTGTCGTACCACACCAGGAAAATATACACTGCCCATATTTTGCGGGACAAATCCTTTTTCCCGCTTCTGTGAACCTCAAGCAGGCCTACAAGCTTGTCCGTGTTAAAATACCTGTCCGCCGCTTTTGACGTGAACTTCTCTTTAACTTTATCGTAGTACTTGTCTTCTTTCAGCCATATTCTTATCGGGACAGGGAAGCCCAACTTTTTCTTTTGGGCAACGTCGTCCGGCATAAATTTTTTGGCCGTGAGCCTAAATGCGTACTTTGTCATGTTTCTGTTCGTCCGAAAGTCCGTTCTCAGCTTTGAAGCGACTTTAAACACTTCTTTATCCAGGAAGGGTACCCTGACCTCAAGCGAATGGGCCATGCTCATTTTATCGGCCTTGAGCAGTATATCTCCGACCATCCATAAATGAACATCCAGATACTGCATTTTTGTTATGTCGTCTTTATGCTTGACTTTTTCGTAGTACGTTCCCGTTATCTGCATCGGCGATGTTTTTTTGCTGTTCTTGAGTATGTCTGTTCTGTCTTCGACCGAGAAAACATTCGCGTTTCCTATAAAACGCTCCTCAATAGTTTTTGAAGCTCTGATAAGAAGGTTTTTGCCCTTAAACGAAAAAGGAATTCTCTTTGCCGCAGCTCCCAAAAATCTGCGTATCGGCATGGGCAGGTCGGTTAAAAGCTTTATGTCCAGAGGTTCCCTATAGATATTATAACCGCCGAACAGCTCGTCCGCACCCTCGCCGGACAAAACTACTTTTACGTGCTTCGAAGCCTCTTTGCTGACAAAATACAGCGCGACACACGAGGCATCCGCCAAGGGCTCGTCCATATGATACTGAACATGCGGTATGGCATCCCAATATTCTTCGGTCGTAATCGTTTTCGAGTAGTTTTGTATGCCGACGGCTTCGGAATGGGCCTTGGCATAGCCGATTTCGTTGTAGTTGTCGTAATCAAATCCGACCGTGAACGTCTTGTCGCCCTTAAATGTTGCGGCAACAAAGCTTGAGTCAACGCCGCTTGATAAAAACGAACCTACTTCGACATCTGCGACTTTATGCGCTTCGACGGAATCGAGAAGCGCATGCTCTATAGCGTCAGTCGCGTCCTCAAGCGTTGAGTTCTGCGGGTCAAACTCCGCGTGCCAGTAACGTTTTTTTACCAAGCTGCCGTCTTTAAAAATCATATAATGGGCGGGCATAAGCTTGAAAATGCCTTTAAAAAACGTCTCTTCAAGCACGGAGTACTGGAATGTTAAATAGTTCTCGAGTGCATCCTCGTTTAACTCTTTCTTGATCGCGTCATGTTCCAAGAGAGCTTTTATTTCCGAAGCAATATATAGATTGCCGCCGGTAAAGCTGTAGTAAACCGGTTTGATACCGAAAAAGTCACGCGCGCAAAAAACCGAGTTATCTTTCTTATCATAAATTATAAATGCGAACATGCCGCGCAAACGGGAAAGCATGTCCGTGCCGTATTCCTCGTAAAGGTGAACAAGGCATTCTGTATCGCTGTTCGTTCCGAAGACATGCCCCTTTGCGATAAGTTCCTCTCTTATCGACTTGTAGTTATACAGCTCTCCGTTCATAACAACAACGAGGCTCTTGTCCTCGTTGAATATCGGCTGGTCGCCCTCGCTCAGGTCGATTATGCTCAGGCGGCGAAACCCTAGAGTTATATTTTCGTCCGTATAACTGCCGAAGCTGTCCGGCCCTCTGTGAACGATTTTGTCCGCCATCTTCTTGACTAAGGCGGCGTTGTCAGCGCCGCCCCCCGTAAATCCTATTAAACCGCACATGTTTACCTCCGGCTGTCTGAATCCAACACCGTTATCTCGGCTATATCGTTCAGCTTTTCAGCAGAGATATATGTCCGCGTGATAACGCAAATCTCGTCTCTTTCGTTTAGTCCGATTATCTTGCCTTCAATGATCTTCGAAGTTACGGTCTTTAGTCTTACGTAAAGTCCGCGTCTGAAGGTCATACCGTTAAAATCGAATATATCCTTTGGAAAGAGCGAGTAGCACTTTTCCAGCGTTGAGCTCAACTCGGAAGGATTCTTCTCAAAAACAGTTTCGTCCTTCATAAGTCTCAGTATCACGTTAACAATGCGTATCAAGTGCGCCAAAAAAAACGCGGCTATCATACAAAGTAATACATCATTCAGCGAAATAACATTAAAAAATTCGTCCATAATTTCCCCCCTTTTCCCGGGAACAAAGCGCAACGCATAATATATCAGTAAGCATATTACCTGCCGGCTAATTTGTCAAGTCATACTCCCAACACATGTATCTATGGTCTTATACCGAACTCCGACACCTTTCCGTTTGTTATAATGAAATACACATACATCTTAAGACTGAGGCTGCCGCCCTTGTCATCATACGGGTAGGAAAGAGTTCCGTCTTTTATATCGACATAGCCGTACTTATGATAAACAGCTTCTACAGTATCTCCGACTTTTATACCTCTTTTTGTTTTCATGTTCGCATCACTTGTTTTCATGGCGTATACCCTGTCATTATACAGAGCTATGTCCAACGAAACATATTCGTAAACCGTGTCAAACACAACGCTGTCTCTCGGCCCGAAGCTCGCTCTTGTCGAGACAGGCGATGCCAGAGCGTCCGTAAGCTCGCTCTTAGTTATGCCTATGTTTATTATGCCCATAGCCATGTCGTTCGAGCCTATATCGTCCGCTTGATACGGGAACTCAATCATAAACGTGTTACCTCTTGTGTTCATCGCTTTAAAAGTAACGTTTTTAAGCCTCGACTGAGATTGCAGGCCGAAATTATCGGTAACGCTGGAATTACTGAATGTTATGCCGGATGATGAGCTTACGTCAAAAAACATGTGCTCCCCGCCCGAGGATGAATTGTTTTTTATGTCGCAGTAGTCAAAAACTATGGACGAACAGCCTTCAATCACGAACATATCCGAGCCCCTGTTGTTCCTGAATGTCGTCTGTCTGAATGTAGAGTCGGTCACACCGGATAGGCTCATAATCGCTTCGCTGCAATTTTCGATAATTGAAGACGAGACGCTCATCTTGCTTGTGTTTTCGGCATCTATCCCCATCGTTCCGCTTCCCGAAAATGTCGTTGTCGCTATTTTTACGTTTGAGCAGCCGTCAAATTTTGTTACAGCTCCGAAGCAAACTCCGCTTTTTAATTTGTGCCCCAACTTAAGGTTTGAGATACTGATATCGCTGCAGTTCGAGAAAAAAATCACATCGGCATAGCCGGATTCACTGACGATTTCCGCAACGCTGCTTCCGATACCCTCAAGCCTCAGATTCTTTATTCCGCTTAGTTTAAGCCCTCTTCCGTCGTTTACGTTTTCCCAACTGACTCCGTTCGAAAGCTTCGTATCCCGAGAAACTTCGCTCAGGTTATAAATACCCGGCATAAGCTTTATATCCCGGTCGGAAGAAAGAGCGGAAACAAGCTGCGTAGCGTTATAAACCGTTACCTGACCAAGCGGGCCGATTGTTATCCCGTCCGATGTGCTTCCGGTCGCCGTGCCGAAGTCAAGATTGATAACATCCTTATTAAGTGCCGAAACAACTATTTTCGGATCTTTTTCACCGAAAAGCGTGAAAGCCGAACTTTCGGCGCCGATAGCCTCGCGCTTGTCAATATTGTCGAGAGCTGCGGAAATCAGAGCCGAGTTTAAGGTTGTATAAAGGTTCGGAAGCCCTATTGCCTCTTTTTGACTTTCCTGGCTCGCAAGCAGCGCTTCGGTTTTCGACCTGGAATACAGCTCGACTGCCGAAACGCGGATAAGAGAGCCTGTGTCAATGTTTGAGCTGTAATACGAAAGCTCTTTGCCGCTCGAATCCGAAATCACAAACAAAAAGCTCAGAATATTTTTGTCCTGATAAAGCTTTTTGCAAGTTATCGTAACATCTTCGTTTAAATTTCTGTTTCTCAGAGCAATTATGCCAAACTCGAAGTCCTCTTCGACCAGGCTGACGATTTTCTGCTCGAGAATTTTATCGTAAATTTTAAAATCGGGATATATTTTTTTAACGCTGAAATTTCCGGCACTATCCGTTTTTGTAATCAGATCATAAATCCTGTCGGAATCTATATTTGCGAGCTTGAAACCGTCCATGGGCACGGAACCGAAATTCTCCTCGTTATCGACTATGTAAAACGAAGTAAGAGGATCGTCCTCAGCTCCGCCTTTTGTAATATACTTGTTAAGCATGAGCTTTGAAGTCCCGGTAGAATATCCGAACACAAACGTCTCAATCAACCCGCTGCCGGAAATACTTTCATTAAAAACGCTAAGCCCGTCTTGATTTACGCTCATTTCAAGAAAGCGCAGATCGCCGAGTTTAACGGAAATCCTCGCGGCTTCGTTCGTTTCCGCGGCAAGCCTGTATTCGCCCTTAGAATCGGCCAGCAGTACTCTCAGCGTAAAAAAGTCGTCCTCTGTGCCGATATAGTCGGACAGGCTCTCGTTCCACTTTGAGCTGTCCCCGATGACGAGGGCCGCGTCATCGTTTCCGTCGTTATTGATATCCCCGGTAACCGAGGAATAAACAAACTCGTTTTCATTAAAAAACTTGTTTATTTTTCCCGATTTAATCAACTCGGTCGATTTTGAATCCGAGCCGGATGGAAGATATCTGAGTTCTTGGTCTGAGGACATAGCGTCTCCGCTTGAGTTTCCCGTGTCCTTGGTCGGCGTTACGGTATGTACGGGCTCATTATTATCGTTTTTTCCGGTACAGCCCGCAACCAAAATCATTAAACCCGCGACAAAAAACGTTAAAATATATCTGAAATATCGTCTCATAAAAAATCTCCTTGTTATGAAGACCTGAAAATAGGTATATAACGCAAGCGGCTCAAGCCGTTTTGCAAAAAGTTTCGGTTTGCGCCGCTGCATTAACCTGTCTCACTAAAGTCTACGTTTCAAATCAGTAAATGTTTCTCACTTTCCCAAAAAACAAGCTTTTTCGTGCCGGAAACAAGTCGTTTAAGCCAAAAACGGTCTTAAACGAGCACGCTCGTTGAATCCGTTTTCAACTTTATTCACTATAAATTCAACATATTATACGGCCATTGGCCGGAAAATTCAACAATTTGAATAAAGTAAGTGATGAAAATTGCGCGCAAAAACTGTTGTGCTCTTGGGCTATCGAGGCGACAATTAAACCATTCGCTAAACTTGCCGCCTCAATCCCCCTTAGGCCCGCATACAACTCTTAAACATGACCTAAAATGTGTATCTGTTCATATCCTTTAGCTCTATTCCGGGATGAAGAGCGATATTCAAAGAATTTGCGATAACGCTTGACAGCCGTTCCATAACCTCGTCCACCTCTTTGGGCGCGACAAACATGTTCTCGGTATGAGGGTCGAGAACATCCCGTATTATCGAGTACTTTTCTTCGCTTTCAAGATTACCGAGCATTCCGAAGAACTCAGAACCTTCCGGAAGCTCGTCTTTCATAGCCTCCAGTATCAAGTCCATAGTGTCGTTAACGAGCGTTGCCGCGTCAACAACCGTCGGCACCCCTATTCCTATAACCGGAACGCCGAGGTTTTCGAGGTTTAGAGCCATTCTGTTATTTCCCATGCCGGAGCCCGGGCTTATGCCGGTATCCGAAATCTGTATTGCTGTATTAACGCGTCCGGAGCTTCTCGCGGCTAAGGCATCTATCGCGATAATTAAATCCGGATGTATCCTGTCAACTATTCCCTTAACTATCTCTCCCGTTTCTATTCCGGTCAGGCCCATAACCCCGGGAGAAACCGCGCTGACGGATCTTGAGGTGTTTTGAAGCTCTTTCGGCAGACTGTCCATAATATGCCTTGTTACGAGCGTTTTTGCTATGACCTTCGGCCCGAGCGAGTCCGGCGTTACGTTCCAGTTACCCAGACCGACTATGAGAACCAGGCTGTCCTTTTCAAGCTTGACAAGCTGTTCCAGTATATCCGCGGTTATGCCGACTACCTCCTCATGCGTTAAAACATCGTTTTCTCTGAGCGCCTCGCACTCGACCGTAATATACTTGCCGACGGGCTTTCCGATTTCCTCCGCTCCGCTCTCGCTCAAAACATCAACAACCGTCAGCTTGACGTTTGCGCGTGAGCCCAGAATCTCAGTTCTTATCGTTATTCCCTCGACTTTTCCGAGTTCGCTGTTGTTCATCAGCAGCTGCGCCGACTCAAGAACCATGTCTGTTTTAAAGTATTTATATTTACTCATAAAAACCTCCGAAAAATACGCGATAATACAGCATCACGAAACGAAGCTGTTTTTAGCTTCCTCCGTGATATTATCCGCACTTTTCGAAGGTTTATGTGACGATACATTACTAAGTAATCATGATTAAATCATTTTGGACGGATGCTCGCAAAGCTCCGCACAAAATTCGGGTTTTTCACGATTTTATCTCTTTTTCGCGGAAATTACCTGCTTGATAAATTTTTTCTGCATTTCGATATAGGCGCTGCGGTCGTTCATACGCATTGCCTCGCGCTTGTATTTTTCGTACTTTTTGTAGCGCTCGCTCGTAAGGCTGCCGTTATAAATAGCCTGTTTAACCGCACAGCCCGGCTCGCTTTTGTGTCCGCAGTCCTTGAACCTGCACTGTGAAATCAACTGCTCTATATCGCTGTAAAACTCATCGACTGAGTTTTCCGCATCAATCAACCCGATTTCGCGCATACCCGGCGTATCGATATACAGCCCGCCGCATGGCATTTTTATAAGCTGCCTGTGCGTTGTGGTATGCCGCCCGCGAGAGTCGTCCTCGCGTATCTCGCCTGTTTTCATGACCTCTTCGCCGACAATCGCGTTGATAAGCGTCGACTTGCCGACGCCTGACGAGCCGAGGGCAACAACCGTTTTACCCTGCCCGAAATAGCATGAAAGTTCTTCTATCCCTGTTCCGTCGTATGCGCTGACCGCATGTACGGGTAAATCTCCAGCAATCGCCCGGCAAATCGAGCTTTGAAGCTCGGCATCATGGGATATGTCAGCCTTGGTCAGCACAATAGCCGCCTGTGCCCCCGACTCTTTGGCCATGAGCAGATAACGTTCGAGTCTCGCGGTGTTAAAGTCGTTGTTTAAAGCCATGCAAATAAACACCGTGTCAAAATTCGCGCAAACAGGCTGAAACAGAGATTTGCTGAATGCATCCTTCCTGCCGAAGAGAGTTTTTCTCGGCAGGTATTCGTGAATTACCGCTCTATCGCCCTCTTCCGCAATTTTAACGCACACAAAGTCACCTACTGTGGGTTTTCCGCCTTTTTCTTCGAGCATATACAGGTATTTGCCCGATAAATGCGCGGGAAGCTCGCCCGAGCCTGTCGCCGCTATGAAAACAGATTTGTGCTCGGCAATAATCCTTGCCGGCTCCAAACCATCCGCGCACTGCGCGAACAATGCCTCAAAAAATTCATTATAGCCGTATTCTTCTAATTTCAATATATACCGATCCTCCGTTTTTTAACGCCGGCCGTACGGTCCGGCGCAGCACCTTCGCATCGGTTTACCGCGGAAGGTACTAACTTTTTACACTCAAAATCATCAAAATCACTCCGGCAATTTTCATAGTACATTCCACCCTTCAATTTTGTTTTTATTTGTACCGGTACCGGTCTGTACGGCAACGGTAATTACTTCGGCAACAAAATATAGCAAAACGCTATATTTTGTCTAAACTCGCTTCGGCGGTAACACAGCCGTTTTCTTGTCGGTCGGCGGGTTAAAGGCCCAAGTGAGCGTTTAGCCAACGTAGTTTACTTTTGTTTTGTCTCTTCCGCGCGATTGCGGCATTTCACCGTTTGCATAGCCGACAGCTATTGCCGTATAAGGTTCATAGCCCTCGGGTATGCCGAGCTTTTCAAAAAGCGCTCCCCTGTCCGGTCCCTTAAAAGCGGGCAAAACGTTCCAAATTATGCACGTTCCCAGGCCGGTCGAATGCGCTGCGAGAGCAACCGTCTGCGCCATGATGCCGATATCGTTTGCAGCGTATCTCATCTCATCTGTCTTTGCGTGCAGATACATCACGCAGGGAGCGTTATAAAAGTTGTGATACTGCTCCATACCCTCTGTATAGCTGCCGGCTTGTTTATGATAATTCCGCACGCCGGCGACAACACCGTCGTTTATCTCTTTATTCGTGCAAACCGTTATATGCCAAGGCTGTCCGTTTTTCGCAGAAGGCGATTCAAACGCCGCCGAAACAAGCGTTTCCAACTCATGCCTCGAAGGCATTTCCTTCCTGAAATTCCTTATGCTTCTGCGCTCGTTAATGCATTTCAGTACTTCATTCATTCTTTTTTTCCTTCTTTCTGAAAATTATTAACTTACTTAAAAAATAGTTTGCCACGATAACGAGTACATTTGAGAACAGTTTGACTATATAGTCGTTAATTCCGATCAAAGTGTGGAAAAGCATAAAAGTGCCCTGATCCATAAGGCCTGTCAGCAGCCTGGCTGCCACAAACTTTACAAGCTCGTAAAAAATCTGTCCTTTTTTCTCGTTCCTGCTTTCAAACACAAAGTATTTGTTCGTGAAAAACGCGACTGCCACCGATACGCACCAGCTCAGCGCGTTCGAAACCTCATTCGATATGCCGATTCTGTCGGCAAAAATATTATAAGCGACAAAATTTACAAGCGTTGTTACTCCTCCGAAAAAAAGATATAGTATTTCGCGCCTGTGCTTTATTATAAGTTTCTTCGCCTTTTCGTAAAATCCTGCCATAATATCCGTCCCCGGTTTAAAAATTATATTTATACAGCAGCCGTTTCCGTCACAAACATCTCGTTTATTTCCGGATGCGCACCCTTTATAACGGTCATGCAGCTTTCGGCGGCTTCCTTTGTCTTAAATATTCCAAAGACCGTTGGGCCGCTGCCGCTCATAAGCGAGCCCGACGCTCCGTTTTCAATCATTTCGCTCTTTATATCGCGGATAATCGGGTAAAGCCCGGCCGTAACGCTTTCAAGGGCATTGTACAGGCAGGAGCTTATTTCGTCAATATCGCCTTTTGACAGCGCGGACAGCATTTCGTTAACATCCGGGTGATGTTCCGAGAGCGTGAAGCTTGAGAACACAGACTTTGTCGATACGGATATCCTTGGGCGCACAAGCAAAATGTGCAGAGCCGACACGTTTTCGATCGGAGTCAGTATGTCTCCTATACCTTCGGCAAGCGCAGTTGCCCCGTTTATAAAAAAAGGAACGTCCGCTCCGAGTGTTCTTGCTATCGCGCTAAGCTCATCGTCCGATACGTCGAGCCCGAACATGCGCCTGAGCGCGACAAGGGCTGCGGCGCAATCACTGGATCCGCCTCCCAACCCGGCGGAAACGGGAACGGTTTTCATAAGATTTACAAAAATACCGTCAACCTGTGGATAACGCAGCTTAAGCGCGGTATACGCTTTGTGAACCAGATTTTTCGCATCCGTCGGCATACGGCGCCTATCGCAGACCAGCTTAAAATAGCCGGGCTTATTCACCTTTTTAAACTCGAGACTGTCACACAGCTCAAGCCTTTGCATGACCGAAACCAAATTATGATAACCGTCGTCCCTTTTCGATATTACGTCCAGAAACAGGTTTATTTTTGCCCCCGCGTTGCAGCGGATAGTTTTTTTCGCCGTTTCGCTCATATCTACAATATAACCGCGTTGTTGACAGTCAGGTGGAATTCCGCCTTCAAATAGTTCGCGGCGCGCTTGCACATAAGCATACGGCTCAGAAATATTTCAAAGTAGTCCATAACTGAACAAATGTTGTTATCGGTCTTCAAATCAAGTATTACCGTCCTGTCGGGCATAATTGATAAGTCCGCGCGCTCTACGGCATAGTTTACACGGTCGTGTATGTCAAACGTTGAGAAATCGGAGTTTCTGACCCTGCTGCGGCGAACGTCGGTCTTATCCGCTATAATAAGAGCTGCCGATATCGGGCTAATCGGCAGTCCGCAGTCCTCATCGTGGTTTCCGACCGCGGCAACCACATCCGCTATCTCTTCGGGTTCCATGCCCATTCTCCCCAAAACTGAAAACGCCATGAGCGCCCCGGTTTGGGCGTGTTCGTTACGATTTATCATGTTGCCTATGTCGTGGATATAGCCGGCTATTTTTGCAAGCTCGACCGTTCTTTCGTCATAACCGAGCTTTGTCAAAATTTCGGCAGCCGCCATGGCGACTTTGGTCGTATGCGCCGCGCTGTGATCCGTATAGCCCAACACTCCCAGTAAATCGTTTCCCTTGCTCAGATAGACCCTGAACTCGTTATTATTCTTAATATCTTCAAACGTAATGGTTTTCTTCATGATTCCTCCAATAAAGCTTAAAAAGCACTTACTAAAAAACAAAAAACAGCCGATATACAAACAGAGATATTATGTCCGCCCGGCACAAAGACCGCTAAGTGAGCGGATGGAGTCATTTCCCGGAAAATACCTGTTTGACTTCATCCCTATATATGGGAAAATGCCTATACATTTGGCAGTGGCGCAAAACTCGAACTTTTCGCAGCGTAGAAAAGCGAGCACAAACGAATTTAGAAAGCCCGTTTATGGGCTCAAAATTCTAAAGTGCGAGGAGTTTTGTACCCGATTGTGAGTCAAAAACCGGTATTGCACCGTTGCCGAGGCAATAAATCAGCCGTGCATCTGTTCAAAGTCAATTAATCGGCGTTTACCTAACTATATACTCTTTTTATAATAATGTAAATACGGAGGCAGTCATGAGTGCAGACGCAAAGTCAAAAATCAGGCAGCTCCTTCGCACATGGGAGCCGGAACAATTCAGCAGTTACCGCGAATCATACGATACTATGATGGCAAACGAAAACATGCCGCGTATGATGCTTATTTCCTTTGTCGGAATTGTGACCGCCCTCGTCGTGCAATTCATATTTTACGATGCCCACACCATTTTACTGGCTACCTTGCCGCAGGGCGTGACAGCGACGCTTTCTTTTGTTCCGGGATTCACGATTATATTACTCACACTCATGCTGTTTACGTCTTTATATATGAGCAGGAGCGGTGCCGAGGCAGGGGAAAAAAGAGTTTTGTTTTTCCTTGTGATGTTTTCTTTCATAACGCTCATGTCGGCGACATCGTTAATCGAAGTTCTTTGCAGCAGCTCGGTTTACACGTTTTTTGTCACATGCATAGCGATAATGGCCGTACCGTTTTATTCGAGCATAGCGACTATACTGCTCTTTTCGTATTTCGGCATTGCCTTTTGCGGGGCGGCGTTTGTCACGAACAGTTTTTCCGATCAGGATTTGGGCTTTAGGCTGTTTTTGTTTATTGTTGTCACACTTGCCGCCTTTATATTCAGAATGAGCTATAACAACCATCAGATCAGGTCGTACACTGCGCTGCAAAAAATCGACGAATCCGGCAAAGAGATCCAAAAAGCGAATGAAACGCTTAAAACGCTTAACCTCGAACTCGAAAAGCTCTCGGCTACCGACCAGCTTACGAATATTTACAACAGGCGCGCTCTGGATGAGTACCTTGTTAAAACATGGAACGAGTGCCGCCGGTCCCGCCAGCCGATGACGCTCATAATGGTTGACATAGACAGGTTTAAGTACCTGAACGACAGCTTCGGCCATCAACGCGGAGATGATTGCCTGAGAACGGTTGCAGCCTGCATAAACGGATTTTTCAACCGTTCGGTTGATATGTTTGCCCGTTTCGGCGGGGAAGAATTTATGGCGATACTGCCTTTTACCTCCGGAGATTCCGTACTGCCGCTTGCCGAGAAGATAAGAGTCGCCGTTCAGGAACTGAAAATACCGAATCCGCTGAGCGAGGCAGGGCCTTATGTAACAGTCAGCATGGGTCTTGCGTCCAGGTACGCGTACCAGATAGACTCGATTGCGGAGCTTGTTGACATTTGCGACAAAGCCTGCTATGCCGCCAAAAAAACAGGCAGAAACAGAATAGTGTCAAACACAGCGGCGGCGGCCGAAATTTTCGCCTACGCCTCAAGCGACCTTGGTCTTGAAGCCCTGTACGACAATTTAGAAGTTACGAACGTCATAATAAAAATTAACACAGACTCGATTTTCCTGCTGGATCTCACCACCAGGTCAATTGTGTTCCAGCCCGACATAGTAAAGTACGTCGACCTCGAGTCTCCGACGCTAAAAGATGTCCACGATCTTATTGACATTGTAGCCGAGGATGAAAAGCCTTCTTTCCTGTCAATGGTGGATCAGGTTCTTGCCGCCGAGGACAGAAACCCGAGAGATACGGTATTTAGGCTGAAGACAAAACACGGCGGCTTTGTCAAAGCACTTATAAAAGTCGGTTATATCTATAACGACAAGCATGAACCGGTAAAAGCCGCCGGCTCCGTTAAATTCGTGGATTAGGCATAATCGCTAGTGTTGAAAATTGTCATGCTCTTATTTTTTGCCTAAGAACTACAGTGTAACACCACACCCGACCGGGCTTGCCCGGTCGGGTGTTTTTCGCTCAAGGTTTCGGTACGCCCCCGCAGCATTGAAAACAGAGCCGAAAACGGGCTAAACGCCGATAAAATAAGAAGACATTGATATATTGACACTATAAATTATTTGTTTTTATCAAACATATGTGTTATACTGTGGCTGCCGTAATATTGATTTTTTCGTATAAGGCGCTTGTTATTATTCATTTGTCGAAATATATGTTCTCAAAGAGGTAGTTTCATGGCTCAAAGAAAGAAAACTGTCTCGCCCGGAAAGGGCACGTCAGTCAAAAACCCTCATAAAGGCCGGCCCTCGGCAAAAAAGGCCGGGAAAGACGCGAAGGGCAAGGCCGCTCAAAGAAACGAGCGGGCATATACTGACCCTTCGCTTAAAGTTGAAGTCATCTCGATAATCGTTATTGCCGCGGCAGTTTTGCTCGCTGTGTTTTTGTTCTCAAAAAAAGGAATAGGATCGGGCGGAGAATTTATCTCCTCGTTCCTCGTCGGTCTTTTTGGCATAGGCGCCTATATACTCCCGTTCGCGATAATTATTACCTGCCTTGCGATTATTTTTGCCGACGGCATTAGGGTTCTGCGCTCTCATATTATTATGCTCGGTTCGTTCTTTTTTGCTATGATAAGCTCTTTGCATATCCTGACTGCCGATTTAGAGCTCAAATTTGAAAGTATCGGCTCTTATGTCGGCTATTATTACAAAGGGGCTTCCGCTTCGAACGGAGGTCTTGCGGGTGCTATGTTCGGCAACCTGCTTTACGGCATTCTCGGCAAAGCCGGAGCTCTCATAGTTCTTATAACCGCCGCAACGGTATTGCTCATACTCGTGACCGGGCGCTCTCTTTTCGCCTTGCTCGAAAAAATCAGGCGCAAGGCCGAAACCGCCGTTAAGCATCAGCGCAGAAAACTCAACCAAAGAAAACTGCTCTCCGCCGAAAAAGACCCGAGGCGCGACTTTGACGAGAGTTTCGGCGGCGGCTCCCAAGGCGGGTTAAAACGCTTTTTCAACCATAGGATAGAGCCGGAGGAATATGAGGACGACGAGGAAGAGCGGCAGCTTGATATAATGAACGCCAGGTTCGTGCAAAACGGCAGTTTTTCAAAAATAAGGCCGAAGCACGACCCCGAGCCAAAACCGCCGCTTTCTGACGATGATTTGTCGGAAGACGGTATAAAAGTTTTTAAAACATACTCCGAGAAAAAAGAAACGGAAAGGCTCGGCGAAAAGTACATACCGGACGAAGATACGGACGAACCGCCTTTTGATTGCGACGATGCGCCGAAAGAGCCCGAAGCCTCGCTGTCTAAAGCAGCCGAGGAAGAGGCGGCCGCCGCGCTCGCCGAAGTTCGCGATGATTTCAAAATCAAAATCAAAGGCATTGGAATAGAAGGGGCGGAACCGGGCGACGATGATGACGACGATGACGATTTCGGTATGCCGCGGCTTGAAGATGAATTTGAGGAAACAGTGCGCCCCCTCGAGGAATACGTCTACCCTCCGCTGAACCTTTTAAACGAAAACGACTACACGCCTTCGGTTTCGACCATGGTACAAATAAAGGAAAACTCAAAAAAACTCGAAGACACGCTGCGCTCGTTCGGTGTAGAGGCAAGAGTTATAGCAGTCAGCAAAGGCCCGACGGTCACAAGATACGAGCTTTCCCCGGGTGTCGGCGTAAAAGTTAACAAAATATCCGGCCTTGCAGACGATCTCGCGCTTTCCCTGGCTGCAATGAGTATAAGAATAGAGGCTCCGATACCCGGCAAATCGGCTGTCGGCATTGAACTGCCGAACAAGGAAACCCAACCTGTATTTGTGCGCGAGGTTATAGACAGCCCGGAGTTCAACAACTCCGCGTCAAGGCTGACGTTTGCGGTCGGTAAAGATATAGCCGGCAATATTGTCGTATCTGACATAGCAAAAATGCCGCACTTGCTTATAGCCGGCTCCACAGGCTCCGGTAAGAGCGTCTGTATAAACACGCTTATAACGAGCATACTTTACAAGGCTCGACCCGATGAGGTCAAGCTGCTGATGATAGACCCGAAGGTCGTTGAACTCAGCGTTTATAACGGCATACCGCATTTGCTGATACCCGTGGTCACAGACCCAAAAAAAGCCGCCGGCGCGCTTAACTGGGCAGTTATAGAAATGGAGCGCCGTTACGCGCTCTTGGCGAGCGTAAACGTGCGAGACCTAAAGGGTTACAACGCAGCCGCTCACGGACTCGGACAGACCCCGCTGCCGCAGATAGTCATCATTATAGACGAGCTTGCCGATCTTATGATGTCGTCCGGCAAGGAAGTCGAAGAATACATATGCCGCATAGCTCAAAAAGCGAGGGCGGCAGGCATACACCTTATTATCGCGACACAGAGGCCTTCAGTTAACGTCATAACCGGAACGATTAAAGCAAACGTCGGCTCTAGACTTGCATTTGCCGTGACTTCCGGCATAGATTCCCGGACTATACTCGACCAGATCGGCGCAGAACGCCTGCTCGGAAAAGGCGACATGCTTTTCTCCCCGATGGGGCTTTCGAAACCGCAAAGAATACAGGGCGCTTTTATTTCCGACAAAGAAGTCGAGCAGCTTGTTGAATTCTTAAAGAGCGAATACGACCATGTATACGACCCGGCTATGGTTGACGAGATAACCGCACCCGCCGCAAAGGAAAAGAGCGAACAGGAATCCGAGATGAGCGACCAGTTTATCGACGCGGTCGAGCTGATACTCGAAAAAGAAAAAGCTTCGACCTCAATGCTTCAACGCTATTTCCGCATTGGCTATAACTCTGCGGCAAGGCTCATGGAAGAACTCGAGAACAGAGGTATTGTCGGACCCGAGGACGGAGTTAAACCAAGAAAAATACTTGTGACAAGAACAGAATGGGAAATGCATATATTGCCGCGGAAGTAAAACGCCGCAAAACTTTTTGGGGAGAGAATTATTTTGGGTATTATAATAGACGGGAAAAAAATATCGTCCGAGATAAAGGAACAGCTTAAAAACCGCACGGCTGAGCTTGCGGCGGCAGGTAAACGTCCTCCTTGCCTGACTGTCATAATAGTCGGCGACGATGGGGCTTCAAAGGTTTATGTCGCAAACAACGAAAAAACCTGTAAAAACGCCGGCTTTAAGTCTGTTACACACAGACTGCCGGAACAGACGACAGAGCGGGAGCTTCTCGAATTTATCGACAGGCTCGACAACGACCCCGAAACGGACGGTATACTCATACAGCTTCCTCTGCCAAAGCATATAAACGAAGAGAATGTTCTGCTGAGGATTGACCCTTCAAAAGACGTAGACGGCTTCCATCCTTATAATACGGGGCTTTTGGCTCAGGGCCGCCCTATACTGCCGCCCTGTACCCCTTCGGGAGTTATAGAGCTTTTAAAACGTCAGGGCATTGAGATCGAAGGCAAGCATTGCGTCGTTATCGGCAGAAGCAACATAGTCGGCAAGCCGGCGGCCCTGCTTTTAATGCAGGAAAACGGAACGGTAACAGTCTGCCACTCACGCACAAAGAATCTGGCAGATATTTGCCGCTCGGCGGATATACTCGTTGCGGCTGTCGGAAAGCCCGAGTTTGTTAAAGCCGATATGGTAAAAGACGGCGCGGTTGTTATTGATGTCGGCGTGCACAGGCTCAATGACGGCAAGCTTTGCGGAGACGTCGACTTTGAGGGCTGCAAAGATAAAGCATCTTATATAACCCCCGTTCCCGGCGGTGTAGGCTCGATGACAGTCGCAATGCTGCTCAAAAACTGCATGACTGCCTATGAAAGCAAAAACTGATCGTATGCCTGATTGTTATCGAGTCGACGATTAAAGCGCATGGTCTGATCGGGGCGGAAATGACGTAAGCACAGCCGTACTGCTTGCTGCGGTACTAAACCGTACGTTTTGCCGGCAATAATAACCGGCCTTCGCAGCTTATATAAAAGCTTTTTGGCGGCATAACCCCCTTTAATTCTCAGAATTAGAGAAAGGGGAGATTAATAACTTTTTCGGAGGAAATATTCTTGGATGATATCAAAAATGTTGCGCTCGTTTCCTTGGGCTGCGATAAAAATCTTTTGGATTCGGAAGTAATGATAGGACTTTTGCGAGAGGGCGGCTATAATACGACCGACGATTTGAAAAACGCGGATGCAATTGTTCTTAATACCTGCGGCTTTTTGGAGTCGGCAGTCGCTGAGGGCTTTGAAACCGCTCTTGAGCTTTTGCGCTATAAAACAAAGGGCATCGGAGTCTGCAGGACTTTTGTACTGACCGGCTGTATGGCTACGCGCTATAAAAACGAAATCTTTGAAACAATACCCGGTGTCGATGCTATAGTCGGAGCTGCCGACTACGATAAGATCTGCGATGTTGTCGGCGGAGCAAAGTCAAAGTCGGACAAGTCATGCATAACCGATATAAACAGAAACGTAGCAGACGAGAAAAAACTTAAGCGCGTTGTTTCAACGCCGAAGCACTACGCCTATATAAAAATCGCAGAAGGCTGCGACAATCACTGTACCTACTGCACCATTCCCTCTATAAGAGGCAAATACCGCAGCAGGAAAAAAGAATCGCTGACAGAGGAAGCGAGGTCACTGGCGCAAGGCGGCGTTAAAGAGCTTATACTCGTCGCCCAGGACACATCGCGTTACGGCAGCGATATATACGGAAAATCCGTTTTACATGAGCTGGTACGCGAATTTTCGGAAATCGGCGGCATTGAATTTATACGCATACTGTATTGCTACCCCGAGCATATTACCGACGAATTGATTGCCGAGATGGCAAGCAACCCGAAAGTTGTTCACTACATCGACATGCCGATACAGCACACCGAAGATGAGGTGCTAAAACGCATGGGCAGAAGAAGCACAAAACGGCAAATAACAGAAGTCGTCGGGAAGCTCCGCGCCGCAATGCCGGACATTTCGATACGTACAACCGTTATCGCGGGCTTCCCCGGCGAGACGGGCACACAGTTTTCCGGCATGATAAAATTCTTGCAGGATATCAAATTTGACAGACTCGGCGCTTTTGCCTACTCGAAGGAGGAGGGAACTCCCGCCGCAAACCTTGACGGTTATATAGGAGCCAAGGAGCGCGAAAAAAGAGCCGAAGCCGTTATGGCGGCTCAGGAAGATATAATTGCCGCGCTAAACGAAGAAAAGCTCGGCAAGGTTTTTGACGTTATCATTGACGAAAAACTGGAAAACGAGGATGTATACTGCGGAAGAACCTATGCCGACGCGCCGCAGATTGACACACTCGTGTATATAGAACACAGCGGTAAGCTGGATCAGGGCAGCGTGGTAAAGGTTAAAATTACAGAAAACGACGTGTACGATCTGATAGGCGTTATTGACCGGATTTGAGAAACGGAGGAAATATCATGAAGCTTAACCTAGCGAACAAGCTCACACTTTTGAGGGTATTTTTGATACCCGTGTTCCTCGTTCTTCTTTTGGGAGGCTTTCTGTCGGAAACAGCTTCAAATTATTCGGCTGCCGCAATCTTCATACTGGCCGCGCTGACGGACACGCTTGACGGCTATATCGCAAGAAGCCGGAACATGATTACGGATCTCGGCAAATTTATGGATCCTCTTGCCGACAAACTGCTTGTATGCTCGGCTCTTATCGCTTTTGTCGAGCTTGACAGGCTCGCGGCATGGATAGTAATAGTTATTATATCCAGAGAGTTCATTGTGACCGGTTTCAGAGCAATTGCCGCGGGTAAAAATCTCGTGCTTGCCGCGGGCTTTTCCGGCAAACTTAAAACAGTGTGCCAGATGCTGATGACGGTCGCGCTGCTTTTGAACTTTAACAATGAAATATTCGGGATAGTATGCAACATTTTGATTGCGGCAAGCGTTGTATTGACAATATATTCGGCCTGCGAATACATCGTTAAAAATATCAACGTCTTGAGGGGATGATATCATGAAAAATCACCTAACGGCCGCCGCCGTGTGTCTTGCTCTTTGCCTCGGGCTTTCGGCCTGTTCCGCTTTTAACTACAGGGATAAGTCTGATGCCTCGAGCATCCCTCTGATACTCGACGGTGAAGCTTCCCCGAGCGGCACGGCTTCGGATAACACTCCCTCTTCAACCCCCGCAGTTACGCCGCTTCCGACGTTTAACCCTCACGCAACCGCCGCGCCGGGAGACAGCGAAAAGCCCGCAGATTCAACTTCTGTATCCGCTCCGTCTTACGACGGCCTGAGCGCGGACATCAAAAAAGCGGCAACCGAATTGCTTTTGCAGTTTCCGACGCTTTATGCCCCGGATGAAATCTACTACGGGAAGCTCGTCGAAGCGTTTTCTCCTCACGAGGCCGCAATCATAATCACAGGCTCGTCAAGCCTCATAGATATCAACTCGGACGGTATACCGGAACTGTTTGTGTACAATAATTATTACGAGTCCGGAAACATGGACATGTATATATTCAAGAACGGAAAATACCGTTTCGCGGAACGTCTCGACTGCGGTGTTTTTTACGGAAAAAGCGACGGCACGGTGTATTTCGACCCTTCGAATGTTGCATACGGTGCTTTGGAGGTTTATAAAGTCAGTCTGGGTGAAAACGGGCTCGAAAAGACCTGCCTGTACTATTACGACGGCTCGCCCGACAATTATATAAACACATTTAACAACGATACAGAAAAATTTGGAAGCGAGAGAGCATATGAATATAACGAACTTATGGCTCCCGCACTTGACCCGGACTGTTACGAGCTGCAGCAATACGAAGCGGAAACGCTTAAATACGAGCTGGCAAAAAGCTCTGGCGATTTCTTTGCGGACAAGTCCTCCGGAACGCGCGTTACCGTAAATTGCAGAAAGGTGCCGCCTTCCAAGGTCAAGTTCGACGCGGAAGGAAACGTACTGCTCCCTATGAGCATACTTATTAGCCCAAAGATTTATACGATAACAGCTTCTGAGAATAATACATACAGAGTGCAGAACGACTATGTTGACCTTAGCTTCTCGGTCGGAAACGATATATTGCTTCTGTTTAACGAAATAACTCAGCTTCCCGGCAAAATCGAGATACTCGACGGAGAAATTTATCTTCCGCTCGAAATTATGACGGATATTCTTTCAGGTTTTATCGCCGAACCCGAGGGCTGCAATCTTTTATATGTCGCGGGCTTCTCCTTCGACAATACTTGGAGTGATTAAATGAACGCCGAGATACTTGCGGTCGGAACAGAGCTTCTGCTCGGAGATATTTTGAACACAAACGCGCAATTTTTATCAAAAGAGCTTGCCTGTCTGGGCATAAACGTTTATTTTCAGACAGTTGTCGGGGATAACAGACAGAGACTGCTCTCTGCGGTTGAAGCTGCGTTTTCGAGAGCCGACCTGATTATAACCACCGGCGGTCTCGGCCCGACTAACGACGACCTGACAAAAGAGGTCATAGCCGAATATTTTTCGCTTCCTCTCATTCCGGATGAAAAAGCGCTAAATGACATGGTGAAAAGATTTTCCAAGCTTCAGTCCATGCCCGAGAGCAATAAAAAACAAGCTTTGCTGCCCGAAGGCTCAAAGCCGCTTTACAACGCCTGGGGAACCGCTCCGGGTTGCATAATCGAAAAAGACGGGAAAATGCTTGTAATGCTGCCCGGTCCGCCGGGAGAATGCGTTCCGATGTTCGACAAACTCGTTAAACCGGAGCTTGAAAAGAAACAGGAATATATATTCTTTTCGAGAACGCTCAGGCTCTCAGGAATCGGCGAAAGCGCGGCAGCCGAAAAAATCGGCGATATGCTGGACGCTCAGACAAACCCTACTATTGCGCCCTACGCGAAATCGAACGAGGTAACGTTTAGGATAACCGCGAAGGCAAAAAACGAGCCCGATGCGAAAACACTTTTAGACCCGGTTGCCGAAGAGATATACAGGCGCTTGGGAGAATATATCTACGGCGAAGGCGAAACAACGCTTGAAGAAACAGTTGTCAGGCACCTGAGGGAAAAAGGCCTGACGATTGCGGTCGCGGAATCCTGCACAGGCGGCATAATTGCCGCAAAGCTGACTGACATACCCGGAGCCTCCGAGGTTTTCACAGAAGGCTGCGTAACATACTCAAACAACTCAAAAATCACCAATCTGGGCGTTCGCGCGGAAACACTCGCGCGCTTCGGAGCCGTGAGCGAAGAGTGCGCCGCCGAAATGGCACAGGGCATGGCGGCAAGAGCAAAAACGGATATCGCTCTTTCCGTGACCGGTATAGCCGGACCGGGCGGCGCAACGGAAGAAAAACCCGTCGGTCTCGTATATATCGGCATGTACTTTAAAGGCGGCGTAACAGTCGCAAAGCACTATCTCTCAGGAGACAGGCAGAGAATAAGAACGAGGGCGGTTCGGCTTGCCCTCGATATGATAAGAAAAATATAATCTTATACGGGGGACGGTCATGAACGACGATAAACAAAAGGCACTTAGCGTAGCAATAAACCAGATTGAAAAAAGCTTTGGCAAAGGCGCGGTTATGAAGTTCGGCGAAAAAGTTGAAACGCGCAAGTTCGACGTTGTTTCGAGCGGTTCGCTCGGTATCGATATCGCGCTTGGAGTCGGCGGACTGCCGAGAGGAAGAATCGTCGAGATTTACGGACCGGAATCAGCCGGTAAAACAACAGTCACGCTGCACGCGATTGCGGAAATACAAAAAGCGGGCGGCATCTGCGCTTTTATAGACGCGGAGCACGCTCTTGACCCGGTTTATGCCGAAAAACTCGGAGTAAACATAAACGAGCTGTACATCTCCCAACCGGACGACGGAGAGCAGGCTCTCGAAATCGCCGATGCTATGATACGTTCCGCCGCTATCGACCTTGTTGTTATCGACTCGGTCGCGGCTCTCGTTCCGAAGGCGGAAATTAACGGCGAAATGGGCGACAGCCATATGGGCCTTCAGGCAAGGCTCATGTCTCAGGCTTTAAGAAAACTTACTTCTGTATGCAACAAAAACAATTGCATCGTAATTTTTACGAACCAGCTCCGCGATAAAATCGGCGTTGTCTACGGTTCTCCGGAAACAACTACCGGCGGACGCGCTCTGAAGTTCTACGCCTCCGTTAGACTGGATATACGCAAGATCGAAGCGATAAAGTCGGACGGTGAGGTAGTCGGAAACCGTACTCGGCTCAAGGTCGCGAAAAACAAAGTCGCCCCGCCGTTTAAACAGGCTGAGTTTGATATTATCTTCGGCCACGGAATATCAAAAATCGGCGAAATACTCGACTACGCCATTGAACTTGAAATAATCAACAAGAGCGGTTCATGGTTCAGCTATAACGAGCTTCGCCTCGGGCAGGGCAGAGAAAACGCAAAGGCCTATCTTGCCGAGAACAAGGAACTCTGCGAAAAGATAGAAGACATGGTAAGAACGCATTACGGCCTGCGCTCCGTTGCCGAAATGCAGAAAGAAAGCGAAGCTTACAGAAACTCGCTCATAGAAAAAGAAACCGGAGATATAAAGCCTCAAAAGGCAAAAAAAGCTAAGGCGGAAAAAGAAGCGTCATCCGAGCCGGAAGAAGCCGCCCAATAAACGAAATATGGTGAAACGCCCGTGATTTTAACGAATATCGAACAGCAAGCAAAAAATCCCAAGCGCTTCTCCGTTTTTATTGACGGAGATTTTGCTTTCGGTCTTGACGGCACAGATATATTGTATTATAAGCTTAAAATAGGCGAAGAGATAAGCTGCGATAAAAAAGAGCTTATCATAGCCGACTGCGTTCGCAAAAAGGCTATGGATAAAGCTGTCAGGCTTTTGTCCGTCCGCGCCAGAAGCGAAAAAGAGCTGAGAAGCCGCCTCGAAGAAAACGAGTACGGCAGCAATGCCATAGAATACGTTATGAGCATACTCACCGAAAACGGATACATCGACGACCGAAAGTTCGCCGAGGAATTCATTGCCGGCCAAAAAAGAAAGGGCTTCGGCAAAACCGCTATAGCGCACAAACTGCGAGAAAAAGGCATTTCAAGACAAATCTCGGACGAAACGCTT
This sequence comes from Eubacteriales bacterium, assembly GCA_031550435.1. Classification (GTDB taxonomy): domain Bacteria; phylum Bacillota; class Clostridia; order Lachnospirales; family WRAX01; genus JAVBOO01. Next base: position 153,251 of record JAVBOO010000026.1, read on the forward strand.
AAAAATGAGGACAACTCCGACACAGAGCGCTGCATTGCCCTCTTAAACAAGAAATACGGATCTTGCTCCTTTGACAGGGAGACTGCGAAGAAAGCATTTTCATGGCTTGGCGGGAGAGGCTTTTCCTTCGATACCGTAAAAGCGGCCTTGAAGGCAAGGCAGGAAGATAACTCCGGCAGTCGGGAGTAAGACCGGATAAACAGCGATTAGTTTTGGGGTGTTATCATGAAGATTACAAAAGAAAATGTCGGTTTCGGGTTAGCTGAACTTTTGATTTTCGCGGAAAACACAACAATATTTTCTTTTCTTGTACTTTTCCTGAAAAGCGAAGGCTTTTCGGGCTCGCAAACGGGTATAATCATGTCGCTGACTATGACGGCCTGCCTAATAGCCCAGCCTATAGCCGGGTTTATCTGCGACAAGCTTTTTGACATAAGAAAAGTCGTTATCGTCAACATGGTTGTTTCCATGCTGGCCATCGGCATGATTTACTTTCTGCCGTCAAAATTCTCGTATGTGTTTGCGTGTTTCCTTGTTTACTCAATGTTCGGAAGGTATCTCCCCGGTCTGATGGACGTATATATAACCAAAATGTCTATCAAAAAAAGCGGCCTGGATTACGGCTTTGTCCGCGGCATGGGTTCTTTCGGCTATGCGAGCTTCGCGCTTGTTATCGGCTGGATGATTTCCGCGTTCGGCTATAACCTGTTGTTTATATCCCATACCGTTTTCGCCGTTCTTTCGATTATTTCTCTGCTAAGGCTTCCCCCTCTTTATCCCGATAAAAAGAATAGCAGAGCAAAAGACGAGGGATTTTTTGCCGTTATCTCAAAGCTTACCAAAAACAAGCTTTATATGTTTACGGTTATTTCGATTTTGATTATTTATTGCGGCTTTAACGGCTACGGAGCGTATTTGCCGCTCTACCTTGACAAGCTCGGCGGCGGCTCCGAGTCTTTCGGAACCTGTGTTTTTGTTATGGCAATGTCCGAAATTCCGATTTTATGGAATTTTTACAAGATAAACCGAAAATTTTCCGCTGAGAAATTGTTAATAATATCAATGTTTGCCGGCATATTAAAAATCACGTTGCCGCTTTTTACATCAAGCATAATAGTCGTCATCGCGATTCAATGCCTGCAAGCGCTTTCGACCGGCCTGTTTATACCGTCGGTCATATTGTTTCTGCGCAAACTTGTTCCCGAAAGTCAGCTGTCTGTAGGGATACTGCTCGCGGCAAGCCTGTACGGCGGCGGAAGCGTTATAATATCCAACCTTGTCAGCGGAATACTCATAGAACAATCAGGCATAAAATTTACATTCGCCTGCTGCTCGGCAGCCGCAATAATCGGCTCTCTGCTGCTTTTGGCCGTTATAAAAATGTACTATACCGCCAAAAATAACGGAAAAACAATCGGATAATTCGCCGATATTACTTCGGCAACAAAATATAGGAAACCGCTATTTTTTGTTGTTCCCCGGCTTAGACGCAGATGCACCGCATTGTAGCGCTGCGGCGTATCTAAGCGCGTCTGCTCGGGCAAAGTAGTAACCCCGTAAGTATTTTATACGGTATTTAACTTCCGCGGTAATAAATTATATTGACATGACCCGAACTGTTTATTATAGTAACTGCAATCAGATGTACCGGTAAGCCTTTTGCAGAACTTGGTCTTTGCTGCGCTGCTTTTCATTTTTCCGGTCTTATATTATTTTAGTATTAGGAGGTGTTTATATGTCATACTTGGATGAGATAGCAAAACGCCGAAGAAAATTTATGAATCAATTCCGCAAGGGTAATTTGGAAGGTTGTATGCCGATTTTGGAAAAACTCGTAGCTCTCCAGCGCAAAAACCCGGCAAGGACAACGGAATTTGCCGATGATCTTTATAACTACGCGACGGTATCGTTTGAGCTTGCCGACTATGATAACGCAAAAGAGCTGTATCTGGAGTGCATAGAAATCCCTGACGAAAGAAAACTTCCCGGCAGGCATTTTAACGCCGGAATCAACCTCGCGCTTTGTTATGCGAATCTCGGAAACTATCCGGAGGCAAAGAAAAGATTAATCGACTGCATTTATCTTTGCGAGGATAACGACAGCTCCGATATAGTCGACTGCCGCTACAATCTCGCAAACGTGTATTATATGGCAGGGGAATATGCCTTTGCGATAGACCAGTTTATGCAGCTTATTAAAAAAGAGTCCGCCGACGAGATACTTAAGTCCGATTGCTATATGTGCGCCGGATATTGCCACGAAAAAACGGGTAATTTCGACGAGGCGCTCAAGTGCTTTAAAAAGGCCCTCGGCATAACAAAATCCGTTCTCGGTTCCGATCATGAAGAAACGTTTACGGTAATATACTATATTGCGCAAACCTGCGCGCTTAACCGCCGCTTCGACGAGGCTTTAAAGCATTACAAGGCGTCCGCTTCCGTTTTGAGAACGCTTGGAAGAGACAAGAGCGCGTACTTTACGGATATCTGCAACCGCATTGCCGACATGTACGCTATGCAGGGCGACCCGGACAAATCGCTTTATCACAGAATCAGGGCGCTTAAGCTTATGAAATCCCAGATCGGTGAAGAACATATCTACTACGCAAACAACCTTAAAAACGCTGCACTCGCTTATAAAGAAAAGAATATGACCGACAAGGCGGCCGATTATCTGCTACGCTCCATGAAAATCAAGGAAAAAATACTCGGCAGCGCAAGCATGGACTGCATAAGAGACGTTATGCAGCTGAGCGGACTGTATATAGAGCGCTTTGAGTACGAAAGCGCCGTTAAAATGCTGACCCGCGCAATGGATACGCTTAAAGAAGAAGGCGGAAAAATGGACGAAGTCGCCGCCGAACTCGGAATGATCTGCGGCTTTTTAAGCAACGTCAAGTCCAAAGGTGAGCCAAAGAAGAATACCGATATTATCGAGCGCTTAAAAAGCGCTGAAAATAAAATGCTTGCAAACAGGGAGATATGGTTTTGACACTTGTAATTTTGGCTGCGGGAATGGGTAAACGCTTCGGCGGGGATAAGCAAATCGAGCCGGTCGGGCCTAACGGCGAGCTTATAATCGATTATTCCGTTACGGATGCTGTCCGTGCCGGCTTTAAAAAAATAGTATTCGTAATAAGAAAAGATATCGAAGAAGCTTTTCGTGCGACTGTTTTAAAACGCGCAGAGCGTATTGTTGACTGTGAAATCGTTTTTCAGAGCCCCGATCAACTGCCTTCGGGCTTCTCTCTGCCGGCAGGCAGGACAAAACCCTGGGGAACGGCTCACGCAATGCTTTCTGCCAAAAACGCCGTACATACGCCTTTTGCCGTAATAAACGCCGACGATTTCTACGGGAGAAGTGCTTATTTTGAGCTGAGCAATTTTCTCTCTCCTCTTGCGTTTACAAAGGAAAAATATAAATACTGTATGGTAGGCTACAGTCTTAAAAACACCGTATCCGAGCACGGTTCGGTTTCCAGAGGCGTTTGCGACATAGATAAACTCGGGTTTCTAAAGTCGATAACCGAGCGGACTAAGATAAACTCGGACTCAAAGGGTATAAGCTATATTGAAAACGAAAAGCTCTGCTATATTTCGCCGGACACGATTGTTTCGATGAACTGCTTCGGTTTTACACCCGAAATTTTCGCCGAGACCGAGGAAATGTTTGTTAAATTCCTTTCGGACGATAAAACAGACCTCATGAACTCAGAGTTGTATCTTCCTTCCGTACCTTCGATGCTCTTAGAAAGCGGCAAAGCCACGCTCAAGGTTTTGACCTGCGGCGAAAAATGGTACGGTTTTACATATAAAGAAGACAGGGCAACCGTCGTTGAGGCAATTGAGCAGATGACAAGAAAAGGGCTTTATTAGAGTGTTTGTAAAATAGCGGGGGTTTATATGGCCGATACTAAAGTCAAAGCAAAAAACAAGCCGCTTCGGATATCATTTTCAACAGTCTTGACCATACTGCTGGTCGTATTTACAGCATGGCTTCTTTTTTTGAAGCAGACTGAAGAAAAAATACAAAAAAATATTGATATAGACAGAAATATTGACAAAATCGGAGTAACTACTTTTTCTGACGGCAGCTTTGATTTTACGTTAATAGACGATTCAAACGCCAAGCTCGTCGGAAACAGCGGAAACGAGAAGCCGTCTTCCGTTACCGTTCCGGCTGCTGTCCTTTTCGACGGAAAAACATATAAGGTCGCGGCCATCGGAGCAGACGCGTTTAAAAACTGCGCTAATCTATCGGAAATAACTATACCTAAAAGCGTTGTCGCAATCGGCGCCGGCGCGTTCGAAGGCTGTTCTGCCCTAGAATCTGTTGTTCTCCCGCAAGGTCTTGTGTCAATTAAAGACCGTGTTTTCGCAAAATGCATCTCTCTCAAATCCGTAAACATCCCTAAAAACGTAACCTCAGTCGGCTCGCACGCTTTTTACGGCGACAGCTCTCTGACAGAAATCGAGCTGCCGAAAAACGTTAAAGAGCTTAAAGACAGGGCATTTGAAAATTGCAGCTCTCTTAGCGCCATCGAGCTTTCAAAATCACTGAGCATAATCGGGGACAATGTTTTCACAAATACGCCCTGGCTTATCGACAGAACCGAACCTCTGATAATAAAGAATGTTTTTGTTAAATATTTCGGCAGCGGACAGGGCTATGTGATGCCTGACAACATCAGCTCTATTTCAAGCTATGCTTTTTACGGCTGCGAAAGCCTTAAAGAAATCGTTTTACCCGAAAGTGTTAACACTATCGGTGAATATGCGTTTGCAAACTGCGGCTCGCTGCAAAAAATCAATCTGCCCGCACAGCTCCGCTTCGTATCCTCGGGCCTGTTCGAAAACTGCGTTTCACTGACAGAGATAGCCGTGCCGAATCATGTTTCAGAGATTTACGACTCGGCTTTTTCGGGCTGCTCTTCTCTATCCTCGGTTATTATTAACTGCCGGCTCAAGGATGTCGGGAACAATGTGTTTGACGGAACACCCTTTTTGCGCGGCTTAAGCGAACCGCTTATTGTTAACGGGATATTGATAAAATATGCCGGCAACAGCACGGAATACACCGTGCCCGAATACGTTACGAGAATAGTCGGGAACGCTTTTACATCCTATAACGAATCGGAGCCCGGGAGCGGCAAGTCCGACTCGCCCTTCTTTCCCGATTTTCGCGAGCTGAGAAAGGTCATACTGAATAGCGGCATCGGCGTGATAGAGCCGTTTGCTTTTTACAACTGCGCATATATCGAAGAGCTCGTGTTGCAAGACTCGGTTACTTTCATCGGCGAATACGCTTTTTCGGGCTGTGTTAAGCTAAAGGGCATAAACTTGCCATATTCGATATCCGAGATCGGAGAATCGGCGTTTATGGGCTGCGTCTCCCTCCAAACATTAAAAATATCCGACGGCGTATCTATCATTACGAAAAACACGTTTAAAGATTGCACCGCTCTTAAAAACGTTACGATGCCTGTCATGCTGAAAGATATCCGGGAATACGCGTTCTATAACTGTTCTGCTTTGGAATTTATTTCATTGTACGACAACCTGGGTTATATAGGGGACAGCGCGTTTGAAAACTGTTCCTCGCTGACGCTGGTTTCCCTGCCGAACAAACCTGTACGCTACGGCGAAAGGGTCTTTCCCGAGTCTGCGAAAATTATTCAAAGGTCGGGAAAACTCTAGGTAACGCCGGAAAATTCTCGCGTGATTTGAAACTCGCACTTGTATAATTTTTGGACTTATAGTAAAATGTTACAGTATAAGCCTTTACCGGCCGACATTTTTTCTTTGATGATTTATGGCAGTAAAATATAAAGGAGGTTCACCAATGAAAGTTTATTCCGCAAGCGATATCAGAAATGTCGCTATCATGGGGCATAGCGGCTCGGGCAAAACAACAGTTTCCGAGGCTTGCCTCTTTTCAACCGGAGTTACAACCAGAGTAGGCAGAGTCGAAGACGGAAATACTGTCAGCGACTACGACCCGGAGGAAGCAAGAAGACGCGCTTCCGTATACGCTTCGCTTATTCCCGTTGAATGGAAAAACACTAAAATCAATTTTATAGACGTTCCCGGATACTTTGATTTTGTTGGAGAAGCAAAGCAGGCTCTTCGCGCCGCAGACCTCGTTTTAATAGTTGTCTCGGCTAAATCAGGCATTGAAGTCGGTACCGAAAAAGCATGGGAATATGCCTGCGAGCTTAATAAACCCAGGATGTTCTTTATCAACGCTATGGATGACGAAAACGCTGATTTCGAAAAAGTCGTGAATCAGCTTAAAGATAAATTCGGAAAGAGCATCGCCCCGATTCAGGTTCCGTTTAAAGAAAACGGAAAGTTTATCGGCTTTGTCAACACCGTCAGAAAAGAAGGCAGAAAATTCGTCGGAGGGAAAACCGAAAACTGTGATATCCCCGCCGATATAGCCGACAATGTCGAAGAAATGTTTGCCGTACTTACCGAAGCTGTCGCCGAAACTGACGACAGTCTTATGGAAAAATTCTTCGAAGGCGAAGCTTTCACAATCGAAGAAATAGATAAAGGTCTTAAAAACGGTCTGTGCAGCGGCGCGGTTACCCCTGTTCTCTGCGGCTCTGCTGTCAGCGACATCGGTATTAAAAACCTTATGAACTCTATAGTTGAACTTGCCCCTTCTCCGGACTTTGCCGCAAAAGAAGTAAGAGCAAAGGATTTTAAAACCGGCGCGGAAGTAATGGTTAAATGTGACGAAAACGCTCCTTTCTCAGCTTTTGTATTTAAGACCATAGCAGACCCTTATGTCGGCAGACTCACGCTTTTCAGAGTCTACTCGGGCAAGCTCAAGAAAGACACGCCTCTTTACAACGTTAAAGAGGGAGTGCTCGAAAAAGTCGGTCATATCTACTGCATGAGAGGCAAAGAGCAAATTGAGGTAGACGAACTTCGCTGCGGCGATATCGGAGCTATAGCCAAGCTTTCAAGCGCTTCGACGCAAGATACGCTGTCCGTTAAAGAAAATCAAATCCTTTTCGAAGAAATCGAGTTTCCGGGCTCGCTGTACGGAATGTGCGTCGTACCTAAGGGCAAGGGTGACGAAGACAAGATATCTCAGGCCTTCTCAAAAATACTCGAAGAAGACAAGACCATTAAATTTAACATAGATCCCGAGACAAAGGAAACAGTTGTTTACGGAACCGGCGATACTCAGCTTGATGTTCTCTTAAATAAACTCAGAACAAAGTATAAACTTGACGTTGAATATATTGTTCCGACCGTTCCCTACAGGGAAACACTTAAGGCCAAGATTAAAGTCGAAGGAAAGCACAAAAAACAATCCGGCGGCCACGGCCAGTTCGGCGATGTTTGGATTGAATTCGAGCCTTCGGGAGATATGACCGTTCCTTATGTTTTCGAAGAGAAAGTATTCGGCGGCGCCGTTCCTCGCCAGTTCTTCCCTGCTGTGGAAAAAGGCATTCAGGAGTGCGTAAAAAGCGGTCCTCTTGCGGCCTATCCGGTTGTCGGAATTAAGGCAACGCTTGTCGACGGTAAGTACCACCCCGTAGACTCATCGGAAATGGCGTTTAAGATCGCAACGAGCCTTGCTTTTAAAGAGGCATTCACAAAAGGAAAGGCCGCATTGCTTCAACCGGTTTGCAGAGCCGAAATAACCGTTCCCGACGATTACACGGGCGATGTAATGGGCGACATGAACAAACGCGGCGGACGCATACTCGGTATGAACAAGGTCGGATCAAAGCAGGTTATCTCAGCCGAGGTTCCCACGGCGGAAATGTTCAAATACACGCTTGAGCTTCGTTCTATGACCCAGGGCAGAGGAGAATACACAATGGTATTCGACCGCTACGAAGAAGCCCCGGCAGACGTTCAAACCAAGGTTATAGAAGCGAGAAAGAAGCTTCTTGAAGCCGACAAAGAAAAGTAATTAACATTTACCCGGTATTATATCAGTAAATTTAGAGCCAATCCGCACACTAAAACGGTTAAACACCGAATAAGGAAGCGAAGTTGGCTCTTTTTGTTACCTCCAAAAAATACAGACGTTTAAGCTACAGTCGTTTAAGAACAAATCAGTATTAAAAGAAGGTAGGACGTAGGGCGTTAAATTAAAAAACGCTCAAGCTTCGCTTGGACGGGTTTGAATTTAATTGACTATAAATCAATATATAGTGTTATTCTTGTTGACATTATACCGTATGTTGTATAAACTAAGGAAAGATATTTGAGGGGAGTGTT
>JAVBOO010000046.1:0-14322 GCA_031550435.1 Eubacteriales bacterium
CACTTCCGCCGGGCTGTGGCATTCCTCACACAATAGCGCGACTAACTCTACTTCTCGTTCCTTCAACCGTGCCATTAATAATCTCTCCTCTTTGTTTGTTATGGAGATTATTACCAATTACACGGTTGGGTATACGCTCTCAGCGCTTAGTTCCGCGTCAGCTCATAAGATTCTACTATCCATTCGGAAATTTCGCCGAAATTCGAGTTGTCTGTAACCTCAAAAACATGAGCCGTCCGATTCTTTGAAGTTTGAAGCGTCTTCAAGGGTTTTCTCTCCGCCCGGAGAGTATCAAAGTACAATTCGATTCTCATTGCCGACGAAACCGCGCTGATTTGCGCAAATGTAGATTTATGCTTCCATAGTACGTTTACCGCGGGAAAATACTCCGTAAACTCGGGAAGCAGCGGTTTGACCCTTTCCAGAAGCTCCGTATAAAGAGGAAGCCATTTGGCCTTTGAGCCCTTAAAAGTATTTCGCAGTTTTTGCCCGTATGGTAAATCAGGCACAAAACCGGGTTCGGGAGGGTTATCGGAAATATTCAAACTCACGATGTCGTCGCAGAGCCTCTTCAGCACCGGTACTGCGCCTTCATCGGCAAAACGAACCTTAACGCAGCCCTTGCCGAAGTCTGCCGTTGCAAGAGTTTGCTTAAGCCTCTCTATCAGTTCAAAATTAAGAGTATGAACGCTGAAATGCTCTTTCGCCACTGTAAAATACACATAGCTCTTGCCTGTCTTGTACATCGGACGCTGCCGAAACATTACCGGCTTTAACTGCGGGTAGTTTTCATCCATATAGCCGAGAAACTCCGAAAGCAGCTTTTTGCCGCCGCCCTCCAGTGATTGCAGGTATTCTTGAACCGTATCCATGTTTAGCCCCCTCGCTTACATAGAGCCGTTTAAGCCGGAACCGGGTTAAACGATGCAAAATTTAACTTGTAAAACATGATAATTTCATTATATAAAAGGCAACATGGAAATTCAACACGCAAATCTCGCCGCGCGTCCGCAACGGCCGTTATACGGCATTTGTGCGGAGCGAATGTCCCCCGGGGCGCAACCGTCCTATTAAATCGACATAACTTATTAAGGCAACAAATTTAGCAAATGGTTTAATTGCCGCCTCAATAATATGAAACAGCGGAAGAGAGTAGGATGTTTCTTTCTCTCCTCCGCTGTTCAGCTTAGCGAATTATGCCTTCAATATCTGCGCGATATCGTTTTCGGGTGTGGTTATGGGGTGAAGATCGAACATGTCTACAAGCGTCGTGAGCACGGTACTTGAGAAGAACGCCGGCAGAGAAGGTCCGATATATATGTTCTTGATTCCGAGTGACAAAAGCGTCAGCAATATGCATACAGCTTTTTGCTCGTACCAGCTTAACACAAGTGTGAGCGGCAGCTCGTTAACACCGCAGGAGAAAGCTCCCGCAAGCGCAACCGCAACCTGAATCGCCCCGTATGCGTCATTGCATTGTCCCATATCCAGTATTCTCGGAAAGGGGCCGATTGAACCGGCATCCAGATCGTTGAAACGGTATTTTCCGCAGGCAAGAGTCAAGACAACCGTGTCTTTCGGTGTCTGCTTAACAAACTCAGTATAGTAGTTTCTGCCCGGTTTTGCTCCGTCACAGCCTCCGACAAGGAAGAAGTGCTTGATAGCCCCCGCTTTAACCGCATCAATAATCGCCGGCGCGCTGTCTAAAACCGTTTGGCGCCCGAAGCCCGTCATGACGGAGTTTCCGCCGTTGATACCCGTGAACTGTTTTTCTTCGTCAAAGCCTCCCAGTTTTATTGCGTGCTCGATAATTGCCGAGAAGTCTTTATTGCCGCCGGCATCCGCAGAAATATGCTTCATTCCCGGATAAGCAACGACAGACGTTGTATAAACGCGCTCAGAATAGCTTGTTTTTGGAGGCATGAGACAGTTTGTGGTAAACAGTATCGGAGCGGGAAGATTGTTAAACTCCTTTTGTTGATTCTGCCAAGCTGTTCCAAAGTTGCCCTTAAGGTGAGTATACTTTTTAAGCTCGGGATAACCGTGAGCGGGAAGCATTTCGCTGTGAGTATAAATGTTTACGCCCTTGCCCTCGGTTTGTTCGAGCAGCATTTTCAAATCGTGAAGATCGTGGCCGGTTATTACAATAAACGGGCCTTTTTCGACTGTATATGTAACCGAAGTCGGAACAGGGTTGCCGTAAGCTTGAGTGTTTGCCTCGTCGAGAATCGCCATGCATTTGAGGTTGATTCCGCCAAACTCCATAAGAAGACCGAGCCAATCGCTGACACTGTGTTCTTCCGCCAAAGCGGCCATACCTTTTATAAACCATGCGTCAACCTCAGGATCTCTTTTCCCGAGTACTCTTGCATGGTGCGCGTAAGCCGCCATACCTCTGAGCCCGAACAAAAGAGTAGAACGAAGCGAAACAACGTTTTCATCGCCTTTAAAAAGATTTTCGGGCTGTATTGCCTCATCGCCCCCAAGACCGGTGCGTTTTTCTTTTATCTCGTTCGTAAGCCCGGCTATTCTCGCGGCATCAAAGCTTACGTTTGTAACCGCTGTGAAAAGACCGTCCACAATTAAGTCAACCGAATTTTCGGATACGTTTCCTTTATCGTACATTGCCTTAGCGAGCGCTATCATCTCGCAGGTCAGAGCATCCTGCTCGTTTGCTACCTCCGGTGTTTTTCCGCATACACCCGACTTTGTGCAGCCTGTGCAATTTACGGTTTGTTCGCATTGAAAGCAAAACATATCATTCATTATTACATCCTCCTTTTATTTGTTTGTGATTTTTGTAACTGAGAAGTGTTGAGAATTGCGCACGAAACCAACTTTAGTGGGTTGAGCGAGCGGCGCTCTCCATTGGAAAATGGTGTTTTTCCATTTTCAATGGAAACCCGCACTTCCTTACTGTTCCGTACTACTCTAAAATTCTTCCGTCGGTTGATATGGTTACAACGTTCCATGGTATCATTTTCCCGCTGTTTATAAGCGCAGTCTTAACGGCGTGCTCGATTCCGCCGCAGCAAGGAACCTCCATGCGTACGACTGTTACGGACTTTATATTGTTCGACTTGATTATTGCCCCGAGTTTTTCGCTGTAGTCGCCTTCATCGAGCTTCGGGCAGCCGATAAGCGTTATTTTGTTACGCATGAACTCGCCGTGGAAATTTGCATAGGCGTAGGCAGAGCAGTCGGCAGCTACAAGCAGGTTTGCATTGTTAAAATACGGCGCGTTTACGGGAACAAGCTTTATTTGAACGGGCCACTGGTTAAGCTGAGATTCGGCAGCGGCAGCCGCATGAGGTTGTACGTTTTCGCTTCTCTTTATGGCTTTCGCGTTAGTACCCGGGCAACCGCATGCAAGAGGGGGTAGCGCAGCGGTTTTTTTCTCGGCATTGCGTTTTACCTCTTCTTCGTTATATTCCAGCGCTTCTCTTTGCTCAAACGTTATAGCTCCGGTCGGGCAAACCGGAAGGCAGTTGCCCAAGCCGTCGCAGTAATCGTCACGCATTAACTGCGCTTTTCCGTCAACCATTGCTATCGCTCCTTCATGGCAGGCCTTAACGCACAATTCGCAGCCATTGCAAAGATCTTTGTTTATTTTAATTATCTGTCTGACCATAATATCCTCCTCTATGGATAACTCAGTGAATCTGCTTTTGGCTTATCTCTCCGCGCTTTTGCTTAAACTTTCGTAACGCGGTCATTTACTTTATGAACGAAGTATACTATACTCAAAATAAAAAAATCGTGGTAAATAGCACGAAGTTGAAGGAATTATTATGACGAACATTTTTTTAATACTGAAAAAAGTAAATTTGTTTGCAGGAATTTCGGAAAACGACGTTAAATCAATGCTTTCATGCCTGAGCGCCCGTGTTATCAAAACAGAAAAAAACGAGTATCTTTTAATGGCTGGGGATCCGGTTGCCTACATCGGCATAGTTCTTTCCGGAACGCTTCATATCGAAAAAGACGACGCGGAAGGCGGACGGACGATGATTGCGTCTCTGAGCACGGGTGATTATTTTGCCGAGGCTCTTTGCTGCGCGGGGGTAAAAGAAAGTCCCGTCAACGTGGTCGTCGATACCGGCGGAACCGTTATGCTTATCGAGTTTAAAAAGATAATGAGCGTATGCCCAAACTCCTGCATATTTCACTCTAAACTTATCGAGAACATGCTCGGGATAATCGCGAGGAAAAATCTTATGCTCCAAAACAGGATGGAGATAATCGGAAAGAGGTCTCTTCGGCTAAAGATAATGTGCTATCTCGAATCACTCTCCTCAAAAACCGGGGGAAAGGTCGAAATCCCTTTCAACCGCGAAGAGCTTGCGGATTTTTTGTGCGTCGACAGAAGCGCGCTTTCTCACGAGCTTTCAAGGATGAAAAACGAAGGGCTTATTGACTATAAGAAAAATATGTTTTCCGTAAACAAGCGATAGTCTCTTTGTTTTTACGGTATTTTGACAAAATCCGGCCTAACCGATGCCTTCGAACAGCGTCTAAGCATTGCGGCTTGCCGGTTAAGCCGTCATAGTTTTTAACCGTATTCATGTGTTTACAATAGGTTCATAGTTTATTCATAAATTGTTAACAATTTATGTTATAATTGTAATTGTGACCGACCGGTCGGTCGGAATTCTTTGAGAGGTGTTATATGTTATCGTCATTTAGTGTCAAAAAGCCTTACACAGTAATCGTAGCTGTTATTGCAATCATTATTATCGGTGTGGTCTCGCTTCAAAACATGACCACCGATTTAATGCCGAACATCAACATTCCCTATGCAGTTGTCATAACGACCTATCCCGGAGCAAGCCCCGAACAGGTGGAGCTCGGAGCGACAAGACCTGTTGAACAGGCGGTTTCATCGCTTAACAACATCAAGAACGTGCGCTCCGTTTCTAGAGAGAATATGTCTCTCGTTATACTTGAGTTTAACGACGGAACAAATATGGACAGTGTTTCCGTCGAAATGCGCGAAAATCTTGACAGAATTACGAACTATCTACCCGACGGCGTAAGCTCGCCGATGATTATGAAGCTTAACCCGAGCATGATGCCCGTAATGGTAATTTCGGCCGATATGAGCGGAAAAGACGTTCAGTCGGTTTCGAGGCTCGTTGAGGACAAAATTGTCCCGGGACTTGAAAGCGTTGAGGGAGTTGCATCTTCAAATCTTTCCGGTTTAGTCGATAATCAGATTAACGTAATTATTCGCCGCGAAATGGTTGATAGTGTAAACAAGTCCATTTCCGATGCTGTTGCTGCACAAAAAGCAAAGGCCGAAAAAGCTTTCACGGCTGCGGCCGCTCAGATTTCAGCCGAACTTTTAACATCGGGCAAGGCAGTGCCTGGAACAGAACCCGGCGTTCTTGTGGACGCGCAGACAGGCTCAGTTATTGATATCGCAGCCATGACTATGGAAAAGCTCGGTTTGGTCAACATGCCGGCTCAGAGCGCTGCACCGACGGATTTCAGCGTCAGCGTTGACATGATAAAAGGCCTGCTGACAGGTCAAAACTTTTCCATGCCTGCCGGTTATACAACAGAAGACAATATCGAGTATCTCGTCCGTGCCGGCTCAAAACTCGACAGTATCGACGACCTGAAAAACCTCCTTGTTGCCGAGATACCGCTCGAAGGTGTCGAACCCATACACTTAAACGACGTTGCTGAGGTCATAGTAACCGATAACTCCTCGGAATCTTACAACAGGCTCAACGGAAATCCTTCCGTAACGATAACACTTCAAAAACAGACGGAGTATTCGACTGCCGATGTTGCAAAGCGCGTCAGAGATAAGATGGACAGCCTGATGGAGTCGAACGAAGGCCTTCACCTCGTTGCGCTTATGGATCAGGGTGTTTATGTTGATATGATAGTCAACTCCGTTTTTATGAACCTCTTGGTCGGCGGCGGACTTGCCATCATAGTTTTGATACTGTTCCTCAGAGACCTGCGCCCGACGTTTGTTATCGCGCTTTCAATACCGATAAGCCTCGTAAGCGCGCTCATACTTATGTATTTCTCGGGCGTTACGCTTAATATTATTTCTATGTCCGGCTTGGCTCTGGGCGTAGGTATGCTTGTCGATAACTCCATAGTCGTTATCGAGAATATTTACCGATTGAGAAGCGATGGCAAAAACGCGAAAGAAGCCGCGATTTACGGCGCAAGAGAAGTTGCCGGAGCTATTACCGCTTCAACGCTGACAACTGTGGCTGTATTCCTCCCTATAGTATTTGTTAAGGGCATCGCAAAAGATTTGTTTACCGACATGGGCCTGACTATAGCTTATTCACTGCTCGCCAGCCTTGCAATCGCCCTCACCCTTGTGCCCATGGCTATGGCGGGAGCTTTGCGAAACGGAGATGCGAAAAAGCACAGATTCATGGAATTTGTACAGGCCAAATACGGAAAGATTCTCGAGTTATGTCTCAGATATAAGCCGCTTGTCTTGCTTGTTTCCGTGGGACTGCTGGTTTTGAGCACCTGGGGCATTCTGCGCAACGGAACGCAGTTTATTCCCGCCATAGACACAGAACAGCTCTCTGTCGGCTTTACCGTTTCGGAAGGCTCGTCCGTCGAGGACTTGTCCGCCGCTGCCGACGACATAATGAAACGCATTGCAGAAATACCCGAGGTCAAAACAGTCGGGGCGATGTCGGGCAATGCTATGGGCGTTCTTGCGGGCGGAACGCAAGGCGGCTCGTCACAGTCAGTGACGTTCTATGTCATGCTGGATGAGAAAAGAAACCGGAGCAACACGGAAATTGCGGACGATATAACGGCAAGAACGGCGGATATAAACGGCAAATTATCCGTGTCAGGCTCGGATAACAGCATGACTATGCTTACCGGCGACCCGATTTCAGTCAACATCATGGGTCCGGATTTAGATAAGCTTTCGGAGTTGGCCCGGCAGGTCAAAACAGCCATAGAAGGCGTTAAAGGCACAACTGAGCTTACAACAAGTGCTGACGGCGGAGCAAAAGAAATGCGCATAGTCGTTAACCGCGATAAGGCAATTGTCAATCAACTGACAGCAGCTCAGGTTTATATGCAGGTCTCCGCTGTTCTCGCGGACTCAACGGCAGCGGCCTCCATAACTTTTGACGGTATAGACTATGATATTTACGTTAAGAGCGGCGAGGTTCAAAAGCCCGCGCCTGATGAGCTTGCGGACATCGTAATTACAACGCCGGCCGGAAAAGCTTTAAAAGTATCCGACGTTGCCGAAGTGGTTGAAGGATTTTCAAGTAACTCCGTCAACCACAACTCCGGACAGAGATACGTTTCAGTAACCGGTCAGCTGGAAGAAGGCTACAATGTCGGTTTGGTAAACGAAGAAATAGATAAGGCTCTGAAAAATATTGAAGTTCCGACCGGCTATACCGTTTCGAAGTCGGGCGAAAGCGAAACAATTGCCTCTACTTTTAAGGACTTGTATCTGCTTCTCGGCTTATCGATAGTGCTGATATACCTGATAATGGTGGCGCAGTTCCAGTCACTGCTGTCTCCGTTTATCGTTATGTTCACAATACCTCTCGCGTTTACCGGTGCATTTCTCGCTCTGTTAATCGGCGGGATGCCGATAAGTGTCGTTGCTCTGGTCGGCCTGGTTATTCTTGCCGGTGTCGTTGTTAATAACGGCATAGTATTCGTTGACTACGCAAACCGGCTCATACAAGGCGGAATGTCACAACGCGAAGCACTTGTCATGACAGGCAAAACCCGTATGCGTCCCATTATAATGACGGCTCTGACGACAATTATCGCCATGTCGACCATGTCAGTCGGCATGGGCACCGGTACAGCAATGGTTCAACCCATGGCTGTTACGTCTATAGGTGGCCTTGCCTATGCAACGTTTATGACGCTTTTCGTCGTTCCAGTAATTTATGATTTGCTGCACCGCAAGGGCAAAAAAGCTGTGTCGGCAGGTGAAAAGCTATAGGAAAGAAAGAAGAAATCTGTTTGGCGGCAAAAAGGTTGATTTTCGGCGGGGTACAGCTTTCAGATATCAAAGTCGCGGATATAGCCGCCGAGGCAGGAATCGGCAAGGGTACAATTTACGAGTACTTCAGCTCCAGAGACCATATTTTCAACGAATTACTGCTTTATGAGTTTTCAATAATCAAAGACAGCTTTAAGCTCATACTGGAAAAGAAAATCGGCTTTAAAGAAAAACTGTACGAATTGCTCGTAATCGCTTCGGCAAAATCCGGAGAAACAAAGCTGCTTTTAGATGCATTTGCGGAGTCGGGGGGAATCTCACGCAAGACCGATACAATCATGTTTTGCGGCAACTCCCTGACCGAGCTTGCAAAGAGGCTGCTAAAAGACGCCGAGGAAGAGGGCTGTATCCCGATTCAGAACAACGATTTTTCATGGCGCTGCGCTTTTACGCACGGCATTGTTTCGGTTTTGATCTACGGAAACGGGCCGCATCTGCTCCCCGGATACACAAAGGAGCAGGCGTTTATGAAAATAGTAAACGAAGTAGTGATGTTACTCTCTTCCGGTGAAAAAAGTTGAAAGCGGGCAGGACATCTTGTTTATTAGACTTCATGAACGACTGTAACCGCACTTGATAAAAATCAATGAGCCTGCGCAAACCTTTGTCTGCGCAGGCTCATTTTGTACTGCCTTAATTTATTGCGGTTGCCGTTATTTCAGCACTTCGCCTTTATAGTTGAAGTACCACGAGCTCATTGAGTATAAACCTCTGAAGTATTTGAATTCAAGCACTTTGCCGGGTACATACGGCGTACCTATAACAAAGTAACCGCTGTGAGGTATACAGTCAAGCTTAAGACCGTTCCAATAAGCTTCAACAGGTAATGTCTCAAAGAACTGGGGAGTTCCGAAGTTTACAACAACTTGATTTGTTTCCTCATCAGGAATCATTTCGGGAACAGAGATGTCTACATAGGGTTTTACTTCCATAAGCCCGCCTATGCCTTCCTTACCGTTAACCGTTAATACCAAGTCGTATGTTCCGGGTTGAGGCATCTCATCGATATAGACATAATTCTTGCCTCGTTTAAGCTTCTGGTCGGGTACTTCAACGAAGTCTCCCGTTGCTCTTCTCCTTATCTTGAAAGCAATGTCCGCACCTTCAAGAGCAGTTCCTTCCAGATCAATTTCCATTATATCGGGAAGTGAAGCGGTATGCTGTGTCGAATTGGTAACCATAAATATTGTAGGTACCGCAGGCTGCAAACTGAGAGTTATACTTGTCCTATTCTTAGCGTAGTCATATACATCGATTACAACATGTTTCTCAAGTTCTTTGACGCTGCCGTAAAACTCCACAAACTCAGTGATATCAACAGAGCCGTTTGTTGTATCTTCATACGTACTGTATGTACTGTATCCCGAAAGAAGTATACGTCTCAAAATATTGAAATCAACTCTTACCATAATATCCTTAAGGTAGTGATTGTCTCTTGTACCAAAATCAAGATAATATCTGCCGTTTTCTTGGGTAATCTCCCAGTTAACGGTCGGCTTGGTTCTGTCGACGAATACTTCGGCGCTCTTTGTCTGAACAGTTCCGTCAGTCAAAGTAACTTTCAGAGTATTTGTGTACCAACCCTCGGGAACTTGGGTCGTATAGTCGCCGGGTATGTCATAATTACCGCGCCATACATTACGGTTGAGCAATGAGGTCGCAAGTGCGCCTGTCGAGGAACTGACGTACGACTTTGTAAAAAACGTCGATCTGGAGTCATTCAAATTGGCGACAATCTCACCCGCGGAATTCGTAATTTCTACCGATGCCTTTCTGATATTACGAAGAGGTGCTATCACCCATTGGCAATAATCGCCGTTTCCGTCGCTGTTCGGCGAGATAGCCATATGGTCTTTTGGCGCGAAGCGTCCGGATGCCGCATTGTATCCCAGGTAAGAACTAGGTACGGACGTACCGTCCAAAAGCCCGTCAACAAAGTAGAACGGAACTTCATCCAGAGAATAAACATCCTCGTTAGCGATAAGCTTGTCAAGAGCGGGAGCAGCGCCCCAGTCGCCAACAAAGCCCATGAAGGGAATTGAAAGCGAATAGTTTTCGCTAGTATCGGGAGTAAGATAAACAAAGCCGTTAACAATATAGCCGTACTCAAAAGCAACCATAAGCGCTTCGTGTTCCTCATTGCTGAGACTGAATACCGCAGTAAGAGTAGCCTTGCCGTTCGGGCTAAGCGTGAGCTTGCCGTCCGTTATAGAGCCCTGCCCCGAAACGGTTATACTGTCATAGCTTCCGTAGTTCTGTGAAAGCAAGGTGTTGTAATAAAGTGTTGAATCATCGCCTTCAATGTTAAACGGCGTTGTCTTGTCGACAAGCAGTTCACCGCTCAGATCATAAGTCTGAGCCGAGCCGGTAAGGTTCTCGGCCACGAATTGAACGCTTATGCTGTTAATATCAAGTTCGTCTCCGAGCTCTACTTTTGCCTTTTTGTCAAGCACATTGTAGAGAACGGCTTTGGCGCTGATGGCTCCCTTGAGATCCACAAGACCCGCTCCTTGCGCCGTTGTAGGATAAGTTACCCCGTAGCCGTCTTTAAGAGGCTTCGCCGTACTCATCATAAGGGCTTCGACAAGTTCGTTGACCTTAGCGGGGGTAAGTCCGGGGTATGTTTTTTCAACATGCTGTTTGATAAGAGCGGTAGCGGCGGCAATATGAGGTGTCGCCATTGATGTTCCGCTCATCATTTTGTAACCGCTGCTTCCCGAAATAACAGTGGGGAAAGTTGAATAAATGCTGTCTCCGGGTGCCGTGATTTCCGGTTTAAGCTTAAGATCGTCCGAAACTCCTCTGGATGAGGATTGAACCATCTTATAGCCGTCTTCGGACTCAATAAACGACATATAACTTGTGCTGAACTTTATCTTGCCGGTTCCCTTCGCAACGAGCGCTTCGCCGTCTGCGTGAGATATCGAGATGCCCGGTATCGGACAACCCGCAAGCTGCATGTTTATGTAGCCGCCTTCGGTATTGTAAATGATAAAGCCTACAGCTCCGGCGTTAAAAGCGTTGATGCCTTTATCGATAAAGTTGAGATCGCCTCTTTTAATAACCGCGATCTTGCCGCCCACGTTAATTCCGGTATAGTCGGAGGGATAACCGAGTCCCGGTACGCAAACGAAATCGTATTCTCTGTCATTGAACCTCTGAGATATACTCGGAGTATTCGTATCGGAAAATGTTACCTTGTCGGTTCCGTCAACAAGTACATAGCTCGTATACGGGTTCGCGTTAACTATGGACGCGACAGAGATTGCCGAGTGATCAACACCCGGAGATCCGAGCAGACCGTAATCCACGTTTTTTGCGAAAGGAAGCTGATAGTTGTTAAATCCCTTGGAAGTAAGATAAGCCTTGCTTCCGTAGCCGACGTTTCCGTCGTTTCCTGCCGCGCAATTAACGGTACAGCCGATATTCTTCGCTTTAACAAAATACTCCGCCAGCTTAAAGCGAGCGTTTGCCGCATCATCATACACCGCGAAGCCTGAAGCTGCTCCGAGCGACATATTAATGGAGTCCGCGCCGAGTTTTACCGAGTCATCGATACCGGCAAGCAATGCTGCGTCTGTGGATGTTCCGGTTGAAGACGAAAATACTTTCATAGCCATAAGCTGAGCCTTGGGAGCCACGCCTATAACAACGCCTTCGGGGTTAGTGTTGGCCGCTATGATGCCGGCTACGTGCGTACCGTGCCCGACAAGCTGATCTTGAGGGTCTGTATCGCCGTCTCTGTAGTCATAACCGAAAATAACCTTATTGTTCTTTACGCCGTCAGCCGGATTTGTAAGCCTCGGAGTCGTCAGTGTAACGGATTTTATTCTGTCGATCATTTCCTGCTGCGTAATCATGCCGGGGCTTGAAAGATTGTTGAGCAGCGGATGGGTATAGTCAATGCCCGAGTCGATAACCGAGATAAGCATTCCGTCTCCGTCATAGCTTTGATCCCAGCTGTAAGGCACGCCTATCATGTCGTTTGAGGATGTGTCGTTAGGCGTATAAGGAGCTTCATATGTAGATGAAATATAAACTTCTTTTACGAGGCTGTTCGATTTAATTGCCTCGATATCCATATAGCGTACTTCAGCGGCAAAGCCGTTGAAAACCGTGTCGTACCTGAAAAGAATTTCGGCATCCGAATCAATTGAGATAACATCGTCGATTACCGAAGCCTGTTCGGAATAAAAACTGTTTTGGAAAGCAAGAGCCGATGCGCTCATCGTCTGCACACTGTTAAGCTTGTACTCGGCTGTTGCGACTTCTCCGAGAGGCTCTCTGTTCAGTTCTACTATTACCGTTACGATTTCTTCGGGAGCGTAGGTTTGAACCTTTATTGCCTCGAAAGCGCTTAAATCTGCTCTTCGCGCGCCTTCGCCGCCTAAAATTATTGTATCCGGTGTCACGCAGTCAGGATCAAGCGGGTCAAAGCCCGGAGCGTACGGAGTTTCACTGTCGCTCGAAGTTGCCTCGGGTATATTAACGGCTTCTGTCACAGACATTCGCTGACCGTCTACCATTATTTCTTTTGTTACCGATTCATATTGCCCCGCAATAGCGTTTGAGGGGCTTAATACCGCAAGCGAACCAACAGTCATAACTGTGGCGAGACAAACGGCTGCCAATTTTTTAAATAACATGTCTCTCTCCTCCTTATCAGTTAGTAACTTTTACGGCTGCGGTTGCTGCGAATCCTCCGTCAACCGTAGTTGCCGTTACGACTGCCGTGCCTGCGCCGACTGCTTTGTATTCGCCCGTTTCAGGGTTAACGGTTATAATTTTCGGGTTGCTGCTTATCCATGTAACCTGCTTGTTAACCGCATTTTCGGGAAGAACAGTCGCGGTAAATGTACCTGTTGCTCCTTTTTTCATGCTTGTTAACGCACTCGCGTTAATTTTAACGCCGGTTGCGTGCGGTCCGACGGGAACAGTTGCCGTCGCGGTTTCAAACGTTCCGCGGTAGTTTGTATAGTTCGCGTCTTTGACAAAAAGCTTATCGGCAGTTACGGTTACACCGTTCATAGAGTTTGAGAGTAGCCTGAATCTTACAGTCGCGACATATTCGTAGCTGCCTTTGCCCGCGTTAAAAGGATCCTGCCTTTTCGCGATTGCCATTACTTGTATGTATTCCGCGCTGCCGCTTTCGTCCGCAGGCCCGGTCATATACGAAAACGAGCTGGCCGTTATCTTGTCCGCATAGCCCACTGTCTCGATATATTCAACTTCATCGGGATTATAGATTAAACGATTTGCAATAACATGTCCGTTATTTACGTCCTTGACAGATAATTTGTAGTCCACATAAATATTTTCGCTGCCGTTGTTTTCTCTGTAAATAAACGGCGTGACCGCTTCAAGTTTTCCTATGGGTTTGTTTGTTTCGTTTGCCGTTGCTCCGATCGACGGTACTAACATCGCCGATACAATCATTAGTACGGCAAGCATACATGCTAAGTACTTCTTCATTTCAAAAGGCCTCCTTTGCATTATAGGCTGATTTGACAGCCAAGTTTGTTTCCGGATTCACCGCTAAGACATGACTGTCAGTGAATAACCAAAACATTACATTGTTGTTATTTGTTTTTACGCCCTCTACCTCCTCGTTTATTTGCCCTTTCCCGGCCTCGGACCGCAGCCGAACAAGCTGTGCCGCATTTGAAAACGGTGCATAAACCTTACCGCCCGCCCGCTTTAATCCAAATATTTCTAATTTTGGATAATTAAGTCGTTACACGGCCGAAAATGTGGGTGTATGTAGAATTATACATCTACAGAGCAGACATGTCAATTTATTTAAATGCATTTATCCTCAATAATGTAACACTTTACTTTTTGAAAATCTGTCATATTGCAAGCTTTTCACACATGCTGTAAATTAAAATATACCCAAGCGCGATAATTCAAGGCATTTGCGCATCGGCTTAAGTTGCATTAAAAGTGAATATTTAAATTTTCTGACCATTCACACAAATTGACGGTCAGGAATTAAAAGTTTTGCCCGGTTACACGCCTGGTATTGGCGCGAAAGGCACATATGTGCCAAAAAAGCAAAAAAACGCTGCGTTTTATCACGCCATAAATACAACCCGGTTAGTTCCGCGTTCGAGCAAGCTTCAATTATTTTGAGTTCGGGGATTTATTACACTATGTCAATAATTTATAAAAATTTCATAGTATGACAGATAATAAACGCATAAAAATTTCAGTCAAAAAGGGGACGATTGGGGGCTACTCGCCCCCAAACCCCTCGGCCTCTGAATTAAAGTGAAATAAAACGGGTAAGA
>JAVBOO010000015.1:0-92757 GCA_031550435.1 Eubacteriales bacterium
CCACCACACCTCCCACTACACCTCCCACCACACCCCCTACAACACCCCCTACAACACCTCCGACAGAGGAGCCGCCTACTCCTCCGACAGAACCGCCAACCACGCCTCCGGACGAACCCAAATTCACTTTCGACGATGATACGGGATTATATGTGGTAACAGTTGACGGCGTACCGCTTGGTTATGTTGAAACACCGGGAGATTTTGTCTCACTCGACAACCTAATCCCAATAAAAAACAATCCTAAGACCAGCGATACACAGCAAAGCCCAATCTACCTTGTCGCAAGTACAGTAGTCCTATCAGCCCTCGTATTTATGACCTTTACACGTAAAAAATCTGAAAATGTTAATCAATAAGTTTTTCAAATAACGAAATGTTTAATAACAAACAAGCCGGCGAATCATGCCGGCTTGTTTGTTTTGTCAATATACGCCCGCGAATTCTGAGGCTGCCTTATGATCAATACTTCGACAACAAAATAGCCGGGCATTCTATAAGAATGGCCCGGCTTTCGCGCTTTACAGTTTATAATTCCAAAAACTCCTTAAGCTTCTTGCTTCTGCTCGGATGTCTGAGCTTACGCAGCGCTTTCGCTTCAATCTGGCGTATGCGCTCACGCGTCACATTAAACTCCTTGCCGACCTCCTCTAGCGTACGTGTCCGCCCGTCGTCGAGACCGAAACGCAGGCGAATTACCTTCGCTTCCCTCTCGGTAAGCGTTTTCAACACTACGACCAGCTGCTCGCGCAGCAAAGTGAACGCGGCGGCATCAGAAGGAGCCGGTATGTCCTCGTCGGCTATAAAATCGCCGATATGGCTGTCGTCTTCTTCACCGACCGGTGTATCAATGGAAACCGGATCCTGAGACAGTTTTATTATCTCTCTGACCTTTTCGGGCGACATCTGCATCTCTTTAGCGATTTCATCGGCGCTTGGTTCTCTTCCGTATTCCTGCAAAAGCTGCTTTGATACTCTCAGGAGCTTGTTAATCGTTTCAACCATATGAACGGGAATACGTATCGTTCTTGCCTGATCGGCTATTGCCCTCGTTATGGCCTGACGTATCCACCATGTAGCATAGGTACTGAATTTAAAGCCCTTGCTGTGGTCAAACTTGTCTACCGCTTTAATAAGGCCGAGATTGCCCTCCTGTATCAAGTCCAAAAAATGCATGCCTCTGCCGACATAGCGCTTCGCTATGCTGACGACAAGCCTGAGGTTCGCTTCGGCAAGCCTTGTTTTCGCATCCTCGCTGCCTTCGTCCATAAGCTTTGCAAGCTCGATTTCTTCATCGGGAGAAAGCAGCGGAACCTTGCCGATTTCCTTCAAGTACATTCGGACATGATCATCTATGTTTATACTGCCTTCAATTGCGGAAATATCGATGTCTTTCTCGATTTCTTCTTCCGGTAAAGGCTCAATGTTGTTTAGGATATCTATGCCCTGAGATTCGATGCTCTCGTATATTCTGTCTATTTGGTCGGGGTCAAGGTCAAGATCACCAAGATAATCCACAATCTCCTTGAATTCGAGTGTGCTTTTTTTCTTGGCGCCGATAGCGACCAACTCTTTTATTTTTGTCTTTAAAACCTCATCTTCAACAGATTTCAAGGCTTATCCGTCCCTTCGATTGTTATTAGCTATTCTAACCAGTTAAAATTGTTTGATACAAGAGGATTGAGTATTCTTTTCTTTTCCGTCAAAAAAATGAAGGTTTTGTCACATTCCTTTTGCTTTTCGGACGAAAGCGCGGCATACTCGGCATCACGCGGAAGTTTTTCTATACAGGCATTAATGTATTCGAGCTTTACAATAGAAATTTGGCGGTTCAAAGAATTAATATAGGCTTCCTCGTTATCGTATACCTGACGCTGAGAAAAAATTGCCGAAACAATCTTTTGTTCATCCAAAGTCTCAAAGCGGCATATAAGCTCCGCCGGGACGACTGTTCCGCCGCCTGCGTAGACTTCTGAGAGCAGATTATACAATTCTATGTAACATGGCGTTACAAATTCATCAAAATTAACATGCTTAATGATTTTTTTAGCAAGTCCCGAAGATGACGACATGGCGGCGAGAACGCTTCTTCTGGCTTCGTCGCGCTGCTTTTCCAGCTTATCAGCCGAATATACAACGGGCTTGTTTTTGTAGCGAAACGTCTTTATCTCGTCAGTCTTCTTGTCAGACAGCTTGTCTACTTCCGAAGCGACCGCATTTTCGGATATCCCGGAAAGCGCCGCCAGTTCCTTACCGTATATCTCGCGTTCAACCGAGCTTGTCAACGCGGCGATAACCTCCGACGCATCTTTAACAAATCTTGACTTTTCAATAGGGTCCGAGATATTGTAGCCTTTTTTCAGACACTTAAGCCTGAAGCTGACCGCGCTTTCGGCAGAGGAGATTGCACTTTCAAACGCCTCTTTCCCGAACTTTTTCAAGAACTCGTCAGGATCTTTTGCGCCGGTAAGCTGTAATACCCTTACATGCAAGCCCGCTTGCGTTAACACGGGCGATGCTCTTAATACAGCTTTCTCCCCGGCCGCGTCGCTGTCGAAAAGCAGTACGGCGTTCTCGCAGTATTTTGCGAGAACGGAGGCATGATCGGTATTAAACGCCGTGCCCAGAGAAGCGACAGCATTCGAAAAACCGTTTTCGTGCAGCGCGATGACATCCATATAACCTTCGACAAGTATCATTGTCTTTGACTTTGACTGTCGAGCGTAGTTGATGCCGTAAAGGCTCTTGCTCTTCGAAAACAACATAGTCTCCGGCGAATTGAGGTACTTTGGCTCACCTTTATCCAGTATTCTGCCGCCAAAGCCTATCACCTTGCCGTAAACATCAAAAATCGGAAACATCAGCCTGCCTGTAAACCGGTCGAAGTAGCCTCCTCTTTTATCGGCAATGACAAGGCCTGACTTCAGCAAAAGTTCATCGGAATAGCCCAGAGAAGAAAGAAAGGCATAAAGCTCGCCTCCGTTACCACCGAAGCCGAGGCCAAAACGCTTTCTTGCCCATTGCGATACTTTTCGCTCATTCAGATACAAAACGGCTTTCGCGCCTTTTTCCGACAAAAGCGTGTCGTAAAAATATCTCGCAGCCTTAGTATGTATGTCCGACAATGTGTTCCTGAGTTCTGCCAAACGCTGATATTCCGCGCTTTGTGACGGTTCCGGCAGCCGGTAGTTTACCCTTGAAGCCAAATACTTTATCGCATCCGGAAAGTCGTAGTTTTCCTTCTGCATGATAAATGTTACAACATTGCCGGAAGCGCCACAGCCAAAACAGTTGTAAAGCTGTTTGTCTGCGCTGACGCTGAAAGACGGAGTTTTTTCCTTGTGGAAAGGACAAAGCCCCATATAGCTGCCGCCTTTTTGGGTCAGGCTTGTATATTCCGATATTACGGACACTATGTCGTTCTGTGTGCGTATGTCTTCAATAACACCGCTGGGGTAAAGCATGTCAGCTCCTTGTATAAAGTCCGCGAAACGAAACGGTGTTTTCACGGAAAGGTATGTACTCGCACCCTAAGTTTGACTGTTCCGGGTCTTATAGCCGTTTAAGCCAAAAACGGTCTTAAACGACTATAAAGCAGTTGCCTGTCAAGCCGCTGTAAAGATACGTCTTACACTTAACCCTATTATTACACATAATTCGCGAAATTCCTTCACGAAAAAAATGGAATTTTACATTAAAGTTCAGAGCAAAAACGCCGGCTACAGCCCCCAACCGGAAGGAAGATAAATTTTTACGTATAGTTTCAGCGCGAATCTGTCGGTCATGCCTGCTATGTAGTCCCCGGCTATCCTCGAAACGTTGTTTTCCCTTTCGAGCAATTTCTTGTAGTCACAAGGAAGCCTTGAAGGGTCATCGGTATAATAACGGTGTATCTCGCCGAGCATCTGCTTGATTTTCGACCGTTCGATCTGCTGGAGCTGGCTCTGATATACCGTTTTGTACATAAATTCTCTTATGCTGAACAAAGCGTCTTTAAACTCCTCATTCATGCCTATTTCGGGCTTGTCAATGCTGTATGCTATTACGGAACGAATAAGATTGTTTATTCTGGCGGACGATGTGCTTCCGAGCAAAGCGGTGCAATCCCTCGGCAGTTCTTCGTTCGTCAGTATTCCCGCCCTGACGGCATCGTCTATATCGTGGTTGATATAGCCGATTTTATCCGAGATTTGGACAACTGCGCCTTCGAGTGTGGAAGGTTTCCCGATGGTCTTGTGATTCAGTATACCGTTTACGACCTCACGGGTCAGGTTCAGACCCTCGCCCGAGTTTTCGAGAAGCTCGACTACTCTCACGCTCTGCACGTTATGGCGGAAACCGCCCGGCAAAAGCTCGTTAAGAGCATCTTCACCCGTGTGACCAAACGGAGTGTGCCCCAGGTCATGCCCCAGGGCAATCGCCTCCGTTAAATCCTCATTAAGCCTCAGCGCTCGCGAAATAGTCCTCGCGATCTGGGCGACCTCAAGCGTATGCGACAGTCTTGTTCTGTAATGATCGCCCTCGGGTGAAATAAACACCTGGGTCTTGTGCATCAGCCTGCGAAACGATTTCGAGTGAGTAATTCTGTCACGGTCGCGCTGAAACTCCGTTCTTATGTCACACTTCGGCTCCTTGCGCGCCCGCCCGGCAGATTCGGCGCTTTTTGCGGCACAGGGGCTTAAATGCTCTTTTTCAAACAGCTCTTGCCGCTCTCGCAAGTTCATAATACGCTCCTCTGTAGTTCATGATATGCGGTAAACTCTACTCTGTTATGCTTTCATCCCATACGTCGGGCTTAGGCAGCCCGAGTATGCCGGCGACAGTCGCGGCGATGTTCGAAAGCCCGAAGCTTCCCTGCTTTATCTTGCAGTCGGTTTTATTCTTGTCGTAAATTATAAAAGGCACGGGATTTAACGTATGCGAGGTCTTTGCCTTTTTCTCGCCTGTTTTTGACTTTTCGTACATCTCGTCCGCATTCCCGTGGTCGGCCGTGATGATTACCGAAGCGTTATGCTCGTCCGCAGCCTTGAGTATCCTCGCCAGGCACAGGTCAACGGTTTCGACCGCGATTACCGCGGCATCGTAATTCCCGGTATGTCCGACCATATCGCCGTTCGGGAAGTTAGCGCGGATAAAACCGTAGTTTTCAGAAGCTATAGCCTCTATCACCTTGTCGGTAACTTCCGCCGCCTTCATCCACGGGCGCTCGTCAAACGAAACTTTGTCTGAGCGGATTTCACAATAGTCTTCCGCTTCCTCCGAAAATTTGCCCGTTTTGTTTCCGTTCCAGAAATAGGTTACATGCCCGAATTTTTGAGTCTCAGATACCGCATATTGCTTTATATTATTTTTAACAAGGTATTCGGAAAGCGTATGCTCGATTTTGGGCGGGTTAACGAGAAAAGACGCAGGAAGCTTTAAATCCCCGTCGTATTGCAGCATACCGGCATAACAAACTTTCGGGTAATATCCTCTGTCAAACTTATCAAAGTCCTTGTAATCAAACGCTTTGCTGAGTTCTATTGCCCTGTCTCCTCTGAAATTAAAGAGTATAACGCTGTCGTTATCGATAATTTTCCCGACGGGTTCGCCGTCTTGAGCGATTACAAACGAGGGGAGATCCTGGTCAATCACTCCGGTCTCGGCGCGATAGGTCTCAATCGCATCCTTGGCGCACAAAAACTGTCTTCCTTCACCGAGAACATGAGTTTTCCAGCCTTTTTCAACCATTGCCCAATCCGCTTCGTATCTGTCCATGGTAATCTTCATTCTTCCGCCGCCCGATGCGATTTGCGCGTCAAAGCTTTCGCAATTAAGCTCGGAAAGAACAGCCTCAAGCTTTTCGACATACTCAAGAGCGCTTGTCGCCGGAACATCCCTGCCGTCAAGCAGTATATGCACCCTCGCCTTTGCGGTTCCTGCCTCTTTTGCCTGTCTCAGCATGGCAAAAAGATGATTTATGTGAGAATGCACGTTTCCGTCGGAAAGAAGTCCTATAAAGTGAAGTGTCGAACCGTTAGCTTTGCAGTTGCCGATAAGCTCGGTCCATGTTTCCGAGCCGAACATAAGCCCCGATTCGATCGACTCGTTTACAAGCTTTGCGCCCTGAGAGTAAATCTGCCCGCAGCCGATTGCGTTATGCCCGACCTCGCTGTTCCCCATATCATCGTCACTCGGAAGGCCTACGGCTGTTCCGTGCGCCTTTAAAACCGTATTTGGATACTTTTCCGTTAACATGTCCAAAGTCGGTGTGTTTGCCGCCGTAACGGCATTCCCGAACGTATCGCCCGATATGCCGATTCCGTCCATCACTATAAGTATATTTGTTTTTTTCAAACTGCGCCTCCCTAAATTACGGCTGAATCCATTCATACTCCGTTTAAAATTAAAATCAATATATGTGTTTGTAGAGACCTTTGCCGAATATTCCCATCACGGCCGCTCTGACTTCGTTACCTTCGACAGTTATAACCCCATAAGTCGGTACGGGCGAATTCCTCGGCAATGTTATACTTCCCGGGTTCATAAACAATGTTTTTCCGACACGGAAAACACAGGCCTCATGCGTATGCCCGAACAGACAAATCTCTGCTTGCTTTGCCGATGCGGCTGCTTCGAGAGCTTCCGTCCCGCCCTTTACCCTAAAGGCATGTCCGTGAGTAATAAAAACCGCCTTTCCGCCCAAAATAACCGGCTCCTCGCCGTTTATGTTCCTGCCCGGAACAGAGACGTCGCAGTTGCCTTTTACGGCGACGAACCTACCCTCATAATCGTTTTCATAGCGCAGCAGGTCTTCATAACCGTCCCCGACATGGACAAAACAATCAAAGCCCGTTCCGGCATGGGCCAGTAGGCTTCCGATTCTATCATGGTTGTTATGGCTGTCTCCGACGACGAGTATTTTCATAGTATCTCCGCCAGTCTTTGCTTCATCCTGCGTAAAGCGATTCCCCTGTGACTGATTTTGTTTTTAAGCTCTCCGGACATCTCGGCAGTCGTCACGCCGTATTCCGGAACGAAAAAAATCGGATCGTAGCCGAAACCGTTTTCTCCGGAAATGCGCGTGTGGATGTAACCCTCAACTATGCCCGTTTCGTGTATAAGCTTTATGGTACCGTCGCTTAAAGGTACGGCCGCCGCAACAACGCAAACAAATCTTGCGCTTCGTTCCCGAAAAGGCACTTTCTCCATAATTTCGAGTATTTTTGTGTTTTTCTCTATATACGGAGTTTTCTCTCCCATATATCTTGCGGAATAAACCCCCGGCATACCGTCCAGATAATCAATAACCAACCCCGAATCATCGGAAAGCGTGAGTTTTCCGGATACCCGGCTTATCTCAAGCGCCTTTTTTTCGGCATTGCCCACAAAACTGTCGCAGTCTTCGACAACATCGATATCAATGCCCGCATCCGTCATTGAAATAATATTATAGCCCGTCAAAATTTCTTTGATCTCCGTTAATTTGTGATTATTCTTTGTCGCAAAAAGTAAATCCGTCTTAAACAGCTCCTAAAGCAAAACACCGTTTCGGCGTTTGCCGTATAATTCGGCCAAAAACTCAACGAGATTTTCAGCCTGTTTATTACCGGCCTCACGGCAGGTGAACCCGGTTTTTTCGCGGCTCTCCCTCGCAAAAGTCGGTCTCGCTTGTATGCTTCTACATTAACCTAAATCGGGTGTAGCAAACAACGTCCGCTACACCCGTCTGAGATATACTCTGTATCGCTAGGCTAATCTTTAATTATTTCCGCTGAAAAAACCGTTAAAACTGCGCCTCTTTGTCTGCCCGTTTCAGTTTTTTACAGCGCGTTTATATTCCTTCGCCAATCAAATCAACACTGTTTGGCGACTTAGCCCTTTGAGCCCTTCGGGTTCAGTTAAAGGGAGCTATTAACTAATCTATATCTTAGAAGCCCGGCTCGATGATACCGTAAGTTCCGTTCCTTCTCTTGTAAACTACGTTAACGGTTTCTGTGTGAGCGTTACGGAAAACAAAAAATGTGTGTCCGAGCAGTTCCATCTCCATAACGGCTTCTTCGGCATCCATCGGTCTGAGTTCGAAATGCTTGTTCTTTTCGATAACGATTTCGTGACTGTCGTTTGTTTCCTCGTCCGATGGTTGAGACAACAATATAAACTCGTCTCTAAACGCGCCGTCTCTGCGCGATTTATGCTTAAGTCTCGTTTTGAATTTTACCATTTGCTTTTCAAGAATGTCAATTATCTCGTCGATAGATTGATACATATCTCCGGTTGTGACTTCTGCGCGAAGCACGCGCTTATGAAGAGGGATGGTAACTTCAATTTTGTTATCCGTTTTAATACTGCTAAACGCCACAAACACTTCTGCGTCTTCGGGCAGCAATCTCCCGAGTTTTGAAAGCTTTTGCTCTGTTCTTTCCTTTAATTTCTCGGAAACACTCATGTTTTTGCCGGTGTAAGTATAACGCATACTGACGACCCCTTTCGGAAGTTGTATTTCGTTTCCTATATATCGCTTGGAAACGATCTCAGAGCCGGGAAGTTGCCCGGCCCGTTCTAGCTTAAACTGGTAAGTATATTTACGGCTATACGAATAACTGCGCGGTAACAATTAATACTGCTACACTATTTTATTATACATATTCCGGCCTTATCCTGCCTGAGGATCAAAATAATTTCGTGTTTGACTTTACCAAGCAGGAAAGGTATATTTTAATACGTATGTATAAAGTAAGTATGCGCGGAGGTGCAATTTGGTATACATTATAATCGGCGTTGTTCTGTTGTTAGGTTATATCTTTGAGTGGAAAATATTTTTCCAAAGAATGGGATTAACCGAAGACTCAAGAAAATTGTTCAAGATTATTGGCATCGTTCTTTCTGCGCTCATTATACTTTGGGGCGTATCGGATGTAATCATATCACTGGCCGGGCGATAATTGTGGGGGTGAAGCATGGAACTCAGACTCAGCAATATTAACAAAAGTTTCGGAGAAAAGCATGTTCTCAAAGGCATTTCTTTCAGCGCGATGAGCGGAAAAGCAGTCGGGCTTCTCGGGAGAAACGGTTCCGGGAAAACGACGACAATACGCATAGTCATGGATGTTTTCCTTCCGGACTCCGGCGAAGTTACGATTGACGGCATAAGCAACAGAAGATCCAAAGTAAAAATCGGGTACCTGCCGGAAGAAAGAGGTCTTTACCCCAAAAAGCTTATATCCGACCAGATGATTTATTTCGGAGAGCTTAGAGGTATGAGCGCAAGAGACGCGAAGGAAAACTCAAAGGCCATATTGAAAAAACTCGAGGCCGAGGAGTATTTTAACAAAAAGCTCGAAACCCTGTCAAAGGGTAATCAACAGAAAATACAACTTGCGATTGCCGTTATAAACAATCCGGATATAGTCATACTTGACGAACCTTTTTCGGGACTCGATCCTGTTAACGCTATTTTACTTAAAAAACTTGTCGGCGACCTCGCGAGCGAAGGCAAGACCATTCTCTTTTCCAGTCACCAGATGAATTATGTCGAAGAATTCTGTGACGACATACACATAATAAACCGCGGAGTAATTGTTGCAGGCGGAAGCATAAAGCAGCTCAAAAAGACATATCCGAGAAATAAAGTGCTTATAAACGCAGAAGACGCGAAGCTGCCGTTAATACAAAGCGAGCTCGAGAGCGATGATACTCTTAAGGGAATATTATCAGGTATTAAGCGCGGCCCCGATGGTTTAATTGTTACGCTTAAGAGAGACGAGGACAAAAAACTGCTGTTCTTGAGCCGTACTCTCGGAAAGTACGACATTGACGGTATTCGTGTTATCGAACCTACGCTTGAGCAAATATTCGTGGATAAGGCAGGTGACACAGATGAGACAATTTCTTAATGTCCTGAGATTTGAATATAAGTCTGTGATAAAAAGCAAGCCGTTTATCGTAATGACGGCAATACTGTTAATACTGAGCATCGGCCTCGGCTTTTTGCCGACGATTACGAATATGTTCGGCGGAGGCCGGGAAACGGGTGACGCCGAAAGCAGCTTGCAGCCGGGCAAACCCGGCGAGGGAGCGAAGCTCCCTAATGCCGCCATAATTGACAGGGATTCCGAATACCCCGAGGAAGTTTTGAAAACATATTTCCCCGTATATACCTGGGTGTATCTTGACGATGCACAAAAGGCGAAAAACGGAGTCGGCAGCGATGAATACAAGTTTGCGGTTGACGTTGCCGGAACAGAGTTCACAATGTACACATCCGGCGGAACCTCATTTGACTCTACCGAATACCAAAAGTTTTACGATATGGTTCAAACCGTGCAAGAAACAAAATATCTTTCGGAAAAAGGTCTGTCCGAGGCAGATATTCAGGGACTTAGGAGCGTTGTCGTCTCCGGAAGCCAAGAATATATGAAAAAAGATTATAACCAAACGTTTTGGCTCGCCTATGTAATGCTGATTCTGATGTACATGACAACTATACTTTACGGAACAACGGTCTTAAACTCGGTCGCCGTCGAAAAATCGACAAAGACTATGGAGCTGCTTATAACGAGCGTCAAGCCGAACGTCCTCCTTTTCGGAAAAGTCATAGGCTCAGGACTTGCGGGTCTTACACAATTTGCCGTGTTTATAGGCGTTAATATTGTTTCGCTCACTGTAAATCTGGGAAAATGGACGGATTTCTCGGCATATGTCGGCAGTATAATCGACTCTGTGCTGAATTCTAACATGCTGGTGTTCATGGTGATATTTTTCCTGCTCGGCTTCTTCGTTTTTGCGTTTTTATTCGGAGCTGTCGGCTCGACAATTTCAAGGCTCGAAGAAGCAAGTTCGGTTACAGCCCTGCCGATGTTTTTGTTCGTCGGAGCATTCCTGGTTGCGATACTCGGCCTTACGAGCCCGAATGCGGGTTATGTAACCGTATGCTCGTATTTGCCGTTCTTTTCACCTCTTGTAATGTTCATGCGCATGTGTGTTCTTGAGATCGGAGCGCTCGAAATAATAGGAGTTATCGCCCTGAACTTAGCTTATATAGGAATCGTAGGCTTTTTAGCCGCAAGAATATACAAAGTCGGAGTAATGATGTACGGTAAACCTCCGAAAATATCAACGATAATAAAATACACTTTTACTAAATAGAGGTCTGAATGATAGCATTTGTAAGAGGGGAAATTGACCGCGTGCTTGATAACGCAATCATAATAGACTGCGGAAATATCGGTTATCTCGTCAGCGTTTCCGCGCTGACTATAGGCAGACTTTCCGCGCAAAAAACGGTTAAACTCTATACCTATCAGCAAGTGAGAGAAGACGGAACTTCTCTGTTCGGTTTCATAAACTACGACGAGCTTGCTATGTTCACAAAGCTTATAACGGTATCGGGAATCGGGCCGAAGGGTGCCCTGGGTATACTGGGGTTAATGAGTCCTGCCGAGTTAACGCTTGCGATACTGACCGATGATGCCGGAGCGCTCTCGAAAGCCCCCGGCATAGGCAAGAAAACAGCCCAAAAAATAATAATCGAGCTCAGAGACAAGCTTAAAAGCGACGACACTCTTACGGTTTCGACCGGGCAGGAAACTTTATCCGCATCATCGGATGAAAAACAAGACGCAGTTGCCGCTCTGACTACGCTTGGCTACTCGAGAGTTGACGCTCTAAAAGTCGTTTCGTCGGTCGCACTCAGCGGCATGACAACCGAGCAGATATTAAAAGCGGCTTTGAGGAAACTGTCGTCGCTGTAACGGCGCAAACGTTTTATAAGGTAAACACTGATTAATTCACTTTGGACAGATTTCCGGCTAATTTAATCCATTCGCCTTAGAATTTTGCGCCCATTTTATGGGCTTTCAAAATCCGTGGGCTCATGCTTTGTTACGCTACGCTTCACAAAGTTCGATTAAATCAGCACTTACTAAGACCCGCGGAGGTTTTTATGGAAAGACGGATTATCACGGCAGATTTTGAGTACGAGGACAGCGATGCCGAGCAAAAGCTGCGTCCGGGGTCGTTTGATACTTACATTGGCCAGGAAAAACTAAAAGAACAAATAAAAATAGCGGTTGAAGCTGCAAAGCTCAGAAACGAGCCGCTCGACCATGTTTTGCTCTACGGTCCGCCCGGCTTAGGCAAGACAACTCTTTCAAACATTATCGCTCACGAGATGAAAGTAAACCTCAAAACAACCTCGGGCCCGGCCATAGAAAAGACCGGAGATATGGCGGCGATTTTGAGCGGGCTAAACGAAGGCGACCTTCTTTTCATTGACGAAATACACAGGCTGAACCGTGTTATCGAAGAAGTACTGTACCCCGCGATGGAGGACTTCGCATTCGACGTTGTTATAGGAAAAGGTCCGGGAGCGAGTTCCGTGCGGCTGAATCTTCCGAAATTCACACTGGTCGGGGCGACAACAAGAATCGGGCTTTTAACCGCACCTCTGAGAGACCGCTTCGGCGTTGTACACAGGCTAGAGCCTTATAACGTAAAGGAATTGCAGCGCATTGTTCTCAGGTCGGCCGGAGTTTTGAACACGGAAATAACCGAAGGAGGAGCCGAAGAAATCGCGAGGCGTTCGAGAGGAACGCCGAGAATCGCGAACAGGCTGCTTAAACGCGTGCGGGATTACGCTCTTGTAAAGTTTGACGGGGTTGTTGACGACGAAACGGCAAATATGGCGCTTGACCTTTTGGAAGTCGATAAAGTCGGGCTGGACATCGATGACAGAAAAACCATACTGGCAATCATCGATAAATTCGGCGGAGGCCCCGTCGGGCTGGACACTCTCGCCGTGTCTATAGGCGAGGAAGCAGAGACAATCGAGGATGTTTACGAGCCCTATCTTATTCAGCTTGGATACATCCAGAGAACGCCGAGGGGCAGAATAGTGACAGAAACAGGATACAGGCATTTCGGCAGAGAATTCGGCAAGCAATAGGGGGATCATATGGAAAAAATCAAGAATGCATTCAGAAAAATTGATTACAATTCGCCCGTTATCCTGACATTTGTTATCCTGTCGTTTGCCGCCTATCTTTTGTCGGTTGCGACGGCTGACCTGACCGGCGGTACGGCAATGAGCAAGTCAAATATACTGCTTTTTTCCGTTTACAGATGCTCGCTTGCGGATCCGCTGGCCTATATCAGAGTGTTTGGCCATGTCTTGGGCCATGCCGGCATAGATCATTATCTTGGCAACATGATGTTGATACTTCTTATCGGCCCGATGCTTGAAGAAAAGTACGGCTCAAAAAATATGCTGATCTCAATGCTGTTTACAGCGCTTATCACGGGTTTGGTCAATATACTGATATTCCCCGAAACCATGCTTTTGGGCGCAAGCGGAATAGTATTTATGATGATGCTCTTAAGCTCGTTTGTGAACCTGAAAAAAGGCAGAATACCGCTTACGCTT
Source organism: Eubacteriales bacterium (assembly GCA_031550435.1). GTDB lineage: Bacteria > Bacillota > Clostridia > Lachnospirales > WRAX01 > JAVBOO01. The sequence goes on from JAVBOO010000015.1 coordinate 13,403, forward strand.
CTGCTGTGCATAATCGTGTTTATCGGAAGAGAAGTTGTGGCAGGGATTGCAAACCAAGACAATATCTCTAACTTCGCGCATATCATAGGCGGGCTTTGCGGAGCCGGCTTCGGATACTTCTTAAACCGCAGAAAATTCTCCGAAACCGAAACAAAATAAATTGAGTGGTACAAAACCATATAATTACGTCATATAAAAGAAGGTGAGTATATGTCAGAAAAAAGCAGGAAAAGCAACACCGGCAGAATAGTAATACTTGTCGAAGCTGCCGTTGCCGCTATAATTATTGTCGCTTTGTTCTTTTCGAGTATGTATACCGTAAGCGAGCAGGAACAAGCAGTAATAACTCAGTTCGGCAAAGCTTACGGTGAATCGGGAGCCGGGCTTCATTTCCGGATTCCGATTATCCAAAACGTAAAAAAGGTTGATATAACGACAAGAGGCATGGAACTCGGATATCTTAGTTCGGGCTCCGGCTCGTATTCCGGTTCGGACTATACAAACGTTGAAAGCGAATCGTTTATGATTACCAAGGATTTCAACTTCGTTACGATTGATTTCTACATAGAATGGAAAGTCACGCACGCTACAAAATTCCTGTACAATTCTAACGATCCGGAGACTTTGCTGCGCAATATCCTGCAGTCGGAAGCAAGAAGCATAGTCAGCACGTTTAATGTTGATGACGTTTTAACCGTTGCAAAGCCCGAGATACAGAGCCGCATGAAAGAAGCGGTTTTGGAAAAACTTGCTCATTACGACCTCGGACTGACAGTTCTTAATATCGCGATTCAGGACGCTCAGCCGCCGACAGACTACGTAATATCGGCTTTTAAAGATGTCGAAAACGCAAAGCAGGGCAAAGAAACAGAAATAAACGGCGCAAACAGGTATTACAACGAAATTTTGCCGGAAGCCAGAGCGGAGTCCGATAAAATAGTTAAGGCTGCCGAAGCGATTAAGGAATCGAGAATCAACGAGGCTAACGGTCAGGTTGCGCGCTTTAACGAGATGTATAAAGAGTACATAAACAACAAATCCGTTACTAAGATGCGAATGTACCTTGAGACGATGGAAGAAATACTCCCCGGTATAAAGGTATATATAACCGAACCGGGAACAGGTGATACGCTAAAAGTACTTAATATAGGCGGAGACTCAAATTCGGACGGAAACGCAAATTTTAATGAAGGGGGAGCCGCAATTGAATAAAAAAAGTTTTATAGCGATAGGCGCCGCCGCTGTTGTAATAATACTTCTTGTTATAATATCAAACGCGGTTGTTTATGTTCCTGAAGACAACTCCGTATGCATAAAGCGTTTCGATAAGGTTATTGATACGCATAAAGAGCCCGGACTTGTATTTAAAACACCGTTTGTCGATACCGCTGTTTTTGTTCCTACAAATGCGCAGATATATAACCTCACTCCTTCAGACGTTCTTACCCTTGACAAAAAGGCGATGACCGTTTCCAGCTATGTCGTATGGAAAATAGTAAATCCGCTCCAATTTATGCAAACCGTTGTAACGAGAGCCGAAGCAGAACGCAGGCTTGATGTTGTCGTATACAACTCCGTCAAGAATCTTTTAAGCTCGCTGAACCAGAGCGACGCCATAAGTTCGAGGGGAAAAGAGCTGGACGACAGGATACTAGGAAACGCAAAAGGGCAGACAATCGATTACGGTATCGAGATTATCGATGTTCAAATAAAGCAGTTTGACCTTCCTCAAGACAATAAAGAGGCGGTTTACAACAGAATGGTATCAGAGCGCCAGCAAATTGCCGCAAAATTCTCGGCTGAGGGTAAAGAAGAAGCCGAAATTATCAAGAACAGCGCAGACAAAGACGCGGCACTGCTTATTTCGAAGGCAAAGGCCTCGGCCGAGCAGTTAAAAGCGGAAGGTGAAAGCGAATATATGCGCATACTGTCATCTGCTTACAGCGGAGACGAAAGAGCGGAATTCTATGAGTTTATCCGCTCTATGGACGCTCTGAAAATAACGATGAGAGGCGATAAAGTACTGTTTTTGCCTCTTGACTCACAACTCGGAAGTTGGCTTTACGGTATAAAATAATGTCACTGTTAAGAAAACATGCAGAAAAGATAATTGCCGGAACCGTTGAAGCAGTCAGACCGGACACGGCGGTAAAAACCGCAATCATGAGGCGCAGTTTCAGCGACAAGATAGTCGCAATCGCAATCGGAAAGGCCGCATTGTCCATGGGAGATGCGGCTGTTTCCGTACTCGGGGCTAAAATAAGCCGCGGGCTGATAATCACAAAGTACGGTCACGGCGGGCAAACATCACCCGTGTTCGAAATTATCGAAGCCGGTCATCCCGAAGCGGACGAAAACTCGGTCATCGCGGCAAAAACAGCCGTGGAACTCGTGTGCGGCATGACCGAAGACGAAGAGCTGCTTTTGCTTGTCTCGGGCGGCGGTTCAGCGCTTTTTGAGCTGCCTGCCCCCGGTTTGAGTTTAGCCGATATAAAAGATGCTTCCGCACAGCTGCTCCGCTCAGGAGCAGATATAATCGAGACAAACACAATCAGAAAACGTCTTTCCGCCGTTAAAGGCGGCCGCTTTGCCCTTCTTGCAAAACAAAAGAAGATAACCGCGCTTATTTTATCCGATATACTCAGAGACAGAATCGATATGATAGCGTCCGGCCCCGTCTCGGCAGACATGTCAACCTGTAATGAAGCACTCGAAACAGTCAAAAAATACAGACTGAAACTCTCAAAAAACGTTATGGAACAGCTTGAAAAAGAAACGCCGAAAACGATAGCAAACGTCGAAACGGAAATAATCGGCAACGTCAGTCTGGCATGCGACGCTGCCGCAGACTGCGCCGAAAAACTCGGTTATAAAGCCGTTATACTGACAAAAGAGCTAACCGGTGAAGCAAAAAATGCCGCAGATTACCTCTGCGGCGAGGGAAGAAAGTATATTGAAAAACTGCCTGAAACAGCGTTTGCTCTGATAACCGGAGGCGAAACGGTCGTAAAGGTCAGAGGCAGCGGCAAGGGCGGAAGAAATCAGGAATTTGCGCTCGCTGCGGCCGAACATATTTCCGGTATGAAAAACACGGCTGTTTTTTCTTTCGGCACAGACGGTACTGACGGACCGACAGATGCCGCCGGCGGCTATGTTTGCGGAGAAAGCTCCGCAAGCATGAAGGCATCCGGCATTTCCCCAAAAGAATATCTGGACAACAATGATTCATACAACGCGCTCAACGCCGTCGGAGGGCTGATTTTAACAGGCCCGACGGGCACAAACGTCAATGACATTGCGGTGTTTCTGTATCATCCGGAGCAATCGCCGTAACACATTCGGAAAGCGGACTCCCTACCCCGAACTCCAGAGATTTTTTCGCAACTTCCTCTTCGGTTAAACAATAGTAATCCTGTCCGGTTCCGACACGGTACAGATTATATCCGGAAGGTGTTATCAAATCGAGCAATGACTTTAACGGCGTATCGGGAGAAACAAGATAAAGTTTGACTCTGCAAACCGGGTTTTCCTCAAGCTTTCCCTTCCCGAACGCGACTTCGGTATAAAACTCGGTTATCTGCGAAGCCGATTCTTTTTTCGCACGGCTTAAGAGATAGGCTCCCATTATAACTATTGTGAGATCATAGGGAAACAGCGAGGTGTAAATCGCGCCGGCAGCAACTACTGCAACCGAGAAAAACATGCCGATTCTCTTTGTTAGCTTGCAAGAGCGTATTGTCCCGAAGACTTCGGCACTCAGACACTGCAACATTCTCCCCCCGTCAAGAGGATAGACCGGAAGCAGGTTGACAAACGCGATAAGCAGATTAACCGTTACAAACATACAAAAACCGTGGAATAAATAAACCGGCGCTGCTATTACAATATTAAACGCACTGCCTGCGGCGATAACTGCAAGCTTTTTGCCGAGCCTGTTTGAGTTAAAACTCCGCATGACCGCTGTGAATCCTATAGGGAGCACAACCAGTTTTTCGGTGCTTATACCAAGTGCGTGCGCCGCCGTTATATGCGCCGCTTCGTGCAGCGCGAGACAAAAAAACAGTACGGCGAACTGCGGCAGTACATAGGGAGTAAAGACCACAAAAGGAAGAATAATAAAAAAAGGGCTTATTTCGATTTTAAGTTTCTTTATGCAGAACCGGAACAAAGGTGGCTCCTTCCGAAAGGTATAACTACGGCAACAAAATATAGGAAAATGCATATTTTGTTGTACCCCCGCTTCGGAGCAGAAAGCGCTCCGGCTAGGCCTAAGTAACCGCGCAAATATTTTATACGGTATTTAAATTCCGCGGTAATATTAATTATTTTACTCTTGTACCCCTTCGCCTATCTCTTCGGTTCCGTTTGCTTTTATGTACAAATCTTCGCTGCTGTTAATCGAATTCAGTATGTCCTCGTCTATACGAAAGCTGTTTGAGTTGACTTTCTCGAGTTCGTCCGAAGGAACGGCGCTTTCGGTTTGTGTCGGGGTATCGGTCGTTTCGATGAAAACCTTAGAAACGTCCTCCCCTTCTTTGCCCTCTTCGCCGTTGTTTTCATCGCTGTCTTTTTCCTCATTTTTTTCAAAACCGAAGATAGTTTTTACTCCTTCGCCCAGATCCTCGAGCTTCGCCGCGGAGCTGTCCCAGAATTGCCGAACGCTTTCCGCCGTGATGCTTTCTCTTATAGTCAGCTTTATTTCTTTTTTAACATATGCGGCAGTGTCATTGCCGATTATATTGATTATGAGGGCGATCAGCATGATAAAACCGCAAACTATGAGCTGCACGACTAATTTTTCTTTGAAGCTCAGCTTTTGAGCAATACTTTTCTTAGCGGGCTCCCCTGTCCTGACTCTCTTTACCTCGCGCTTATATTCGGCACGCACATCCGTGCTTCGAGTACGCGCTTCGGGTCTTTTAAAATCTTCGATATCCATGTTTTCCTCCTATGTACAGCCAAGCGGGAAAAAAGGACAGCACCGCGCGGCTTGCTCTTAAAGGTTTTCCTATAAAATCATATGCCGGAATGTACAAGGTTATTACTTTTGCACGAGTAAACTCATATGTATTTCATTCGGTATTTAACTTCCGAGGTAATACTCCCTCGGCAATACTAGCCACCTGCCGAAAAATTTTCTATCGGGAAATCAAATCCGCATTTTAGAGAATCTAATAGATATAGGTAAACACAGATTAATTCAACTTAAATTGCTATATTGTTGTTCCCTTGCCACAGAGCAGAATTCGCCGCGAACCCCCGAAAGGAAAGAATGCATAATGAGCATCGAGGAATTTACCGAACGGACAGAACTCATGAAAAAGCGCCTATACCGCACGGCTTTTATGTTTTTGGGAAACGAAATCCATGCGGTTGAAGCTGTGGACGAAACGATTTACCGCGGCCTGAAATCGCTGAAAAAACTGCGGGTTCCGAAATACTTTGAAACATGGATGACCCGCATACTCATTAACGTATGCAAAAAAGAACTCGGCAGAAGAAAAAGAGAACAACGGAAAGAAACTCTGACCGAAACAGCCGAAGAGCTTCTCGACTCTTTGCCGTTGAAAGACGCAATATCTCGTCTGCCGAAAGAGCTAAAAGACATTATTATTTTGCGTTACTTTTCCGGGCTGACACTCTTTGAAACTGCACAGAGCCTTGGCATACCGCAAGGAACCGCCGTTACAAGACAGCGAAGGGCATTAAAGCTTCTAAAAGCAGAACTACTGGAGGAGGATGGATTATGAACCGCAAAGACGAATATGAGAAACTATTGGCAGAGCTTGATACCATACCGCCCGAGCTTGCTCATTCCGTCGGTCGGGCTAAAGCAAAACTGAAAAAAACCAAAAACATGCGCCGGATGCTTGTGATACCGGTAAGCGGGCTTGCAGTTTGTCTTATATTTTTCACGGCCCTCGTTAACATATCTGTCCCGTTTGCAAAGGCGTGCGGGAGAATACCCGTACTGCGTAAACTTGCTGCGGCGATAGCATTTTCGCCTTCTTTGAGTGCGGCGGTCGAAAACGAGTATGTTCAGCCGATTAATCTGGAACAGAGCAAGAACGATATAACGATGAGAATCGAGTATGTTATAGCGGATACCAAGCAGCTAAACATTTTTTATACGATGCAATCCGAAAAGTATTCGTATTTAGATACTTCCGTGTCTTTAGACAGTTCTTTGGGCATGCCTGACGGAGGTTACGGCTTGAGCATGAGCAGTCCTGTCGGCAAAAGCGATGAGCTTCGCCAAATGACATTCGACTTTATAAGCGATGCTGTTCCGGAAAGTTTGGAGCTCAAATGCAGGGTATATGACAGAGGCGGAGATGTCGTAGAAGCCACGGCTCCGCCCGAACAGGAAACGGCGCGGGATCAGTACGAAGAACCGGAAATCATCTCAGAGTTCTCTTTTGCGCTGAACTTTGACCCTGATTATATTCAAAAGTGCGAGCTTATCGAAATGAACAGGGATTTTGAGATTGAACGGCAGCATTTCACGGTCAGATCTATTGAAATATACCCAACTCATATACGCCTAAACCTGATTGAAGATACAAACAACGGCAAATGGATAACAGGCCTTGATTTCTACCTTGAAAACGAAAAAGGCGAAAAGTTCGAAGGAATACGAAACGGAATAACCGCCACGGGAGCATTGGACACAAAGTCAATGGTTTCATACCGCTTGGAGAGTTCATTCTTTTCAAAGAGCAAAAAGCTGACACTTTTTATTACGGGAGCTACCTTGGTTGAAAAAGAAACGGCAGGAACAAAAATCGATTTGGTTAACGCGACTGCCGAAAACCTTCCGGACGGTATGAAGCTCGAAAACATAACAAAAAGAGGCAACAACCCGATGCTTGTATTTTCCGTTCCCGGGCAAGATAGAATTTTTTCTCGCATTCCTTTCGACTTTGAATATTTTGGTGAAGACGGAAAGCTTTATAACGGTTTTTCCGAAATTTCCGCTGCCACATCACAGGGATATTTAAACGATGCAACCGGCAGCTATATCGAAACACCGGGGCGTTACTGTTTTACAATGCGCTTAAGCGACTATCACGACGATGCTGTTTATCTTGTACCGTTTGTCCCCGTTTATTTCAAGCTCGGTGAGCCGATTATATTCAATGTTAAGTAGACAAACCGTAAAAACCGGCGTATATTTATATGCGGAAGCAAAATGTAATCTACGGCGCATGCGGGCAAAACTACCCGCGGGGGACGGCACCCATAATAAAAAACTGCGCGCCGGGTTTGAAAACAAGGGGAAGACACCCATAACCAAAAACTCGATGTTTTCGAAAAATTTGCAAGTATCGGCACGGCTTTGCTCTCAGAGCAAAAGCCGATGAATATCCGCAGGTGATTTTATGGAAACTCAAGCAACTCAGCCGAGAAAAATCTCGGTAACAGGAATCGACGGAGCGGTTCTGGGGGAAACCTATGCAAAGCGCGCCCGTCAAATGGTCAAAAACGGCAGGGCGAAATGGATCGGCGAGTCCGAAGTGCGTATGCTGCCGGAATTCAAAAAGGAGCTGAAGCTTGTGGAAGATACCGTAGATTTAAGAGGCGGAACATATAATTCGAACGGAGCCGCGAAGATGAAGATAAAGCCCGAAAGCGCGGACGGAGAAATAAAGGTTGACAGGGACTTAATGCATTTTGCGAGAGAAAAAGTTTCCGAGCGTAAAAAGCTCATCGGAAAGCTGATAGCGATTTTCGAGACGGGAGCAGTCGTGCTGTTTGCAATAATAGCGGTACGATCATACAATTATTTTTTCGCATTATGTATTGCCGCATATTTCGGGTTCAGACTCTTAATGTTTGCGCTCAGCCTCAAAGACTATGTCGATAAATTTACATTAAGGCGCGAGAGCTTAGCCTCAAAACATGAGAGAGAAGTCTTCGAGGAATATGTAAAAATGAAATCCGATAAATAACATTTTTTTGATCCCTCTTATACCGGCACTGCGGGTCTAAGGGGATTGAGGCGACAAGTTTAGCAAGTTGTCGCCTCAATAACACGGTTGCCTTTATCGGCCAATAAAAAATATCTGCAAAAACCCCTTCTGTGCTGTTTGAAAAGCGCGGAAGGGGTTTTCTCGCGGTCATTTTAAATAATTGCCTTGCGCAATTTCCAACACTTCCTCGCTAAATTTTCGCGTCCCCCCGCCCCATGTCCGCCTCAAACCCGGCAGCAAGAAGCTGATTTTTCAGGGCAGCAAGCCCTTCGGCGGATTCGGCTCCGCGTGACAGCTTCCCGTCATAGAGATTGTAAGCTCCGCGAACATCGGGTGGAGAAAGATTTGGCATCGTTACATTTGCGCCGCACATAAGCCCCTTCTCTCTTCCCAAAGTCATCAGACTTGCCAAAGCCGTCGTTGAAGGAATGTTCGCGTCCGGAAGCAAAATCCTCGTTAAGGCAATCATTCGCAGCGTCAGGTCCCCGCTGCCCGGAGGATAAGAACCAAACGGCGTATCTTTATGCGGCAGGAACGGTCCGATCCCGACCATATGCGGTTTCAACTCTCTCAAAAATACAAGGTCTTTGGCAAGATTTTCGACCGTTTGGAAAGGAGAACCGACCATGAACCCCGCTCCGGTTTGAAAACCGAGACTCTTTAACTCGTAAAGACTTTTTTGGCGTTCTTTCGCAGACAGCTCCATCGGGTGAATCCTGTTGTAATGCCCTTCGTCCGCCGTTTCGTGCCTTAATAAATAGCGGTCGGCTCCGGCCGCCTTAAGCCTTGCGTAACTTTCACGGCTCCGCTCTCCGAGCGAGAGAGTGACCGCCGCGTCGGGGTAGCGCTGCTTTATCACACCGAGAAGTCCGCAAAGGCGTTCGTCATTATCGCAGCCGTCTTCTCCTCCTTGCAGCACAAAAGTCCTGAAACCGAGCTTGTAGCCCGTTTCGCAGCAGTCCGAGATTTGTTCATCACTCAACCTGTAACGTACGGCTTTCTCGTTTGAGCGGCGCAGTCCGCAGTAATAGCAGTCGTTAACGCAATAGCTCGTTATTTCTATCAGCCCGCGCAAATAAACACGGTTGCCGAACTTTTCCCGCCTTATGCCGGCGGCCGTATCAAAAATTTCTTTTTCCAACGCTTCGGCTTTTGTCTCTATAAGCTCGGTCAGTTCCGCAACCGACGCTCTGTCTAAATTTAGCATATGCACCTCTTTATATTATTGCTGAAACATGACGACGAACCATTCCGCCAATCAAACCGGAACCGGCCGTACTCAGTCGAACAATGCTTTGCAGCGATTCAGCGCTCCGCTTCCCCATGCCAACAGCATCCCATAGTTTGTCAGCGGAACGCCGCTTTCCTCCAGCAAAGCCATACGGTTGCTCAGCTCGGCGGACGAGAGCATACAGCCTCCGCATTGAACCGCCAAAGAATATTTTTCCAAGCTTTCGGGGAAGTCGCTGCCGCTTTTAAATTCAAAATTAAAATTCTTTCCCGTCTTTCTTCTAAGCATATCGGGAATTTTAACGCGCCCGATATCCTCGTGAGTCCGGTTGTGTGTACAGCCCTCAAGCACGAGTATACAAGCGTTATCATCTAATGCGTTTATCACTTGTGCCGCCTCGAGCATCCGAACAAAATCACCCTTTTGCCTCGCAAGCAAAATCGAAAACGACGTTAAGGGTATATGCTCCGGAACCATGCTGGCTACTGCGGAGAAGGCCTGAGAATCGGTAATAACCAAGTCTAAGTTTTTAAGCTTCGTCAAAGAGTCTTCCAGGTTCTCGGGCAGAGTAAGCGCACAAAAAGTCCCCGCATCCAGACAGGCTCGAATAACCTGCACCTGCGGCAGTATAAGCCGGCCGGCCGGTGCCGCCGAATCTATCGGCGTTACCAAAAGCACCGTCGAACCGGGCTTCACCAAGCCTTCCAAAAGCGGACGTTCTTTTGGCACCGAGTCAGTCAGAAGCTTTGACAGAGCTACGCGTATCCCGTTTGCAGAATCCGGATCGTTACCGCAAAATTCATAGGCCCCCGCATAGCGTTTTTTCAAGTCTTCCAGAACATGTATGTCAACAGATCCGCATTTTGAAATAACAAGAAGGCAGGGCGTTTTCCCGCCCGAAAACTCCTTGTAAGCCTCGTGTGCCGGTTCAGCCGCGTTCATTATATATATAAGCGCGTCCGCGTTTCTCAGCGCTTTTTTTGTTTTTTGCATCCGCAGTTCTCCGATTTCGCTGCCGTCGGAAAAACCGGCGGTATCGGTCAGCATTATCGGTCCGTAAGGTATCAGCTCCATCGCCTTTTTAACGGGATCGGTAGTAGTTCCGGCTTTTTCGGATACTATTGCATTGTTTTGGCCGGTTAGCGCGTTAAAAAGCGTTGATTTGCCGCTGTTGATTTCTCCTATTATTACAACCGTTCTGCGAACGGCTTGGTTGTTTTTCATGGCAGACCTCACAAATACAAGTCGCGTGTACCGTGCTTAATACTTTCAATATTTTCGATTACACGTTCCCGGACTTTTTCGTTTTGAATATCTTTCACACATCTAGCGGCTATGTCGTCTGCTTTGGCGCGCAGACTTTCATCCCCGTAATCCCTCGCATACTCCTGCAGCGTTAGAAGAGCGTTCGGAAGACAAACGTTTCCGATTTGACCGGACTTTGCCAGTCTCATAAATCTGTCCCCAGTTCGCCCGCTTCTGTAACAGGCAGTGCAAAAACTGGGAATATAACCGGTGTCTATAAGCTCTTCTATCACAGACAACGCGCTTCTTTCGTCCTTCACCTCAAACTGAGGGCAGCTTTCCTCGCGCTTGACATAACCGCCGACCTCTGTAGACGAACCGGCCGAAAGCTGAGAAATACCTGCTTTTAAAAGTCTTTGTCTCATATCGCGCGTCTCGCGTGTTGACAGTATCATGCCGGTGAAAGGCACGGCGAGCCGTATTACCGCGACGATCTTTTCGAATGTGTCGTCATCCACCAAATCCGGAAAGCTTTCCAGGGTAATCCCGGGAGCCTTGCAGAGACGAGGCACGGATATCGTGTGAAAACCAACGCCGTATTCTTTTTCTAAATGCTCGTTATGCAGCATGAGACCCATTACCTCAAAATACGGATCATGGAGCCCGAAAAGCACTCCTCCTCCGACATCTTCAACGCCGCCCTGCATTGCTCTGTCAAACGCGTTAAGATGATACTCGTAGTTTCTTTTTGGACCGGCAGTATGAACGCGCAAGTAGGCGTCTCGATGGTAAGTCTCCTGAAAAAGTATGTATGTGCCGATTCCGGCTTCGTTAAGTCTTCTGTAGTTCTCAACGGTCGTCGCAGCTATGTTTACATTCACCCTTCGTATCTCGCCGTTTTCGAACTTCATTTCATATATCGTTTTTATGCAGTCAAGTATATAATCTATGGTGCAGCGCCCGGGGTCTTCGCCGGCTTCGAGAGCAAGGCGTTTATGCCCCATTCGCTCAAGCATCATAACCTCGGAGCGGAGTTCGTCCATGCCGAGTATGCGCCGATCGAAATCCCTGCCGTTGTTAAAACTACAGTATGCGCAGCGGTTAACGCAATAATCGCTGACATAAAGCGGCGCAAACATGACTATCCTGTTACCGTATATACTCTCTTTTATTTTCCCCGCCGTCTCGAAAATCCTGTTAACGAATTCCGGCTTTTCTGTCGCCAGCAACGCGGCAACTTCCTTGTGCGTAAGCCCCTCCATTGCATCGGATTTATCAAGCGCGGCGCTTATAAATTCGTCAGAAGCCTTACGGGCTTCCTCCAATATTTTATCAATATATTCATGGTCTATTTGCATGTTTTCCCCCTATGCAAGCTCATTCTTGGAAATTGCGGTTTTCACGATTACATGCTCTATTTTTCCAAGTTTGCCGGTTAAAGAATTAATTACGTCCGGCTCGGCGACAACGGTTATAGATATGACCGACAAATTATTCTCGGGAAACGGCAAACCCATGCGTCCCTTTACTATCCCTTTAAAGCCGGCCAAAACCTCGTTAAACTTGCTTTGCACCGCCTCCGGACCCTCCAAAATCGCGCTGATTACAGCAATTCTCATCATAAAACTCCCCTTCCCGACTGTTTGGATATGTTGAAACATTGCTCTGCGGCTTCCACTGAAACCGGACAGCGCCACTTCTCAACCCGCCAAGCGGGTCTCGTACATTTTTCGGCACTTACTGTCGTTACCTTTTAGCGGCTATATAAAAACCCCCTGCTTCGCGCAGGGGGTAAATAGCGTAATAAAGTCATACAAAAAAGTATGGCTGTTCGCGTTCGTCCCTCGCAGCGCAGAACAAATCTTCCGCCGTAAGCATGATTATTGCGGTCACGATAGAAAAGAAACTCTCTTCACTCATGAACGTTATCAGTATATCAAGTTTTTAATCTTAAGTCAACATTCCAAGCTCGGAATACATCAGATCGCACATACATTTTCACAACTTTCAATAAGCACATACCAGAAATTTTGTTCGTTTTCTATTTACAATTATTTTTAACGTGCTATACTATTACCGCGGAAGTTAAATACCGCGAAGCTGTCGCTCCGCGGTAATAAAACCGCATTATTCTCCCGCCGGCTGCCGGCATCTTAATAACAAAAGGAGAAACTATGGAAAAATTTGAAGTCATATCAGATTTCAAGCCTACCGGCGACCAGCCGGAAGCTATACGCTCAATCTCCGACGGATTCCGAAACGGCAAAAAGTTTCAGACTCTGCTCGGAGTTACGGGTTCGGGCAAAACATTCACAATGGCAAACATAATACAAGAATTACAGGTTCCGACCATTGTCATAGCTCACAACAAAACACTCGCTGCTCAGCTTTACAGCGAGTTTAAGGAATTTTTCCCGAACAATTCCGTCGAGTACTTTGTAAGCTATTATGACTACTATCAGCCGGAAGCGTATGTTCCGTCGTCGGATACTTATATAGAGAAGGATTCGTCAATAAACGATGAGATAGACAAGCTGCGGCATTCCGCAACCGCCGCCCTCTCAGAGCGCAGAGATGTTATCATAATCGCGAGCGTCTCGTGTATTTATGGCTTGGGAGACCCGATTGACTATCAAAACATGGTTATATCGCTTCGCCAAGGGGCACATAAGGATCGTGACGCTGTGCTGCGCAAGCTTGTCGAAATACAATATAACCGCAACGATATGAATTTCGACCGCGGTACTTTCCGCGTCAGGGGAGACGTTGTTGAAATCTTCCCGGCCTATTCCGACAGTCTCGCGTACCGTGTCGAATTTTTTGGAGACGAGATTGACCGGATTGCCGAAATAGACGTTTTGACGGGAGAAATAATGTCGCTGCGCAATCATGTCTCGATTTTCCCCGCGTCTCATTATGTCACGCCGAAAGATAAGCTTGATGTAGCCCTAAAGCACATAGAAGAAGAAATGTTCGAGAGGGTCAGGGAGTTTAAATCCAGAGATTTATATATAGAAGCACAGCGTATTGCACAGAGAACAAACTATGATATAGAAATGCTTCGCGAGATGGGATTCTGCTCCGGTATCGAAAACTATTCGAGACATTTGTCAGGCAGAACAGCCGGAGCGACTCCCGCAACGCTGCTCGACTATTTCCCTAAAGATTTCCTTTTTATAGTTGACGAGTCGCACGTTACGCTGCCGCAGGTCAGAGGAATGTATGAAGGCGACCGCTCAAGAAAAACAACGCTTATCGACTACGGTTTCAGGCTTCCTTCGGCGCTGGACAACAGACCCCTGAAATTTAACGAGTTTGAGTCTAAAATAAACCAAATGCTTTTCGTGTCGGCAACTCCTTCTGTTTACGAGGCCGCTCATTCCGAGTTCACGGCAGAACAGATTATCCGTCCGACCGGGCTTTTGGATCCCGAAGTCACCGTGCGCCCGACTAAGGGGCAAATCGACGACCTTGTGTCCGAAATGCACAAGACAATCGAAAACGGTCAGAAGGTTCTGGTTACGACACTTACAAAGAAAATGGCCGAGGACTTAACAACCTATGTTAAAGAAATCGGAATAAAGGCAAAATATCTGCACTCCGACATAGAAACGCTGGAAAGAATCGAGATAATACGCGACCTCAGGCTTAACGTGTTTGACGTTCTGATCGGTATAAACCTGCTGAGAGAAGGTCTTGACATACCCGAAGTTTCACTGGTCGCCATACTCGATGCCGACAAGGAGGGCTTCTTGCGCTCCGAAACATCGCTGATACAGACCATAGGCAGGGCGGCAAGAAACAGAGACGGCCGGGTTGTCATGTACGCCGATAGGTATACGGATTCCATGCAGAGGGCGATAAACGAGACGAACCGCCGCCGCGCCATACAGCAAAAATATAACGAAGATAACGGCATAACTCCGACAACGATAATCAAAAAGGTGAGAGAAATAATCTCAGCCGCGCCGGCAACAGAGGAACGTAAGAACAAGGGTCTCGAAAAGGATCCCGAGTCTATGGACAGGGATGAGCTGATAGCTCTCGCAAAAAAAATCGAAAAAGACATGCGAACAGCCGCCTCCGACCTGCAATTCGAACGCGCCGCAACGCTACGAGACGAAATGATAAAAGTAAAAAAAATGATCCAAAAGTACTAAAAAGTGTTTAAAACCCCGTACGAAAGCCCGACAGGGCTTGAGCGAGCCGCAACGAATTTTAAAGCCCATGAAATGGGCTGTAAATTCTAGGCGGCAAGGGGGTTTTAAGCCGAGTAAAGAGTGTTTAAACCCCGTACGAAAGTTTTATCCGCAACACACGGCCGAAAAAGTCGCGAAGATTTTTTCGGCACTTTATTCACAGGAGAACGTTATGTCCCACGACAAAATTATTATTAAAGGCGCACGAGAAAATAATCTGAAAAATATTAATCTGGAGATACCGAGAAACAAGCTTGTTGTCTTTACCGGCGTTTCGGGCTCGGGAAAATCATCGCTTGCGTTTGAGACTATATACGCCGAAGGTCAAAGACGCTATGTCGAGTCCCTTTCCGCTTACGCAAGACAGTTTCTCGGTCAAATGGAAAAACCCGATGTTGATTCGATCGAGGGGCTTTCGCCTGCTATCTCGATCGACCAGAAAACGACTAACCACAATCCGCGTTCAACCGTCGGAACCGTTACCGAGGTTTACGATTATTTAAGACTCTTATTCGCGCGTATCGGCATTCCTCATTGCCACATCTGCGGCAAGGAAATCAAGAGGCAAACGGTAGACCAGATTGTCGATAAAGTGCTTGCTTTGCCCGAAGGCACTAAAATTCAGCTTTTGGCTCCCGTTGTCAGAGGCAGAAAAGGCGAACACACAAAACTGCTTGACGACGCTAAGAAAAGCGGCTTCGTAAGAGCGCGCGTTGACGGAAGCATATATGAGCTGACCGAAGAAATCAAACTCGAAAAAAACAAAAAGCATACTATTGAAATCGTCATTGACAGACTGGTTATCCGCGACGGTATCCAAAAAAGGCTCACGGAATCCATTGAAACCGTTATGCATCTGTCAAACGGACTGTTAACCGTCAATACAGACGGATCCGAAGACGTAACATACAGCCTCAATTTTTCTTGTCCCGACTGCGGCATCAGCCTTTCTGAGGTCGAGCCAAGAATGTTTTCTTTTAACAACCCGTCCGGGGCCTGCCCGGACTGCACGGGACTCGGCTTCCAGATGAAGTTCGACGTTGACCTGATTATACCGAATAAGGAGCTCAGCATCGGCGAAGGAGCGATCAACTGCCCGGGCTGGAATTCGCTCAATTCGGAAAACAGCATGAGCAGAACATTTTTTACGGCTCTTGCCGAACGCTACGATTTCAGCCTGGAAACTCCTTACAAAGATTTGAACGAGACAGCGACCAAGGCCATACTTTACGGAACAAACGGAGAAAAGCTGAATACTAAATTTATCGACTCACAGGGGCGCGAAAGAGTTTACCCCTATGCGTTTGAAGGCATAATACCCGGGCTTTACAGACGTTATAAAGAAACAAGCTCAGACTATATGAAGGGCGAATACGAACAGCTGATGACAAACACCGACTGCCCGTCCTGCAAGGGAAAACGCCTTAAACCCGAAATTCTGGCGATAACCGTGAACGATAAAAACATTGCGGATATAACAGCCATGACGGTCACAAAACTCAGAGATTTCTTTCTGAACTTAAGGACGACCGAAACCGAAGCTATGATAGCATCTCAAATTTTAAAGGAAATCAACGCCAGAGCCGGCTTCCTTGTGGATGTCGGGCTTGATTACCTGACGCTTTCGAGAACGGCGAGCACTCTTTCGGGCGGAGAAGCCCAGAGAATACGGCTAGCGACCCAAATAGGCTCGGGGCTTGTCGGAGTTGTGTATATTTTGGACGAGCCAAGCATCGGACTGCATCAGCGCGACAACGACAGACTGCTGAAAACTCTTATGAACCTCCGCGATATCGGAAACACGCTTATAGTCGTCGAACATGATAACGATACGATGCTGGCGTCCGACCACATAGTCGATATCGGCCCAAACGCGGGAATCAACGGCGGCGAGGTCGTATTCTCCGGCGATGTAAAAGATTTGCTGAACTGTGAAAAGTCTCTGACAGGCGATTATTTGAGCGGTAGAAAGCAAATCGAAGTCCCGAAGCAGCGGCGCGCTTTAAACAGCGAGTACCTTGAAATCCTCGGAGCGCAGGAAAATAACCTTAAGGACGTAGACGTGAAAATACCTTTGGGACTTTTCACCTGTGTAACGGGAGTTTCCGGCTCGGGCAAGAGCTCGCTTATAAACGAGATACTCTATAAGCGCCTTGCAAGAGACCTCAACAAAGCAAAGACAAAACCGGGCAAACACAGGGACATGCTCGGCATCGAAAAGCTTGATAAGATAATCGATATCGACCAGTCCCCCATCGGCAGAACTCCCCGCTCGAATCCTGCGACATATACCGGCCTTTTCGACCTGATACGCGATATATTTTCACAAACACCCGAAGCTAAAATCAGGGGCTACCAAAAAGGGCGTTTCAGCTTCAACGTTAAGGGCGGGCGCTGCGAGGCCTGCTCCGGAGACGGCATTATAAAAATCGAGATGCATTTCCTGCCGGACGTATACGTTCCCTGCGAGGTTTGCCACGGCAAACGGTATAACAGGGAAACGTTAGAGGTCAAGTTCAAGGGCAAAAACATTTCCGAAGTTTTGGATATGACAGTCGAAGAAGGCGTGGAATTCTTTGAAAACCTGCCGAGGCTTCGAGAAAAAATCAAAACAATGTATGATGTCGGGCTTTCGTATATAAAGCTCGGGCAGCCGTCCACGACACTTTCGGGCGGTGAGGCGCAAAGGGTTAAGCTCGCGACGGAGCTTAGCAGAAGGAGCACGGGAAGAACGCTGTATGTTTTGGACGAGCCTACCACCGGTCTGCACTCGGCAGACGTGCACAAGCTCGTGGATATACTTCAGCTTTTGGCTCAAGGCGGGAATACCGTCGTCGTAATCGAGCATAATCTCGACGTTATCAAGACTGCGGACTATGTTATAGACCTCGGGCCGGAAGGCGGAGACCGCGGCGGTTCGATAATTGCCACCGGCACACCCGAAGACATAACAAAAGCAAAAAAATCATATACCGGGAAGTATCTTAAGGATATATTAAAAGTCTAGATGTGCTGATTTAATCGAACGGTTGCGCCCGCAAGGGACAACCGCAAGCATCCCGCTCCGCACAAAGGCCGTATAACGGCCGCTTAGGACGGGGATGCGCTGATTAAATCATCCGCGTACCCGTCCAAAGTCAATTAATCATCGTTTACCCGGAGGAGCAGCTTTGATGGATAAAGAAATTATAGCCCTTGAGCAGGAAAAATGGCAGGACTGTTGCCTGGAATTTCACTATATATCCCACAACTATTATGATGTCGAAATAAATAATTCAAACGACGGCTTTAATGTGTCCTTCAGCAAAAAAGCGTTTGAAACGCCGTATGAAAAAATGCCCGATAAAAGCGATAAACTGTTTCAGCCGTGGTGGGACGAAATTAAAGCATGGGGTATTATCGAAAACGGGCGCTTGATTGCCGTTATCGAAACCGCTGTCGAGGACTGGAGCAACAGGCTTCGCGTAACCGAGCTGTGGGTTGATGATGCGTACCGCCGACAAGGCATAGGAACAGCATTGATGAATATTGCTTTGAAACGTGCGAAAGAAGAGAAGCGGCGCGTGTTGATGCTCGAAACACAGTCATGCAATGAGCCGGCCGTCAACTTTTACCTTTCGTACGGATTTTCACTCATCGGGTTCGATTCCTGCGCTTACCGAAACGATGATACAACACGCAGGGAAGTCCGTATGGAGTTGGGGATCTTTTTGGAACCCTCACACTGAGCAAAAATAATTTTAACGGAGTGATATGAGTATGGACAAAACAGTTTCGATTGCCGGCGAAAAAATCACCTTAAATTCAATGACTAAAGAGTATTGGCACACATATTATGAAAATTATGTTCCGGATCCTATGATGGACTCAACTCCGTACGTATACGACAAGGATAATGCCGAAAAGAGTTATTTCGCGAGAGTAAGCGATCCGACAAGGTTATACTTTTCTATAATGCTTGACAACAACGTTATCGGAAATATCTATCTTAAACATATTGACGAATCAAAAATGCGGGCAGATTTCGGAATTGCTTTGACAAACGACTCTGTCAAAGGAAAAGGATACGGTACCGAAGCGGTTAAGTTATTGCTGAATTACGCTTTTAGGAGCTTGGGTCTGAATTCGATCACGGCCGATTCCGTACTTCGTAACGCTCGAAGTCAACATATGCTTGAAAAACTCGGATTCAATTATACACATGAGGACTCGGTTTTTAAATACTATATAATAGAAAAAAACGGAATGTATTGAGGCGACAATTAGACCATTCGCTAAACTTGTCGCCTCAATCCCCCTTAGGCCACAGGGCCGGTATAAGGGGGTATTTAAACCGCATGGTTTAATCGGGGGATCAATAATAACCGTTCCCTTGTCCGGTTATTTTCAGACATACAGTCGTTTAAGACAATATCAGTCTTAAACGACTGTATGGCGTCGGGCGTTAAATTCAAAACCGCTCAAGCTTCGCTTGGACGGTTTTGAATTTAACTGACTATAAAATATAACGCGGGTTGCATTATATCTTATTGCCGAAGTAATGCAAGCGCAGATATAGTCTTTTAAGCCAAAAAATGCCGCAAATGCGGCATTTTTTTATACAACAATATGTTTAGTTGTTAAGCCAAGAACGCATAAAAACGACTGTATCGTTCTTTTATGCCGTCTTGTACTTCTTCTCCAAAGCGCACATCCAATACCCCAACGCGATACCGGCCGCGCACAGTACCACACAAATAAGGGTACCCGGGCTTAAATAGTTGTAATTACGCGGTATTATCATAACGGTCGAAGCAAAAACCAGCCCCAATATGCCGTGAAAAAGTGATGCATAGGCTCTCTTGAAAACAACGTCCACAAGTTTTGAAAGCAGTAACACAGACAAAACCGCTCCAACTCCGATGGGGATTATCACCATAAAATCAAGTTCTTTGATTCCGTCGGCCATATCCTTATACATTCCCATATATACAAGAAAATTAGACGGGCTGAGTCCGGGGACAATAATACCGAGACCTATAAGCGCGCCGGCAATTATCCATGTGGCAAAATTTTGGGGAACATTTCCGCCAAAAAGCCTTTCACCGTAAAGCATAAATACAAAACTGATAAAAAATGCCGCAACAAGTATCACAATATGATTCGACTGCCGGCCATTCTTTCCCGCTTGTCTCCAAAGCGCCGGTACAGTACCGAGTATACAGCCTACGAACAACCAGAGAATCTGAGCTTCATATGCTCCCAAGAAAAAGCTGACAACAAACGAAAACAAAAATATGCCTGTTATTCCGCCAAGCCCAAGCGGGATGAAAAAAAGTACATTTTTCTTGAAATCCCGCGTAATATGAGCAAGAAAAGATATGATACGCTCATACACGCCAAATACCGCCGCTAAAGCTCCTCCGCTGACGCCCGGAAGAATAAACCCGGAACCGATAAAAATCCCTTTTACAAATCGCAAAACCCAATCAACCATGATACACCCTCTGCCATCTATGTATTGTCGCCTTACGGGCGCCGCGTTAAACCAAAGCGGCCGGTACAAGTACCGGCGTAAGTACTATATGCGGTATTTAACTTCCGCGGTAACAATCTAACGGTTTCGACCGCAAGGAACAACCGCAAGCGGGTTTAGTGCGCAATTTTCAACACTTACCCGCAACATTTTCAACCATAAACCGTTCAAATAGTCTGCCTGAAAGGTTCTCCATAAATTTCAAAATAAGACACATTGTGAGCCGTGAAACGGTATACCCGGCCGCGCCAAGCTCCTTTTCTTCAAGCTTTACGGAGTTTGTTAAAAAGTTGAAATCTATTATTCTCTTAAGCTTTCGATAAGGATGATCTTTTGCAACGAGGCTTTCTACGCTTATCATTTCCAATTGACCGATTTTCATGGGTTCACCTTTTTATTTCCATTATATAATTTTTTTGTGCGCTTGGCTATTTTTCAGCACGCCCAAGCAACGTAATTATCAAAATGACGATGATTACCATTTCTGTAACAAGACCATCCGGGTAAAGTAGCGACCTTCCTAATATGATTAAACGGTCGCTTATGTCTATCTTATATACTGTTAAAGCAATGTAAGAATCATAAAGATATTTTGATAATCTAATAGCAAGGTAAACTACGGAAGCACCAATAATAATACCCCTTTTTGTGTGATTATTAACTTTGGTAGATAACAACGCAAAAAAGCAGGTAAATATGATAATCAGGCTGCTCCAAAACATCGTAGAAATAAAAGTTGCATTGAAAGCAGTAAATGGATTTTGCTTTACTAGAATAAAGCCTGCTGTCATCGAAACTATGTATAGAATAACGACAACAATAGTGAATGTTTTCAAAAACTTTACCATATTGCTCACCTTCCATCTCAATAGATATAGTCATTTAAATTAAAAACAGTCCATCAAAGCATCGTCAAAAGAAGCAAAGTTTTTCAATATTTTCGAAGCCTAGCCTTCAACCAAGCCCAAAAGTTTTCAATCGGATTGAGGTCAGGTGAATAAGGTGGCAAGAATACCAAAACACATTCTGCTTTTTTAGCCAGTTCAAAAAGTCTCTTCTTTCGATGGAACGTAGCATTGTTCATAATTGCAACCGAATGTTTAGGGATTGAAGCTAAAAACTCATGCTCAAACCAGTATTCAAAAAGAATACAGTCAGTTGTGCCGTTGTATGTCATGGGAGCTATTATGGTGTCGCAGTTTTTTGCTGCGACAATATTGATGCGTTTGTATTTCTTTCCACTTATCGTTTCTGAAACAGGTATACCACGCGGTGCATAACCGTATTCTCGATATAGATAGCTCTCCAATCCACACTCGTCGATGTAATAACGCCTGTGTTGTGGATAACTATCTATGATTTCGATGAATTCTGCACGTTTTGCCTCGGATTTTTCCACATAACTAACCGTTTTTTTTACGCGTGATGCCTAACCGCTTGAACGCATAAAATATTGCTTGCGGTGTGCAGTTAAATACCTCGGCAATCTCAGCCAAGAAACTATCCGGATGGTCGTTTATGTAGACTACTAAGCGGTCGGGGCTAATCTTCGAGCACTTCCTTGGATGAGGACGATGCTGTAAGCTACCGGTTTCCGCCCTTAGTTTCTTCCACTCCTTTATCGTGGTCGTTCCTACTTCGTACTTCTCCGATGTTTCTTTAATTGTATGCCCTTTGTCGAGATAGTTCATTACTTTTTTTCGTATATCTTCGCTATATCTCATGTGTTCATTTTATCATATTTTAGGACCGGTGTATACTTAATTCACTATAATAGTGAAAAAAGTAAACGCTGATTGATTGACTTTAGGCAGATACACGACCGAAGTAATACACATGCTTGAAAAATCCGTACGATGACCACATATGGTCTTCGTACGGATTTCTAAGCATTTTTAGTCCACCATCAGCCAGTAACCGTGAACTCCGTTTTTAAGCTGCTCGCCGCCTGTAGGTTTAAACTGTCTGAATCCGAGATCAAATATTCTTATGCGTTTATGTAAATCGTAAATATCAGGTACTGCCAGTATGTAATTCACTTCTCCCATTTGAACATACCTGCCGAACAAAAAGTGACCGTAGCTTTCAAAAGAGTTGCTCAGAAACTGCTTTTGCTCCGTATTGAATTCATGTATCGGGAGTTTATCCAGCTCATTCGGCCCTATTCTGACCCAATCGACATCCTTGTTTTGTTTGTTGAACGGCCGCTCGGGCGGGTAATCTCTAAACAGCTTTTCCGTGTAGCCGATATTTTCATTGTTTTCACCGGCCGATTTTGCTGTGTCAGCCTTAGAAATGCTTTCCGGAAGAGGACTCTTTGCAAGGTTAATCAACTCTTCCATCTCGTTATTAAACTTGTTTACAAGCTCTCTGAACATTTCGACCCTGTTTTTACCTTGGCCGGCCTGTTTAACGGTTTCGCCCGTTTTGTCTTCAGCGTATGACGCATTATGAATCGGCGGCGGCAGTGCGCCCTCAAAACTGTGCTTAAACAGAGAGTCGTTATTCGCATCTTCTTCGCTGAATATCTCGGAAATTTTCACTTGTCCCTGAGCCTTATTCTTTGTGACGACAGTTCCCGGATAGCTTTCCAGCTTATAGTGCTTATAGCTTCGCTCCGACGCCGAGGACTGCTGCTTATTAACCGCGCCTGTATCATACGGTATCGGAGGTTCTACCGGATTTGTATACGGCGGCTCTCCCGGCATTTCTACAGGCTGATCCGGATCCGGCCGCGCACGAACGGGAAGCTCAATCGGCTCCTGCGGTTGTTCGGGTATTTCGACAGGGGGTTCGGGACTCGGCACCGGCTGAGGCAGGCCCGGCATCGGAATGGGCCGAAAAGGAACTTCGACCGGCTGCTCGGGTTCTTTTGGTGTTTCGGAAGGCGGCTCCGGCATGGTCTGAGGCTGCGGCGGAATTACCGATGGTTTTCCCAGAACGGTAACCGGCTGCACTTCGGGTTCTTTGGGCTCTTCGGGAGGATTCTTCCGCGAAATCACCAAATTTATCAGTTTAACAGGCTCTTTAATATAACCGGACATAACCGGGTTCGAATCCTTATCGGGAGTGATAACTGCAATCGCGTTAATGTCGTCCATAGTCAGCAGCGAATCGCCGATTGTTTCCGGATTAAAAGCTGCCGTAAAATTTGCTTTTCCCCTCTCGTCGGTGAAAAAATTGCCGACAACGGCATAATATGCCGTTGAACCGTTTGAAGAGACGAAAACCAAACTGTATTTGCGCATATCCTGAAGATCCTGAACCGAACACGTAATCTTGCCCGACTTATGCCGCACTTCGGTAATGCAACTGCCGAGTGCTTCTTTTTGTCCGTATGAACCACCATATGCTTCCTGTTTGAGAACCGTGAAAAATCTGTCGTATGTCTTTTGCATTGCGCACCTCCGTAAATTTGGACACATTTATATAATGTTATGCAGTAACGCCCAAAAACATGTATCTTTTTGTAAGCTAATCCACGGACATCCTCGAAAAAAAATTCGAGTGTTCGATTGTTTTGTTCGGTATAATGATGTAGAATTACAGGAATAAAGTTGAAAACGGACTAAACGAGCTTGCTCGTTTTGCCCAACTTCTTAGTTCGGAAGGATAGTCATGGCTGAAAAAAAAATTACCGTCTCCGTCGGGAATTTAGTCGAATATGTACTGAAATCGGGTGACATAGACCATATATACGTCGGCTCTTCCTCTATGCGCGAAGGCGTGAGAATACATCAAAAACTGCAAAAAAAGCGGGCAAAGCAGGCAATGCTTGAAGACTTCGAGTTTGAAAAAGAAGTCCGGCTTTTCAATGAATTCGATATAGAAGATTTCACATTCAAAGTCGAAGGCAGAGCGGACGGGATACACAGAAAAAACGGCCGTATACTCGTTGAAGAAATAAAATCGACGTATTCGGACGTTAAAACACTCGAGCCTCACGAAAATCATATACACCTCGCTCAGGCGAAGTGCTACGGATATATGATAGCAAAGGACGAGAGCCTTGATTCGGTTGAAATCATGCTGACCTACTGTCATGTCGAGACCGAAGAGACGGCGGAATACGGCAGGGAATACAGCTTTTCGGAGCTTGAGGATTTTTTTGTGCGCATAACCGGCGTTTACTTTGCGCGAGCCAAAAAGGATTACGACAGAAAGCAGCGCAGAAATACTTCGATTAAAAATGCGCCCTTTGTGTTCGAAAACTACAGAAAAGGACAGCGGGAGTTCGCAATAAAGGTGTACAGGGCTATAGAGAACAGAGCAAAACTTTTTGCTCAGGCCCCGACGGGAACGGGAAAAACAGTGTCTACGCTTTTCCCCTGCATCAAAGCTATAGGAGAAGGTCATATAGACAAGATATTTTATACAACCGCCAAAACAGTTACCCGCAAAGTCGCCGAAGAAACGCTGAAACGTTTCAAGGAAAAGGGTTATGATCTGCTTACGCTCACTCTTACCGCAAAGGAAAAAATCTGCATGACCGAGGGTATATGTTCCCCAGAGCACTGCAAATACGCGCGGGGACATTTTGACAGGGTTAACGCTGCAGTTGAGGATATAGCCGAAAACGAGCGAATAGTCACAAGAGACACAATACGCCTGTACGCAGAAAAACACACGGTTTGCCCGCATGAGTTTACGCTTGATTTATCATTATGGGTGGATGTTGTTGTCTGCGACTACAACCATGTTTTTGACCCCAAGGTCAGTCTGAAACGTTTTTTCGGAGATGTTCCGACTGAGCAATATGCCTTTTTAGTCGATGAGGCGCATAACCTCGTAGATCGTTCGAGGGAAATGTTTTCGGCGGAACTGAGAAAAAAAGATTTTCTGGATCTGAAAAAAGATATAAAGGCCGTCGATGTTCCGTTATACAAACTCTGTGATAAGATCAACACATATTTTACGGAGCTTCGCAACGCTGAGCTTTACGAAAGCAAGACCGCCGTAATGCGAGAGCTTCCGGAAAACCTGTCTGTATTGCTTATGGATTTTGTCACGGTTACGGACAAGTTTCTGACAAGGCACAGGGGAGAAAGCGCGGAATCACTTGAAAAGCTTTTGAATCTTTACTTTTCGGTGCTGGACTATCTTTCGGTCAGCGAATATTTCTGCGACAGCTATACGGTGTTTCTCGAGAGCTTCGGTTCGGACATGTCCGTCAGGCTGCTTTGTCTTGACCCTTCGAGACGACTCAGAGAAGTTCACGAAAAAGCAAAGGTTTGTGTGTTTTTTTCAGCGACGCTGACGCCTATTTCATATTTCAAGCAAGTGTTCGGCGGAACCGTGGACGACGATGGTTTTAAGCTTCCCTCGCCGTTCCCGCCCTATAACCTCTGCCTTGTTATCGAAAGTGGAATTTCTACGCGCTACCGCAGCAGAGGAGAAAGTTACGAAGCCATAGCCGACAGGCTTTACGTGATGGCAAATGCAAAAAAAGGCAACTATTTTGCATTTTTTCCGTCGTACGCCTACCTGAACGAGGTGCTTTCCGTATTTCAGACAAAATACCCCGGCATAACCGTTATCGTTCAGGAGCAAAAATTGAGCGACGAAGAAAAAGAAAACTTTCTCGGCAGTTTCGACGAAGGCAGAAACGATACTATGCTGGCGTTTTCCGTGATGGGCGGGGTTTTTTCCGAAGGAATAGATTTAACGGGCGAAAAGCTGATCGGTGTAGCCGTTGTCGGCGTCGGGCTCCCGTTAATAAGCCCGGAACGAGATTTAATTGCTTCGTACTACAACGAAAAATTTGAAGACGGCACAGGCTTTGAGTATGCCTATGTTTTTCCGGGAATAAACAAAGTCCTGCAGGCTGCAGGACGGTTGATAAGAACAGAAACCGATATGGGTGTAATACTGCTTATAGACGACAGATACGCGACAGAACGCTATATGTCACTGTTCCCGAAAGAATGGGACAACGCCGTTTTCGTCAGAGGGCAAAAAACGCTCGAAGACAGCATCCGGGGTTTTTGGTATTAACGCTGATTAATTGACTTTGGACAAATACACGCTGATTAAATCAGCACTTACTTAACTTTAAAAAAACAGCGCCGCGATTATTACCAGAAGAGCTATGTGTACCGGGTAGGCGGCATAAAAAGCCCACTTTAGCGACGGCCCCCTCTTTCCGTTATAAAAAGCAAGAAGGACAACGGAAACAAGGCCGCCGATAGCATAGGCATAGCCTCCGAACTCCAGATAGTATCTGATATAGATTTTAAAAATGTATGCGGCATTTTCAAAGAAACCGGGCTCTCTCAACGCTTTGACAAGCTCAGTGCAAATACTCGTCAGCGGCGTATACAGCAGCAATACGCCCACAGACAGCACGCCAAGCTTCAAAATCTTTTTATCGGCGAAATATGTAAATATTATCAGCCCGACACCTATCGAGCTGTAATCCGTTGACAGTTTTTCGGCAAGACAGCCGAAAATAAAAGTAACCGCGATAATAATTATCGTTTGCAGCAGTTTGTTGCATTCGACAATCGTTATATGCTGTTTTAGGAGCTTGAAGACATAGATGCCCATCGCCCCGAGCGTCAGCGTATAAAATACGTTAGTATCCCTGATAAAGCTTATATTCTCGAAAAACGGAAATTCCGGGCTGATACTTCCGCCGTGAAACGCCAAGGCGAATGGAATCTGCGATATTACCGCAAAGGCAAACAGTCTGAGCAGAAATTTGGGATAGTTTTTTGTATACTTCGCGCCTTCGGCTATAAAGAACACATATACGGGAAACGCAACCCTGCCGATCACCCTTAAAATCCCGGGCATACCGGGTATAACCGCTCCCGTGTGGTCGATAACCATTGTAACCAAGGCGATGATTTTTAAAATAAATGCCGTCATATAGACCTCCGATAAGCAATAATGAACATCCTGAAGCATTACGACAAAACGGGCTAAACAATGCCGGAAGTTACAGCCGCTCACGACCGAAAAAAGGCAGTAAAGCAAGTCGTTCATAAAGCAACCGTTTGGGCGGCCTCCTGTCAAACAAGCTTTTTAACAACGACGTAAAAGCCGTTTTTATCGCTTTCAACACTTTGAACAATCGTTTTGCCGCTTCCGCGCAAAGTTATACTGTCGCCCGTGGAAACGTCTTTCGTTATTTTTTCCGTCCTGTTCCCGTTGACATAGACTTTTCCGCTCTTAACAGCCTGTGAAGCTTCCGTTCTCGAACAGCCGAAGGCATGGGAGACAAAACCGTCAAGCCGCAATGAGTCCGGCTTAAAACACAGCTCCCTGAAATCCGAAAATACAGGCGGAAGCTCATCAATTCCGGTGTTTTTGACATCGACTTGAACAGAGCCGATTCTTGTAAGCGAGCTCAGTACAATCCCTGCCGCCTTCCTGTCCAAAAAAATAAAGCTCTTATCGGAAAAAACACAGATATCGCCTATATCCTCCCTGCGCAGACCAAGCCCAATCAACGAGCCTAAAACGGCGCGGTGCTCAAGCCTTTGAACATACTTGGCCTCAGACTGAGCGAGAACAAGCTCAATCTCGAACAAATCGGGAGTAACCTCCTTCTCGCAAAAACACAGCCGACTTCTTTCCGCTCCGTCAAAACCCCCAAAGCTGGATATGTTTAAGCCTATTTCCCCGCTTGAAAGCATATTGAAAAACTTCTCGCTTCTCGCCCTGTCCAAAAACGGCGAAACACTCGTTTTGCCCGTTTCGAGACACAAATAAGCCTGATCAAAAACCTTCGAAAACAAAAGCTTTTCATCAGACTCGGTGATTTTGTTCATATAGCTCTTTTTTAAATCCTTTTTGGGTATCATGCTATTATCTTAACAAGTAAGCTAAGTATTACGGATGTCATTATTCGCATCAGAAAAAAAGCGATAATCGGCGAAAAATCAATCGGGAGACCGCCGCCGACAGGCGATTTTTGAATCAGCCTTCTGATGGGTCCGAGCATCGGCTCCGTCAGCATATAAATAAAATTCACAATCGGGTTATTGCGATTTACCGGAAACCATGAAAGCACAACTCTCGCAAAAATCAGAAACTCCAGAACGTACTCGCAAAGTATTACCGCATCTATAAGCATTGTCATGTCAACAGTCCTTTTTGTCAAAGCAAGCCGAAAGCCCGAGCCTTTTCTAAGTCAGGCCGCGCTTGCAAGCCTTAAATCTATATCGGATCCCCGGCGTTACCTTGAAGATTTAAAGGAGAACAATATTCCGCTCGCCTTAAGTTCCTCTTTAAACTGCCCCGAAACGTCAACACTATCCGGAACAACAATGAGAACCTTATTGGTTATGCTTTGAACGTCTCCGTCTAAAGCATACGCAACTCCGCCCAAAAAGTCTACTATTCTTTGCGCGGTCTCATGGTTTACGCCTTCCAAATTTACAATAACGGCTTTGCCGCTCTTCACGCAGTCGCAAATAGAACCGGCTTCCTCAACGGTTTGAGGATACGAAATTATGACCTGCATATTGACATGCGTGTCGGAATGCAGCGCCCTCGTGTAGCCCAAAGATCTGCGGTCTCTCTTTCCGGACTCGGGTATGTAAACTTCCTTTTCGTCTTCCGGCTCATCGTATTCGGCATCGTCATACTCGTCGTAGTAGTCGTCATCCCTGCGATAGTCGGAATCCTTTTTAAATCCGGTAAGCAATCCCTCTTTAAACTTTATAAGCTTCTCAACCACAGTATCTCTCCTCTTGGCAAATCAATCCGGCCGCAAACGCATAACAATCATAAATCATGGAACTCCGGAAAGTTAGTTGCCTGCGTTTTTCGCAAAACCGGCTGCATATATTTCGGACCAAATCGTGCCGAATTTACATGTTTTCTACAAAACGGTCTAGAGGTGGTTCCTGCTTCCGAAAAAGCCTGTCCCGATCCGAACCATGTTCGAACCCTCCTCAACCGCCACCTCGTAATCGTTGGTCATGCCCATCGATAAATGCTTCATGACTACATTATCAATGTTTTTATCGGCAATGTCAACAAAAATTTGCTTCATTTTTCTGAATAATGCACGATTATTTTCGGGATTTTCAACAAAAGGCGCCACACACATTATACCTGTAAGTCTAATTCCCTCGTATGCTGCAAGTTTTTCGGAGAAAGAAATCGCATCCCCCGGGTCTATCCCGCTTTTCGTATCCTCGTTTCCTATGTTGATTTCAAGCAGTATATCCTGAATTTTGTTGATTTTCAGCGCTCTTTTAGATATTTCCTCAGCGAGCTTTTCACTGTCGACAGAATGTATAAGGCAAACTTTGTCTATTATATATTTCACCTTGTTTGTCTGAAGCTGACCAATGAGATGCCATTCCGCCCCCGGCAGAGCGTCGTACTTTCCCATCAGTTCCTGAACTCTGTTTTCGCCGAGTTTTTGTATTCCGCATGACATTAGAACTTTAATTCTCTCTGTGTCTACGGTCTTGGTAACACCTATAATATCGACCGGCTCAAAACGCCCCGCTCTTTCTTTAGCCATATTGACGCGGCTTATTACCGAAGCCGCGTTTAATGGGATATCTCCGTACTCATACATGAAATCACCGCTTAATTTACTATAGTCTTAGCATCGAGCACAAGAGTGTCGTCGATTTTTATACCCGTGTTCAGAGCCGGGTCAATAACGGTATAGCCTGTCTCGGACGATGAATTTTCGCCGATAGTAATTTTTTTAAACAGAGGTATGCTTCCGTTTAAAACATAAACGCCTTTTACATTGTCAAAATCCTGTATAACAGCCGTAACAGCCGGGTCGGAGTTTGAAACGACCGTATCCCCGAGTTTTAACGTCTCGAGCTCCTGTAATACATATACAAACTCATCGTCTTGGTTTACGGCGGCTATCTCGGTCAGCACGTTCGACTCGATGCCCTTTCTGTAAACACAGTCAACTTCGTAGCCAATCTCGTGAACCATAGCCTTAAACACGAACTGCTTCGGTATTTTCAGCATCATTCTTTCCGTAATCGCAGTTGTCGGTATTTTAAAGCCCTGAGTAACGTCGAGGTTTATTTTGAACTCGACGCTTCTCATATCGAGATAATCAGCCATCAGCTTTGTGGATTTGAATACGACATAGCTTTCCTTCTCATAGCTTGATATCTTCTCAACCGTCATTTCGAGAGGGGTATAGCCGTCGCCCGAAACAAGATAAAGTGTTGCCTCTCTGTTTTCTTTCAGCCCTTTCGCCGCTTCGCTCGGAAGATATGCCACTATGTACCATTCGTTTGATGTCACTATTTTAAATGCGTTTGCGCCGTCTTTTACTTCTTTCGGATACAGTATTTTGTCATAATCTACAAAAGAAGTCGTCATTTCTTTCGACAGAGTATTCCTGTCCGAGGCCGTGAGTGTTGACTCCAGTCCGTCGGTTTTATAAGATAAAACACCGCCTTCTGCCGCATACACGGTCGAAACTGCGTCTTTCATCTGATCTTCATACCTGCTCTTTTCCTGACTGAATCCGACAAGACTGCCCCTGTTCTCGGATAAAAGCAAGCCGTTTCTGACTTCAAGCGTCTGGCCGACCTTCTCTTTTAAGACATAAAGAGCGCTTGCGTCGAAATTCGCAAGCCTTGAAAGACTGTTGTCGATTTCCTTCTTAATTATCGCGTTCGCCGACCTAATATCGCTTTCGTAAAGAGAGTATTCACTCCTCGACTCCTGCATTGACAGTATACTCTTGTTCACGGATTCGAGCTTCGAACTGATTTCTTTAACGGTTTTTTCGTCATACACGTCACAGACTGCTGTCCCTTTTTTGACTTTGGCCTTATTATTTATCCTGTATGTCAGAGTGCCCGCTCTCGGAGCGCTGTATGTCGTTTCCGACCGGATTATTACACCTTTGTGAACGACGGGTATATCTATGCTGCCGTATACGACCTGAACAGTCGAGGGCTTGTCTGTCGTTACAACCTGTATAAAATAAAACGCGAGATACGCCAAGAAAAGGCAAAAAAAGCAGAGCGAAAGTATATTGATACCTTTCACACCTTTCTTTTTGCTTTTTTCTCTTCTCTCTGAAGGAAAATCGCTGACCGCACCCCTGTGTATTCTCGTTGCGGAGCTTCGGGTGTTTACCTCCGAAAGCCTTACCCTCTCCGAGGAAACACGCCCCGCGCCGGCGGAGGGTTCACTCCTCCTGCGTTCCGAACCGGAAGCGCCTGCCCTGTCACCGGGTCGGCTTGAACGCCTCGGCGTATCGCCCGAGCGCTTATAGGCGCTTCCCGGCCGTCTTGTTTCTTCTTTTTTCATAACACACCTTTACAAGTAGGTATTAGCCATGTCGTTTAACAGTTCTTCCGCTGCGTCTGTCAGTGTCTTTTCGTCATTTTTTTGAGGATCGTTCAGTACGACTTTCATAAGAGCGTCAAGCACCTTTCCGACCTTCGCGCCTCTTGCGCCTTGTGAAAGCGCCATTATATCGTTTCCCGTAATTTTCAATGCCTTAAGTTCGCACGGCTCGTTTTTCTCGCAGATGTCTTTATATGTTTCCAAGCGCTCTCTGTTTTTGCCGAGCGAAGATTGTATCGAGTAATCGCTTTTGCCCAGGGTGTCCGCCGCGGCAAATGCCAAAATATTTCTTGCGTTTTCGTAGCCTACTTTATATATAAGCGCTCTTATACCGGCCCTGTCAAGCTTTTTTGTAACACCGTGGTATTTAACGCAGGTATATACGGATTTTATAGTGTCGTTGTCGTATTTCAAACCGGTGAGTATACGTTTGCATATCTCCGCGGATTTCTCCTCGTGCCCGCGAAAATGGTCTTCGCCGTTCTCGTCGGTCGTTCTCGTCAAAGCCTTGCCCGTATCGTGTAAAAGAGCTGCAAGCCGCATAACAGCTGTCCGCTCCGATGCCTCAATTACTTTTACGGTATGAGTAAACACATCATACCTGTGGTATTTCGTATTCTGCGAAACTCCCTGCATGGCGGCCACCTCGGGCAGTATAACAGGAGAATAGTCCCTAAGAAAAAGCTCTATACCCTCTGTGTCGTCACTGAGCAGTATTTTTTCGAGCTCCTCTCTTATACGCTCCGCAGAGATGTTTTTTATGCGCTCTTTATCGGATCTGCATGCCGCAAGCACAGTTTCGTGCATCTTAAAGCCGAGAACGCAAGAAAACCTGTATGCCCTGAGCATTCGAAGATAGTCCTCGGAAAAGCGCTCTTTCGCGTCTCCGACACAGCGTATCAGCTTGTTTTCCAGGTCTTCCCTGCCGGAAAAATAGTCCGCAAGCCCAACCCGGTCGTTATACGCCATGGCATTTACGGTGAAATCCCTTCGAGACAGATCCTCTTTCAGATTTGCGGCAAAAGAGACATTATCCGGTCTGCGGCCGTCCGAATAGGTTCCGTCCAGCCTAAACGTCGTTATCTCGTAGTTTTGCTTGTTTTTGACCAGTGTAACGGTTCCGTGCTTTATGCCGGAAGGAATAATCCTGTTCGAACCAAATATGGCGGCGATGCGGTCGGGAAGCGCCGAAGTTGTTATATCCCAGTCTTTGGGACTCTTTCCGAGCAGACTGTCTCTAACGCAGCCGCCGACGGCATATGCCTCAAAGCCGGCCTCGTAAATCTTATCAATAATATATTTAACGTCATCAGGTAAATTAATCAACCTATCACCAAAGCAAATTATTTTGCGCCGCTTTAGGCGCTGTGTCCATCACAAAACACTGTGTCTCTCCAAGCCGGATATACAGCCAAGCAGGGGTTTAGGCCATAAGCTCCAAAAAAATATTTAACAGACAGGCAAGAACTTTTCGTGTTTTCATAGAATGTATTATCCGGAAAACCGGTTAAACATTACGGCTTGTGCTCGAGTCAAGCCTGTTAATTCAAGGCCGGCGCTGCTGTCTGCCGCGCCCGCTAAGCAAAACAAAATATAATCAGGAGGTTGACAGATGAACAACTTAAACGGAGGACCCTGCTGCCCGCAAAACAACGACATGATGTTATTTTTCATGATGATGATGCTTTTCCCCCAAATGTTCGGAGGCCAGGGAGACAACTTTATGCAGCTGTTTATGCTTATGATGATGATGCAGGGCGGAAGAATGTTCTAAACTCCGCTTTTTTGCCGCGGGAGCATAAGCACGCTTTGTGATTGCTTCCGCGGTTTCTCGCGCTAGCCGCTCGTGACGGCCGAATCTAACAATGACAAAGCTCCGAACTCTTACCGAAACATTTTACCACATTATCGAACAAATGCAAGTTTTCCGTGAACGGTTAATTGCGCGTTGAAACGGTTCGGCTGTATCAGCGCGCAGACCGCTGACTTTTTTGAGTACAGGCATACACTCCGCTCGTTACCGGTATCCCTATACAGCATAACGATTAATCACCTCCTTTATCCGAACCCAAATACTTCATGCGCTTGCGTCGTCAAAATATTTGCCTGATCTACCACGCGCCGAGAGTGACCGCAAAAATATTTTTATCGAAGGCTGTTTTCGCGGCGCAGTCGGTTTTTGGCTCGCAATGTCAAGCCTTGTAATAATAAGCATACTAAAAATATGAAACTTTTGATGATGAATAACGTAAGTATTGGAGTGAGTTTGCTCGTATCACCGCGGAAGTAATTAACCAAACCTTAACGTTTCATACATATTTCGTTAACAATTTCCGGATATACTATTACTGCGGAAGTAAAATACCGAATAAAATACTTACGCGGTTACTCGTGCCGAACAGACGCGCTCATGAGTCCTAGTGAGGGTACAACAAAATATAGCGTTTTTGTATGTTAGTTGCCGAAGCAATATAGAATCAAAAACAAGTTACGTAATGACAAAACCCCGGTCTTATCGAGACCGATCATAATCACAAAGGGGTGTTGCAATGTGAATAAAATAGCCGGAGGGTTGCTTGTGGCAGTGTTGCTTGCTAATCCGTATCTGCTGCACGAAGAAATAAGAGATCACCTCTACTATTCACGTACAGGAATACACGATTACTCAAAAAAACATTCGGTCGTACATTTTGATTGCATTGATGAAGATACTGTTTCTGAGCTGTTGAGCGAAATCGATGAGAACTCCAGAAACATAAACGGCCTGCTTCAAGACAAATTCACGCTTGTAACCAATATCGACAATAAACTGTATTTGAAGTCTAAATCGAGAGTCAATCTAAGCGAGACACAAATCGCCTTATACAAGATGTTTAACGAGCTTTATGACAAAAATAACGCCAAGATCAGCGGAGAAATATCCGATTTGCAAGAGATCGAGCTGCAATCCGCTTCGAAACTCTTCTTTAAAAGCGATTCGAGCCTATCCGCACTCTTTAAAAAGCTAAAAACCATTGCGGACAAACAGCTTACGATTATCGACGGTCTTAAAGAACTTATCGAAACAGCAACATTTACGCTTGCAGTTTTGTAGCCGCTACTTAGAACAACACGTAAAGAGTCAAAATATTTAAAGCCGGACTGTGAGGGTAGCCTCGTATCAGTCCGGCTTTTCCGCCCTCCGATCAAATCCGCACTTACATAAAACTGAAATGACACAACCTCTTTTCACTAAATCTTCCGCTTGTTTTGTCAAACCACACAATCCCTTATGCAAAACCGTCGCCAAGACGCTTTATAAAATGGTATCGAACAACGGGAGCACAATTTATTTATGAGGTGAATATTCAGCGAGTGACTTGCACCGTCAGAAAACAAAACAATTCGAAAGATTATGATTACAGTCAAAACGGTGCATATTTTATAACCATTTGCGTAAAAGACAGGCACGAATTATTGAGTATGGGCGTAGGGGCGGCCAGTGGCCGTCCGATCCAAATTGTGTTATCTGAATATTGTAAAATTGTCGATGAAGCGATGTAAAAAACCGTAGCGGACGCTCAATGCGCGTCCCAACGGTTTCGACCGTTATCAATCAATTTACAGGTACATTTCAAAGCGATATAAAATACACGAAATCTATGATATCATAAAGTGTAGCGGACGCGCATTGCGCGTCCCTACTAAATTGTCGCGTATGGGTGTAGGGGCGGCCTTTGGCCGTCCGATCCAAATTGTGTTATCTGAATATCGTAAAATTGTCGATGACGCGATGCAAAAAACCAGTGTAGGGACGCGCATTGCGCGTCCCTACTTGACTAAATTGTCGCGTATGGGCGTAGGGGCGGCCTTTGGCCGTCCGATCCAAATTGTGTTATCTGAATATTGTAAATTTGTCGATGACGCGATGTAAAAAACCGTAGTAGTAGTGTAGGGACGCGCATTGCGCGTCCCTACACTAATACGGGTTCGACCGTTATCAATCAATATAAAGGTTACATTTCAAAGCGATATAAAATACACGAAATCTATGATATCGTAAAGCTTGACTAAATTGTCGCGAATGGGTGTAGCGGACGCGCATTGCGCGTCCATGCTGATCCCGGTAATGACACAATCTTTTATGACATGTTGAAAAATTGCCTTGCGTCTTTCCCCTTAAAATGGAAAATCACCATTTTCCAAGGGAGAACGCCGCTCGCTCAGACCAATTCTTAATCTTCGTACGCAATTTTCAACACTTCCTTTTATCATTGAAAACGGTTTTTAATCCTCTTTTCGAATATGACAATCCCTTGATACATCAGCGCGGCCAGTAGGCAGAGTATTATAATCGACAGCAGCACCCAGTCCATCTTAAATATCTGGCTTCCGTATACAATCAGGTAACCGAGACCGGCTTTCGCGACAAGAAATTCTCCGACCGCAACGCCGACAAAGCAAAGCCCGATGTTAATCTTGACGGCGTTTATGATGGTCGGAAGACTTGAAGGGAGAACGACCTTAAACAGCTGTTGGGATTTTGTTCCGCGAAATGTATCTATGAGCTTTAGTTTGTCATTATCGACTTCAAGAAAGCCGCCGAGTACAGTCAGGATAGTGACTATAATAGATGTCATTACCGCTGTTGCGATGACGGATTTAACGTTATTTCCTACCCAGACGATTATTATAGGGGCAAGCGCGGTTTTAGGCAGTGAGTTTATTACCACCAGGTACGGACTTATCACCCTGCGCAAAAATCCGCTGCGCCATAGTAAAACAGCAATTAAGATACCGGCCGCTGTGCTTATCGCAAAACCGAGCAATGTCTCTCCGGCCGTGACACCGATATGCAAAAACAAACTGCCGTTTGAGCACATTTCCAAAAAAGCTGAAAATATTCTCGAAGGCCGGCTGAATATGAACGGATCGATAAGCCTTGTCTGTGCCGCGATTTCCCAAACCGCTATAAACAGCACGAGCAAAGCCGCCTGACAGAGCGCGGTTAAAATGTTGCCGCGTCTGACCTGTTTGAGGTAGTTCTCGTGCTCGGCGGAGTAACTTTTGTTTTTGTGCCTATACATAAGCTTCAAGCTCCTTCCATATGCTGTTGAAATAGTCCTTAAACTCGACTGCCTCTCTCGATTTTAGCGGTGTCCTTTCGGGCATATCGAATTCTATGTCGTGAACAGCCTTAACGGTCGAAGGTCTTTGCGTGAGAACTATTACTCTGTCGGATACGGATACTGCCTCGGAAATATCGTGTGTAACAAGGATAGCGGTCTTTTTTTCGTTTTTTATTATTGTACCGATTTCGTCGGCAACGTGCAGTCTCGTTTGGTAATCAAGAGCGGAAAAAGGTTCATCGAGCAACAAAATATCAGGCTTAAGCGCAAGAGTCCTGATAAGTGCGGCGCGTTGCCGCATACCGCCCGAAAGCTCCGAAGGGTAGTGTTTGCCAAATTCCTCAAGGCCGTATTTGCAAAGAAGATCGTAGGCGTATTCCTTGTTTTCTTCTGTCAGCTTATGCCGTATTTCAAGGCCGAGCAGCACATTCGAGTATATATTCCGCCACTCAAACAAGTGATCTTTTTGCAGCATGTAACCTATGTCGGCATCAGCGTCTTTAACGTCTTTGCCCATGATCAGTATTTCTCCGCAGGTTGCAGGCACAAGCCCGCATATTATGGACAGCAGTGTTGACTTTCCGCAGCCGGACGGTCCGACAATGCTGATAAATTCTCCTTCTTCGACTTCGAAACTGATATTTTCGATCGCAAACGTTTCCGATTGCAGCGAGTGATAACTTTTGGATATCTTTCTAAGCTCAACGGCTATGCTCATTTTTTCCCTCCGACAGACAAAACGCTCATACAACATATTATCGGAATTAAAGGAATTGTTGACGGAGTAAACCAAAATATTACCGCCATCAATCAAATTTACACGCACTTAATGCGAAGAAGCCTGCCGGGTTCGGCAGGCTTCTTCGTTATCAATTGAGATTATTCCGTTATCACTTCTTCTTTGAACACGTCGCTCTTGTCTTCGTCCTTCTTTTTCATAAATCCGAAATCGAGCTTCGAAAGTATACCGGGCACAAGGTCGATAAGCTTGTTTACACTGCCCTGATTTTTTACGCTGACAAGCTGCACAGTACCGTTCATAACTACAAGGACAGCAGAGGGGGTTATTCTCGCGCCGAGGCCACCGCCCCCGCTTTCGCCCTTATCCGTGCCTTTATCGGACGCGCAAGCCCCAACGCCGAGAGAAACATCAACAAGCGGAACAATAATAACTTCTCCGAAGTGTATGGCCTCTCCGATAACGGTTTTTGTCGTCACAAAGCTTTCGAGCTTTTCGAATAAGGCGTTCAAATTGCTGTTTAAAGATGTTGCCATTATTCCACATCCTTTTCGCGTTTAAATATTAGCTTTCTTATCGGTTTTTTCAGTATAAACATAAGAAGCGGCAAGCCGGCGCGCAATAATGTCGTTTTGCCGGAAAGCTTACATTCGAGGGAGAGCCGTTCATCTCGAAAATCACCTTCAACCCTGATATCAAGTCCGGTCGCGGCTCTTATAATACAGGCTGCCGCAATAACTTCCCCCGTGGTTGCCGGGTCCTCGAACCCTATGACGGCGTAAAGCATGAATTTGCGCAGTCCCAGACCTTTTGCGGTTTTGACTATGCAGCTTTTTGCCAGTCTTACTATTTCGTTCCGTTCGGGATACTCAAGCACAGTCTTGATTTTATCTATAATGTCTGAGATTTTTTCCGTAACGTTTTTTGCATCGTCAGCGGCGGCATCCTCTTTTTCGTATCTGTTTTTTTCTTTTGTTTTAGCGTCTGATTTATCTTCGCTCTTTTTATCTTCTGTTCTCTTTCCGAATTTATCTTTACCTGTTCGCTTATCTTTTTCTTTCTCGGCGTGTGCCGCCTCGTCTCCGATAGATTCTTCCCGTTTGATGTCCGTAATATTATCAGAATACGTTTCGGGAATGAAAATTTCTTTTTCGGTATTTTTTGCTTTGTCATGTCCGGAGCGTTTTTTGCCTTTATTTTTTTCTCGGCTTTTTTTCGGCTTTTTTTCCCTGCCGTTAAGCTTGAACCAAAAAAGTTTTACGGAAAGTGCGCTATCTCCTTTTCCGTTGTCAAAGTGTATTCTGACAAACCCAAAAATCCAGCTGACAACGGCCTTTATCCCGAATTCCTTATCGTAGCCTATATCCGCGCCATATCTGATGCGGCTAAAGAGTACGACAAGCACAACCGCGAATAAAGCTGCGGCTGCCCAAGCTATAAAAAGCCCGATATATTTCAATATCAAAAAAACTATCATAAAGACCTCTTTTGATATTATTACTTCGGCAACAAAATATAGGAAAACGCTATATTTTGTTGTTCCCCGGCTTATACGCAGATGCGCCGCATTGGAGCGCTGCGGCGTATCTTAACGCGTCTATTCGCCCAAGTAACCGCGCAAGCATTATGCGGTTTTTAGTTTTCTCGCTTACAGCGCAGGGCAGCCCGGGCGAATATCCCCGAAGCGGCGGCTGTCGCGGCGGACAATGAAAAGAACAATATTCCTATCCTGACGGCAATATCAATGAAAAACTCAAGCGGAACTATGTTTATGAGCATGTCTGTCGCAGGGTCGAGCAACCACATATCGTTCGAAAAAAACAACTTGTGAAACGCGGTAAATGCCGAGTCAAAATCGATACAGATTATTGCGGCCAAGATTGCCGAAATTGCCAGCAGGGAGACAAATGTCACGCAAACGGTTTTAAGAGCTATGGTAAGCATTTTTTTGCCCGATGCAAACACGAAGACCGAGAAACAGAGTACAAACACCAGAGAAATGTTCTTAAGGAGTTTTCCTGTGTTGAACAGCTTTAATACATCGTTCATATGAAAAATTTCTTTTTCGTTGAAGAACTGCCGAGTCTCACCCCTGTAAAACGCGGAAATGTGCAAATCCGGCGTTTTACCCTTCAAATAGTCAAGCATGTGCTTTGTAACAGCCGAAAGCTCGGTTTTTTCAATGCCGACAATATCGTAAACACCGTTTTTTTCATACTCGCGCTCATAAAAATCTTCGTTGAACCCAATAAAGAATACCGAAGCATATAGAAACAGCAGTATAAGGCATAGGGAGAAAACAACGGACGCTATATATTTCAAGACTTTCAAAATACACCTATTCTTTCTGTAATGGGCCGGATAAGGGGTGGTTAAATCTTGACTGCACGTTGTTAAGCGTCACAGATACATCCTGATCGTTTTCCAAGAAGGCCGCGAGTTCTTCTTGGAAAATTATTGTAAAATCACGGTACCGGCTTGTAGCCGGTCTCGGAACAGCCTGCTCCATAGCATCGCAAAACCCTTCGGTCTTAAATCTCGGGTACTTTGCTCTTATTTCCGTGTCCATGACAAGCTCACGCAGCACAGGAAATCTCCCCGAATTAAGAGTAATAATTTTCTGTCCGTCGTAGCTAGTCAGGAATTTCAGAAACTCCCAAGCCTCGTTCTTATGATCGGAATAATTGCTGATTGCCGCCATATTGCCGGAAACGAAAGATCCTCCGCCTGCAATGCCCTTAGGGACAGGGGCGATGTCGGTCATTTTCAGAAGAACTTCGCTTGTTTGGTCTGTCGCAGTTGTGAAAACCGATGTCTGGTTTCGCATAAACACCGTGCTTCCGTTCGTGTAATCGACGAAACTGTCGATATTACTTTTTTCGCTCAGCTTTGGCGCGGCGTAGCTTGAATGATACAGCTCGTACAGTTTTGTCAAGCCTTCGGCGGATTCTTTACTGTTGATGATACATACGTCGCCGGAAGAAAAAAACTTGCCGCCGTAAGCGTTAATAAATTCATAGCCTTCGATTGATAAAATTTCCGACTGCTTGCCGCCCATAGAAAAACCGTACTGGCTCGGGTCATAGCTCAGCATTGTGCAGAAATTTATAAGATTGTCCCAGGTCTTGGGTGCCTTTCCGACTATATCTTTCCTATAAAACAAAATACCGGTCGAGATGTTTCTCGGCAGACCCCATACGCCGCCATCAAACTTCACCGACTCGTAGGCGCCGTTAAAAAAGTCCTCGGTCTTTACCGCGTCAACCTTTATGTAAGGACTGATGTCGGAAATATAGCCAAGCGAGGCAAATTCCGCGCAGAGTGACATATCAAAGTCAATTATATCGTATTCGTTGGAATGAGCGGAAAGCTTGTCTTTCAGTTGATTGTAAATACTGTCCGAATCGGCCGGGAGTTCCTGATATTTGACAAAAATTGTTGAGCTGCGGCGGTTAAACTCGTCAATCAGCAGTTTTGTCGCGTTTGTTTCATCCATAGCCCTTGCGTATACGATTATTGTTTTGTCTTTTGCGGATAGCTCGCCTTGAGTTTGTGTCGGCGGCACGGTTCCGGAAGGAGAAAGAGACTCGGGACTTTGCGCGCCGAATAAAGCACAGCCGGAAAGTTGTGTCACCATTAACAAGAACAATATGATATATATTGATAAGTTCGATTTTTTCATATATACACCGTCTTTTGCGATTGTCGGCACGGGCGAAGGCTCTGTTGTATTGCGTAGCCTTACAAGCCTGAAAGCCGCGGCCTCAAGCGGTCGTATAATAATTATAGCACCGTTTGAATAAAAAACCATAGTTCGTTTGCTTAAAAATTACATTTATGACGTTAAATTCCAAAAAAGTCTTAAACACTGCGGCAGCGGTGTGGCGCAATAATACTTCGGCAGTAATATCATTGCCTAAAATACAGCAATACAAAATGAGCCGTAATGTTGCCGATATCCCGTAAACCGGGATGGTCTTCAAAGTTTTTATTTTGAGAAAGAGGTGTCATTTCAAAAAGTTTTTCGGTGAGAGCCTCGTTAGTGTCAAACCTGTACAAAATCTCGGAACTTTCGCAGTTTCCCAGAGCGTTCCTAAAAAGCGCTAAGGTATCCGAGTTATCATAGCGTGCGTCCGGCGAGTTTTGAAAAATCGAGCGGAACTCTTTAAGATATTCGGAACCCGGAATAATTTTAATAATAGCAGAGTCTTTCTTGAGTACGCGCTTAAACTCGGAATAGTTTGACGGCGAGAGTATGCTGAGTATACAGTCTATGCTGTTCGCCGCGAAAGGCAGGGAAGCCAGGTCTGAGGTTAGCCACATTATGCGCGCGAAATCACCTGAAGCGGCAAACTGTATCGCATCGGGCGAAATATCTGTTCCGATTCGGGCTGAGCCGTTTTTTTCGATTACGCGTCTCAGAAAAGATCCTTCCCCACAGCCTATGTCCGCTGTCACCGTGTTTGATCCGAAATCAGAAGCAAGGCGCGACACTTCCGCAATCAGCTCGTCAAAAAATCCGGACTCGTACGCTGACTTTCTGCTTTCAAACAGCTTGCGGGAGTAAAGAACTTGCGGCTTTTTGTGCGGATAGCACAGGTTAATCGTTCCCTTCGCGGAAAAATCAATACTGTGGCCGTTTTGGCACGAAAATACCCTGCCTTCTGTTTTCGGTACGGCACCGCAGACAGGGCATTTAAAAACATGCGAATATTCCTTGAATAAATTAATATATGCTTCTGATTTTTTCAACGCAAACCTCGATGTTGTTCAAAACGCATCAGCGTTAGGTTCTGATAATGTACCACAAACGCAGGATTGTGTCAAATTACCGTGACCGGAGCAGGCCCGAATACAGCTTGTCATTCTTTGCAGCAGTTAAACATTTTTTTGTCCTTCATATATCTTGCGATATATACAAACGGTGTGTCCAGTAAACTCGTAAATATGAAAATTACATAGGAGGACAGGACTATCGAGCAGAGCGTGCTAAAGTCATATACGCCCCAAAACGCTCCGGCTGTGAACAAAACAGTATTAAGAAGCTGGCTGGTAAGCGTCGAGGCATTGTTTCGCAGCCACAGGAAACGCTTTTCAGATGCAAACTTCTTTTCCGTAAAGCTCCAAAGTTTATGGTACATCCAAACGTCAAAGCGCTGTACTATAGCATAAACGATAAGACCGACAAACATCAGTCTCGGCGTATTTGAGAATACCGTCCTTATGCTGTCTGACGCAAAATCCTGACTGTTCGGAGTATATAGCAGCCATGACTGAGAAATAATTATAAATGTTATGCATGTCAGAATACCGGCGTTGACTGCCGCGTTTGCCTGTTTTTTGCCGGCTACTTCGCTCAAGATGTCTGTGATAAGAAATGTTGAGGCAAACAGAACATTACCGAGAGTT
Source organism: Eubacteriales bacterium (assembly GCA_031550435.1). Classification (GTDB taxonomy): domain Bacteria; phylum Bacillota; class Clostridia; order Lachnospirales; family WRAX01; genus JAVBOO01. Next base: position 56,123 of record JAVBOO010000015.1, read on the forward strand.
TGAGACATGCCGAAAGCGTCAACCATTATCATGACTTCGATGTTTGCGGCTATCGTGGCAATCACCGTGAAACACATCAGACCCCTTGTCCCCAAAAACATGTACCATAGTAATGTCATCAAGAAATAAACGAACACGCTTATTATTAATAAAACCTCGTTACTAATTCCGGGCATTATATAGCTCCTCCCACGCCGAAAGCGGTATTTTCGGTTAGTATATCAATTCTGTAATCGTCTTTATAAACCGGCAGTATTTTCTCATTGAAAACGGCGATGACTCTCGGGTCGGGTTTGACCGGCATAATGTTTTCCTGCATAATGTTAACGCAAACGCGCTCAAAGTACTTTAGGCCGGTTTCGATGTCGGTCTTCATGCTTTGCTCAGTCTGGCCGGGTATACCCTGCAAGAGGCAGCATTCGTCAAAGTAGCGTGCGATTTCGTTAGGGTCGTCCGTATATATACCCTTATCAAGGTATGACTCCCTAAACAAGCTGTCAAAAGTCTCGATACCGACCTTTGTTTTCACAGTGATTCCGATATCCGAGTAATGTCGTTTTAGAACCGGCACTTGCTCTCTGTGGCTCCAATGGGCCTCAAAATGCAACCGGGTTATGCCTTTTTGCCTGCATGCTTCCTCTATGGCGCTCATCGTCCTCTTGTCAAGCTCGGCAAAAGAGCCGGAGTTTATAACCTCCAGCTTGCCGTATATGCCTGTCACTTTTGCGAGCTGTTCGCAGTTGATTTTGAAGATCAAATCCTCGTTTGTATCGTGATCCAGATGATAGTCGCAGAAGCGGCACCGCCTCCATGTACAGCCGGTTCCGATAAGCATTACAATTTCGCGTTTGTTTTTTTCGTTGATAACGGAATACCTGTTTGGGTTAAAATCTTTTTGCATTCGGTGATGTCCTTTCAGGAAAAAATAAAAAGCAGGAACATATCGCAAGCTCGACCCGGTTGTTCCGGCCGGCTGCGATAATGCCCTGCGGCAGCACAAAAAAAGACGCCGATTTCATGATCGGCTTTAATCCGCATCAAAATAACACGGATTGCCTAGTTTTGTTTAAAGAGCGGCGAAAGCCGATCAATGACAGGAGGGTTTCGAACTGTCATCGCAATCCGCCGGTATAAGCCCGCTAGGATTGCTGCAATATTTAGTTTTGGAGATTTAAGTAAGTGCCGGTTTAATCGGACGGTTGCGCCCGCAAGGGACAACCGCAAGCATCCCGCTCCGCACAAAGACCGTATAACGACCGTTGCGGACTATGATGCGCGGATTAAATCAGCCGTGTATCCGTCCAAAGTCAATTAACCGGTGTTTACTTAATTCTAAGGCATGAGCCTGTTATTGTCAATCGAGAAGTATTGACAAGCCGCTGTCCTGTGCTATAATTACTCAGTAATTGAGTCTTTTGGCTCATTCATAGCCGGAGAACCCGGCAAAAGGGAAACAGGTTGAAATCCTGTACGGTCTCGCCGCTGTATTGGTCAAGCGCTGCGCATATGCCACTAAAAGGGAAGGCGCGCACGCATGTCGGACAATTTGTCCGACGAAGGCCTAAGTCAGAATACCTTAACGCGGAATCTGCTCCGCGCTCTGTTTTTCTACGAAGTATAGAAAGCGGCTGACCGAAAGTTTGCCCTCTTCTTTGTAAGAGGGCTTTTGTTTTTGGCCGGTAAAGTAAGGGTAAAAAGGAAGTGTTGAAAATTGCGCACGAAACCCACTTTAGTGGGTTGAGCGAGCGGCGCTCTCCATTGAAAAATGGTGTTTTCCCATTTTCAATGGAAAGCCGCAAGGCGATTTTTCAACATGCCCAAAAGTGAAAGGTAAAATAAAGAAGGGTGAAAAAATGAAAAAGAAATTTGCTGCACCAAAATTTTTGGTATTGGCGCTTTTAGCGCTGAGTTTTGCTTTTTCGGGCTGCTCCGATAAAACCGGAAATATTAGCGAAACGATAACAACAGCACCTGCAACAACCGAGCCTGTTATGACGGAATCGTCTGAAACCACTGAGACTCCCTCGGATGAAGGTTTGTATAACAGTCATGCTCTGAGAGCTTCTGACGGGAGCATTACCGTTGTTGATGACGAAAACATAACTACGATACTCAAAGGTACGCCCGAGCGTATCGTGTCGCTGTCCCCGGCCATTTCGGAAATAATTGCGGCACTCGGCAGCGAGAGCGCTCTTGTCGGCAGAACGCAGTACTGCGACTATCCGCCTTCGATATCGGACATTACGGTAATAGGGGATATGTACAATGTCAACACGGAAGCGGTTATCGATGTTCAACCCGATCTTGTAATCGCTTCGGCTCATACAAACCCGGATGTGCTAAAGTCTTGCCGGGACGCGGGAATTGACGCTGTGAGAGTTTTCAACAACGACAGTTTTGAAGAAGCTTACCGTATAATTAAGGAAATCGGCGTTATAGTAGATAAAGAGGCCGAGGCGGACGAACTTATTTCGGGAATGCAAGCAGAGGTAGAATCTGTTACAAACAGCGTTAAAGGTCTTGCGACACCAACGGTTTATTACATGGTATCCGCCGGCGAGTACGGCGATTATGCTGCAACCGGAGATACGTTTATTTCGCAGATGATAGAAATGTGCGGCGGAATAAACAGTGCCAAGGACGGCATACAGTGGGCGTACAGCCTCGAAAAGCTCATAGAGAACGACCCGGACGTTATTATAACAACCACGGATACGGGTTATGCGGCGCTTCTCCCCGAGATGACAGGCTATAAGGATCTTACGGCCGTAAAAGAAGGCAGGGTATACGAGATAGACGCCAATATTATCTCTCGAGTCGGACCAAGACTTTCCCAAGGTCTGAAAGAGCTTGCGGAACTCATACACAAATAAAATAGCACAAGAAGGTATTAAGCACCCCCTTATACCGTCCTTGCGGACCTAAGGGGGTGAGGCGACAAGTTTGGCGAACGGTTTAATCGCCGTCTCATTAACAAGCTAAATTTTTCCGCGATGAAACGGTGATTTGTGTTAAACGGAGTGGTTAAATGCGTAAGTTCCCAACAGTTATGATATTGTCGGTTGTTTTACTAATTATAGTCATGTTCGTATCCTATACTCTCGGTATAGCCGATATCGAGCCTACAGATGCCGCGAAGCTTTTGGCATACAAACTGTTCGGGCTAAATTCTGTTGACATTTCGGCTCTCAAGCCGTCTCAAATTACGATTTTGTTCGAATTGAGGCTGCCGAGAGTGCTTGTCGCCGCGGGAACAGGTATGAGCCTTGCCGTGGTCGGCGCTGTGTTCCAGGGGCTTTTTCAAAACAGGCTTGCCGATCCGTATATACTCGGTATTTCTTCAGGCGCGTCTTTAGGAGCATCTATCGCTTTGGCACTCGGTGTTTCGAGATTCTTTTTCGTGTTTTCGTCCGTTTCGATATTCGCGACGGTCGGTTCGCTTATAACCGTCGTGTTCGTAATAACGATTTATATGTTTTCAACAAAAAAGTCTTCCACGCTGCTTCTAACCGGCATTTCGGCCGGTTACTTCGCGGCCGGTATCTCGACGCTGATAATCGCGCTTAATACCGATAAAATAAAGGTAATAACTATGTGGGCGATGGGCAGCTTTTCTGGAAGCAACTTTGAAAAGGCTGCAACTGTTTTGCCGGTGTGCGTTTTACTCGTCGCTGTTACTATGTTTTTTGCCAAGGATTTAAACGCAATCGCGACGGGAGAAGAAAGCGCGATGAGCTTCGGTGTGCCCGTCGGTTTCATCAGAATTTTGCTCGTGATAATCGGAACGGTACTGACTGCTTTTGCCGTAGCGGTTTCCGGTGTTATTGGCTTTGTAGGGCTTGTTGTTCCAAACGGTGTGCGCTACTTTACGGGACCGGATTATAAGAAGCTGCTTCCCGCTTCCGCTGTATTCGGCGCGATTTTCACTCTTTTGTGTGACACGGTCGCGAGAACGCTGTTTTCGCCGTTTGAGGTTCCCGTCGGCGCGATAACTGCGCTCATCGGAACTCCTGTGTTTATAGGTATTATACTCAAGGGGAGGAGACAGGCATGATAAATGTTCGCTCCCTAAACTTTAATTACAGGAATTCGGCTGATGTTCTAAAAAACATAAGCGTTTCGGTCGAGCGAGGGCTTTTTTATACGATCATAGGGAAAAACGGCTGCGGCAAGACAACACTTATCAAGAACATCGCAGGTCTTGTAAAACCTAATGTGGACAGCTGCGGGATAATAATAAGCGGGAAAAACGTTAGGGATTATTCGAGGCGAGATCTGGCTAAAAAACTTGCGTTTGTCAGTCAAAGGGATACAACCGTGTTCGATTTTACCGTATACGAGCTTGCTTTGACGGGCAGAACGCAGTATCTCAGAAGATTCGGGGCCGAAAGCAAAACGGATGTCGAAGCGGTGTATTCAGCTCTTAAAAAGACAAGAGTATATGATCTGCGCGAGCGCAGTATTAACGAAATCAGCGGAGGCGAACTACAAAGGACGCTGATAGCAAGGGCACTGGCGCAAAATTCCGAAATAATGCTGCTGGATGAACCTGTTTCTTCTTTGGATGTTAATCAGCAGCTCAGTATCATGAATACTGTCTCCGAGCTATGCAAATCCGAGAAATTGACGGTAATCTGCGTTTTACATGACATAAATCTGGCGTCGAGGTACAGCGACGGCATATTCCTGCTTAAAGACGGAGAACTTGTCGCTCAGGGCGAGCCGGAGACGGTTATAACGAAGGCAAATCTGGACTTTGCGTATGATATATGCTCTGAAGTTATCGTTAACGAGAGGACGGGAAGACCGTTCTTGATGGATTATAGAGTGTGATGTATTCTCCGCCGTGTTTGATACGGTTCGAGCTGTTGATTACAGATATGGTCGCCAATAGATGAACGAAAAAGCCCTTCCGGTGTTAACCGGGAGGGCTTTTCGTGAGGGGTTTCTCATAAAACCCCGTTAAATTTTAAGATTATTTGTTTACAGTCTTTTCAACCTCGTCGCCGATTACGGGAACCTTGAACTTGTTTCCGACAAAAGCGTTGTAGGCAAGGAAAACGATTACTACAACCCACGCTATGCTGAATATCCACGAGAACCAGTTTATAATCGGTATGATACCAACTATAAACGTGACAACCCACAAAAGGCCGAGCGTAACGATAGATTGCAGAGCATGGAATCTGACGGTTTTATTCTCTTTTTCGAGAATATAACCTATGATTCCGGAAATCGGTCCCAAAACATAGCAAAAAGCGGATGCTACGTTTTCGTCAAGACCCCAAAATGATTTCTTAGACATATAAATCCCCTCATTCTTAGAGTAAGCGCGTCTCGGCGCTTCTTTACTTTGATAATATGTACGGAACTTAATAAAAAAAGTTTACCGACTTATAAAGTACCACAAAACAAAATAACTCCCGGCTGACATAAGGCTTTGCAAGTCCGCGCTCTTAAGCGCGTTATGCGCCAAATTATAGATAAAACTAAAATCTCCTGTAAAATCTTCTTATGAGCTCGCTTTGTATTCCGATTTCGCCGTCAGCATTATTAACAAAACGCAGACGGTGAAAAATCTCGGCGATTTTTGAGACCGCTATCAGCCATTCGGTCGTATGTGTAAGCTTTTCCGCGGCATACCAGTTAAAAAGGCTGTCATCGTTCCTTGTGTAGAGAAAAATTCTATATGAAATATTTCTCAGAAAGTCAACGTACTCAACGTCGTCCTTATCTTTCTTCAAGAAACTGAGCGCATCGTCAAGATTGCGTATCCCGAGAACTTCGAAATAACACGCAATATCCTCGGCGCAATACCAATGATCAAGCGCGCACGCATGTCTCGTTATATCCCATATAAAGTACGACGCGACTTTTGAAGCGTCATATAAATCAGTGTTCAATATATTCACATCCTAGTTTGACGGCAAAGTTTGAAGCTTCGACTTTGCGTTCCCTGCCTGGTTTGAGGCGGGATAGTCGTTTACGACGCGTTCGAAGTACTTGCGCGCCGAAGGTATGTCTGACTTGTTTTCGTATGACCTTCCTATAAAATAAAGGCTGTCGTCAGCTGTCTGGGAAGCTTCGTTACTGTACAAAACTGATTTTTCCAGCAGGACTATCGCTTCGTCATAGTTTTTGCGGTTATACTCGGATATACCCATGTTATAAAACGCCGCCTCAAGCTTGGGGTAGGCTGTCGCTTTGATTTCCGCGATAAGTGCCGCATATTCTTCGGGCAAGCCTTCCGTGCTCAAGCCTTCGATATATGAAACTGCCTCTTCGTATTTTTGCTCGTTGACCAGACCCTTTGCGTAATTGATGCGCTGCATTGTATCGGCCCGGTGCAAATCAGCGTCGAGATTGACGATATCGGCGTTTAAATCCGCGATCTGTGCTTTAAGCGAGTCAATCTCGCTTTGCTTTGCGGTTATCTCGGCCTGCCTAAGAGCGTCGTTAGAGCTCATCTCGTTTGTAAGTCTCTCTATCTCCGTCCGGTTCTTATCGATAACATCTTGCTTCGGAGGAACTACGTACAAAGAGTAGATTATGCACACAAGCAGCGCTCCGACGGCAAAGAAAACGGCATGGGAAAACTTAAATGAAAACGCGGCGTTTAGATTTCTCGCGTACTTCGGGTTAAACGTTTTGTGTTGAGTATCTTTTGCGATAAGCGTTTCGGCGCCGTAAGAGCTTATTTTATCGTAGTGTTTTACCCTGTGAGCCGCGGGCTGAAGCTCCGACAGATACTTGAGCGCTTTAAAATTGCGGCAGTCGGTATCCAGCACAAGATTAACAGTCTCGAGTGCTTTATCGGGCTGACCCTGAGACATATAGCACAGTGCAAGCAAGTTAAGCGCGTCAACAAAGCCTGGGTGAATATCCGTGGCTCTGCGCAGTTTTATAAGCGCGATATCGTCGCTTTTAATCTTTAAATCACCCAAAGCTTTGTTATACAGCTTTATGGCCTCGTTATATTTTTCCAGAGTTCTGTAATTTTTCTTTAGGCTGTCTATATAATCGGCAGCGATGTTTTCGGTTTTTTTGAAGTTAAAGCTGATAACCCATTGGCGCAAGGCATCAAAATGCCTTCCCAGAGAGCCGTATACAAGCCCGAGAAGATTTCGGGCTTCAATATTGTGTTTGCTGTATTCAAGCGCCCGCTCAAGCATTTCGGCCGCACCGGACAAGTCGTTTATTTGAGCCCTTTCAAGCGCGGCGTTATACAGCCTGTCCGAAATCAGGCACGCTTTTTTTTGTACATTTAAATCAGTCTTGCAGTTCGGGCAAACATCGAACCCGGTCTCAAAGCCGCACTCCGGACACCTCAAATGAAAACCTCCCTGACACAAGTGCAGATACGCCGGTATAAGGTTACCCGGCAACGGCATTTATTTGCTGTTAAGCTGATTAACGATCTGTTTCAAGAAATCCGTAACGTCGCTGATTTCGTCAAGTCGTATGGAGTCCTCGACATCGTCCAGCTCGACTATAGGCTTATATTTTTGTATCTCTTCTTTAAAATCTATCACAGAAATACCTCCCAACGGCTTACGGGGTAATATTTTGAAAGCGGCTTAACCGCAGCTATCCGACAGGTATGTTCTTACGTCTCCTATCAAATAAAGTGAGCCGGCGACAATTATAACTCCGTCGTCGGGGGTCAAGCGTCTTGCAGTGTAAAGCGCTCTTTTGTAGTCGGCTTCGGTTACAATAATTTTTTGCTTGTCGGGAATATGTCTGTAAAGCTCGGACGGAGCAGCTGCTCTAAAATCATATGACGGCTTTGTCAGTACAATATTTCCCGAAAGCTGCGTTAGCTCCGCTAACATTCCGGCATATTCTTTGTCTTTGAGTATGCCTATAACTAATGTTATGCGCTTTGAGTGAAAATATTTCCGGATTGAAGAGCATAACGTTGTTACCGCGTCAATATTATGGGCCCCGTCCAGTATTATTGTCGGTTTTTCCGAAACTGTTTCGAATCTTCCTGCCCAGGTTGTATCGTAAAGTCCTTCGTAGATGTTCTTTTCCGTTATGACAATACCCTCGCGCTCGGATAACGTCTTTAGAGCGATAATAGCGGTATGTGTGTTTTTCAACTGGTAATCTCCCGAAAGACGTATGCGGATATTTTCATAATCCAGCATTTTAGATTTTATCGAAAAACAGATGCCCTTATACGTTTCTTCGGCAACTGCTGTTCGTATATCGGTATCGTAGACGAGCGAAGCCCCTATTTTTCGGGCGGCTTCGGCAACTACATTATACACCGATTCTGCTTGATAATACAATACGGCCGGACAATTTTTTTTAAGTATTCCGGCTTTTTCAGAGGCAATTTCTTCGATAGTATCGCCGAGATATTCCGTATGGTCGATGCTTACGGACGTTATAACGGATAGCGCGGGAGAGCTTATAACATTTGTCGCGTCGAGCCTTCCGCCGATACCGACCTCAACGACGGCAAAATCGGTTTTTTGCTCGGAAAAATATGCAAACATCATAACAGTAAGCAGCTCAAAATACGAAAGCATGTCCGTATCGTTCCCGAAAACTGTTTTGCTTGCGTTTTTGACATGCGACGCATACTTTGCAAAGTTTTCGTCGCTTATCTCCTCGTTATTGATTCTGAACCGTTCTTTAAACGTTTTCAGATGCGGCGACGAAAAAAAACCCGTCTTGTAACCGGCCGCTGTCAAGACGCTCGATATCATAGCGCAAACAGAGCCTTTTCCGTTAGTTCCCGCAACATGTATTACACGGAGATTCTCTTGAGGGTTCCCGAGTGCGCCAAGCACAGCCCTGACCGTGTCAGAGCTGTGCTTGCGTCCGGGACCGTAGCTGTCCAGAACATAGCTGACAGCCTCATCGTAACTCATTAAAAGCATATTCTCACCGATTTTTGTCTGATGTAAAAAAATTACCGTTTTATAGTGGTTAAGACCGAAACGGTCTCATGGTGCGTAAATCAAGGAAGCTTTCCGATAAGGCGCTATTGGCGGCTGCTAAGTGACAATAGCTGTTTTTCGACCTCAGCCAGCATACCTTCGTACTTTTGCTGTTTTGCTTTTTCCTCGTCTATCAGAGTTTGAGGAGCCTTGCTGACAAAGCCTTGGTTCGCAAGCTTTGATACAACTCTCTCTACCTCTTTTACAAGCTTATCTTTTTCTTTTGTAAGCCTTTCGATTTCCTTGCCTATATCTACAAGGTCAGTAAACGGCATATAGACTGCGGCCGAGGGCAGTATTACCGCAAACATATCGTCGCTGATGCCCTGTTTGTCCGCTTGAACTTCTATACCGGAGGCATAGCCGAGTGTAGCGAGGTACGACTTTTCAAGCTCGAATACGGAGCGTATGCCCGCATCTTCCGATACTATGAACAACTTGGCCTTTTTTGACGGCGGAACGTTTAACTCGGCTCTGATATTTCTTATGCCCTTTATGGCGTCTTTTACAAGAGAAATATTGTTTTCCTGCTCCTTGAAGCTGAATCTCTCGTCAAACTTCGGCCAGGGCGACAGCATAATCGTTTCTTCCTCAGACTGAACGGACAGGAAAAGCTCTTCCGTAATGAACGGCATAAAGGGATGCAGAAGCTTCAAAGCTTGAATCAAAACGTATTTGAGTGTCCAAAGTGCTGTGTCCGCGCTCTCGTCATCGCGGTTGTATAATCTCGGCTTAACCATTTCGATATACCAGTCGCAGAATTCGTCCCAAATAAAGTCGTAAACCTTGTTTATCGCAAGGCCCAGCTCGTAGGCTTCGATATTGTCTGTCACTTCTTTCGCAAGTCCGTTAACTTTTGACAATATCCATTTATCCGCAGAGGTAAGCCTGCTCTCATTAAGCGCGGGATTCCCGTCTCCTATATTCATGAGTATAAATCTTGCCGCGTTCCAAAGCTTGTTTGTAAAATTCCTTGCGGACTCCACCTTTGATATATAGAAACGCATGTCATTTCCGGGCGAAGTGCCGGAAATAAGCGAAAATCTCAGCGAATCCGTTCCGTAGTTTTCAATAATATCAAGAGGGTCAATGCCGTTCCCGAGAGATTTGCTCATTTTTCTTCCCTGCTCGTCTCTGACAAGTCCGGTGAAGTAAACATCTTTAAACGGCAGCTCTCCCATGAACTCCATAGACGAAAATACCATTCTGATAACCCAGAAGAAAATTATATCGTAGCCGGTTACCAAAACGTCTGTCGGGTAGAAGTATTCAAGGTCGGCAGTTTTTTCCGGCCAGCCCAGTGTCGAGAACGGCCAGAGCGCGGACGAGAACCAAGTATCCAGCGTGTCGCCGTCCTGCCTCATGCTCTTTGACGAGCATTTCGGGCATACGCATACTTCTGTCTTTGAAACTGCGATGTTGCCGCAATCCGCGCAATAGAAAGCCGGAATGCGATGCCCCCACCACAACTGGCGGGAAATACACCAGTCTCTTATATTTTCGAGCCAGTGCAGATAGATTTTACCCATGCGCTCCGGGAAAAGCTTTAACTTTCCGCTCTTGTATTCGCTGACCGCAGGCTTGGCAAGCTCCTCCATTTTAACAAACCACTGTATCTTTATAGCGGGCTCAATAACAGTTGAACAGCGTTCGTGCGTGCCTACCGCATGTTTCACGGGCTCGGTCTTAATAAACAGGCCGAGAGACTTGAACTCCTCAACTATAAGCTTACGCGCTTCAAATCTGTCTTTTCCTGCGTATTTTCCGCCGTTGGCGTTGATCGTTCCGTCGTCGTTCATTATGTTTATTTTCGGAAGATTATGCCGTTCTCCGACCTCAAAGTCGTTCGGGTCGTGCGCCGGCGTTATTTTAACGACGCCTGTGCCGAATTCCTTGTCAACATAGCTGTCGGCGATAATCGGAATAACCCTGTCAACGATGGGTACGGTTACATGCTTGCCTATCAGGCCGGAATAGCGTTCATCTTCGGGATTAACAGCAATTGCGGTATCGCCGAGTATGGTCTCCGGGCGGGATGTAACAAAATTAAGATACTCACCCGTTTCAGCAATTCTATATCTGAAATGATAAAATGTGCCGTCTTTTTCTTCATGGTCAACCTCGGCATCGGAAATGCTTGTTTTGCAGCAGGGACACCAATTTATCAGCTTCTCGCCTCTGTATATTAGTCCTTTTTCATAAAGGCGTACAAATACTTCCGAAACTGCATCGGAAAGACCTGTATCGAGCGTAAACCGCTCTCTGTCCCAGTCGCACGAGCTGCCGAGCTTTTTTAGCTGTTTGACTATCGTGGACCCGTATTTGTCCTTCCATGCCCAAGCGCGCTTCATAAATTCGTCTCTGCCGATTTTTTCTTTTGTGAGCCCTTCTTCCGCCATAGCGTCAACGATTTTGGCTTCAGTCGCTATACTCGCGTGGTCGGTGCCGGGCAGCCAAAGAGCCGAGTAACCCTGCATACGCTTTGTTCTGATTAAAATATCCTGTATGGTATTGTTTAAGGCATGGCCCAAATGCAGCTTATTAGTAATGTTAGGGGGCGGAATCACAATAGTATACGGTTTTTTGCCGGGATCCGTGTCCGCGCTGAAATATTGGCGTTCCAGCCATCTCGCATATGTCGTTTCTTCAACGGCCAGCGGGTTATAATTTTTTTCGAGTTCTTTGCTCATATTAACCTCCTAAAGCGTCATAATTATCAAAGCAGTAAGTTACGGCACAAGCACACCTGACGTCTTCATGAAACCACCGCCTTTAAGATTATATTAAAAAACCCCCGTCCCGGTAAAAGGACGAGGGTTCGCGGTACCACCTTTATTCCCGTAAAAACGGGCTCTTGACGATTGTAACGTAATCAACGTTCGCGCTTAGGGGCATACCTTCGGCGCAACGGCTGCAAAGCGACATTCTTCGGAACATTTTCCGCAAATCCTTTCAGCAAACGGATCCGCTCTCTGTGGACTGTGACCGAGTACTCCTCTTTGTAATGGCCTTTAATATTTCCATAAAATATACATCACATTTGATCTTTTGTCAAGAACTCATCTTCCGGCTCGGTTTCCCCTCTCCCGCTATAATCGTTTATGATACGTCCGGTTTCGTCTATGCAGGCTTTGATAACGGTATCTATCAGCCCGTCGTCTTTCAGCCCTGCCTGCTGATATATCGAAAGCTTATCCCAAAGCTCGATATGCGCTTGGTCAAGTTCGGAAAGCCTTATTTCTATTTTATTTCTTTCAGCTGCCAGCTCGCGGTAATAGTTGCGCTTGTCTCCGATGTCAACCGTCTTGGCAAAGCTTTCTATGGTCGTGACGACATCGTTAAGCTGTCTTGTATCCAGAAATCTCTCTATTTCACCTTCCGTTTGGTACATGAGCTTTCTTATAGCTTCGAGCCTCGCGTGAAGGTGCTTGTACAGGCTGTAATCGTTTATGGTCTCCTTGAGCATATCTGAGTTGCGAACCTTATATTTATTGTATTCATAGTTGAGAAAATTTGTGTAGTGCGCATAAACAGCCGTTTTTTTGTTAATAAGCTCGCCGGCTCTCTGCTGTTTTTTCGTGTTCAGGCTCAGTTCAAAACGTATCCTGCGTCTGAAAACATAAATTGCCGCGGCAAGAAGAATAGCAAGCGAAATCACAATGGCAGCGGGCATCAGGATGTTATTGCCCATGTAAAAATACGAGTAACCGAGAGAAAGTATCGCTACACCGAAAACGATAACGATAACAAGAGAGAACGTATATGTGAATTTCAGTCCCGCTCCCAAATTTTCGCGCTCGTATTCCAGCTCGGATTTTTCGGATTCCAGATACATCAAATCCTGCCTCAAAAGCCGCTGTTTTTTCTCGGCTTCCTCTATGTTGGGAACAGCATTGTTTGCGTCTCCTTCAATGCTCTTCATATACATAAGCGAGCGATCGAAGCCCTCGAGTTGGTTTTTGAGAACGCTTTTATCGCGGAGCTGAGACGCATAGCTGTCCAGAAGCGCTTTCAGCTTTTCGGCGTCATCGTCGGTCAGTTTGTTAAAACATTCTACCCCCGCGATATTTTCGTCAACAATTTTTTGGCGCTCGATAAGTGCGAGCCTACGGCGAATGATATCAACGGATTCATCGCACAGTTCGACAACATGGACGGCATAGTTATAGATCTCCGAGTTTTTATCGACATCGTTAAGATGATGCATGAAATACGACGATTCTTTTCTTGAGCGTATTGTTCCGCCGTTAAAAACGCTGCTCAAGAATGCCAAGAATCTTGACCAAAGGCTTTTTTTCGAGCGAAACTTGTCCATGTTTTCACCTACTCGCAATCTTTTAATTCGTTCTTGAAAATATACGCGAACTTTATACAGTCTATCGCTATCACCATAGTATACGACGCGTATTTATATATAAGCGGGCTTCCGCTTTTTTTTACGACAACCGCGGAGTTTCGTTCAACATTATCGATATAATAGTTAACAAAGATTACGCCTTCCTGATCCGTTATGTTCCATCTGTGCTCAAGAAACACCTTTATGGGGAAATCATCCTTGCACTTAAATACATCAAGAAGTTTTTTTCTTGCAGAAACAAAGTTTGTCAATATATCGCTCATACAGTCCTCCGCTATTTCTTTTCAAAATCTTTATAAAGAAGGCTGGGCTGTATTCCTTTGTTGTTCTGGTATTTTCCCGATGTGTATTCAACATAATCGCCTTCGATTTTGTGGTAATATATCTGACATATCTCAACAAAAGGGTATATTTTTATAGGCTGAACGCAGTGAAGCTCAAGCGTCCAAAATCCCGAAAAACCCACATCGCCAAACCCCGCGGTCACATGGATATATAGGCCGAGCCTGCCGATAGATGAGCGTCCCTCCAACATAGGTATATAATTCTTTGTTTGAGTAAATTCATGGGTTCTTCCGAGATAGAGTTTGCCGGGTGTCAGTACAAGACCGTCGTCGGGAATAGTGAGCGAGCGGTAGTTGTTCGGACGTTTCATGTCAAGCAGGTCGTCTTCGTATACAAGCAGCTCGTTATGAAGCTTTAGATTGTAGCTGTTCGGGTTAAGCGCTGACGGCGTATACGGTTCGATAATTATTTCTTTTCCGAGTTTTTTCTTGATTTCCAAGCCTGACAGTATCATGTTTCCCTCCGGTAAAGATGTATAGGATTAATTAATTTTTCCAACTTTATAATTGATTATAGCAAAAATAATCATTTACACAAGGAAAAGTTTGTTTTGCTCCTTTTCGGCGCAAAGACCGCTGCGCGAACGCAATAAACCGCTAAAAACGCGCTGCTTAACCAAAGCGGAAACAGTGGATTTTCAGCGCTGCTTCGGAGCGCCGTTGTTTGTAAAACCGGAGAGATTTGAAGATACGGCCTTGTAGCCGTCTGTATAACTTATGCCGCCGTTGTCGTCGATCCAAAGCGCGTCGGCTCCGAACTCGGCAAGCAGTTTTTCGCCCTTGTCTTTTTGCACGATGAAAAGCGCTGTTGAAAGCATATCTCCGACAGCCGCGTCTTCGCAGATAATCGTTACACCGGCAAATGTTTCGGACGGGAACAGCGTTTCGGGGTCGATAATATGGCAGTAATTCTTGCCGTTTACCGTATAATATCTCTGGTAATTTCCGCTTGTTATTATCGCTTTATCGTTTAGGTATATTGTATCGAATATGTTGCCCGATCCGAAGCCGGGATCCTGCACGCCGACTCCCCAATACTGCCTAGTTTTTTCCGCCGGTTTCCCGCCGACATAGACATTGCCGCCCATGTTGATTACAAAGGACCCGCAGCCCATTTCTTTCAGTTTAACTGCGGCGACCTTTGTGGCATAACCCTTCGCTACCGCGCCGACATCGAGAGACATGCCCGGTTTTGCAAGAAACACGGTGCTTTTTTCTCTGTCGATTATAACGTTATTTATGTCACAGAGCTTTTTGGCCTCTTTTAAATCCTCGAGTTCCGGAAGTCTTGCCGCTTCCGGGTCAGCCATACCCTCCTCCCTGAAATCGTGCCATATTTTGAGAACGGGACCGAGCGCGACATTTACGGCTCCGTCTGTCTTTTCATATGCCTCGACCGAAAAAGAAAGCATGTCGATTATTCTCGCGTCAACCTCTACAGGTGCAACTCCCGCGTTTTTGTTTACAGTATAAAGATTGTTTACTCCCGGGTATTCGTTGTAAATATCGAACAGCTTCGTAAGCTCGGATACTTCCGTTTGAAATGCTCGGGAATACTCGGCAAAATCGTCGTCGGTCGCCGTAAACGCGGTAAATTCTGCAGAGGTGTCAAACAAATCGGCATATTCAGCGCTGTGCTTTCTCATACCGGAGCCGACCGAATCTCCCGGGTTTTTAGAGCAGGCTGAAAGTGCGCAGCATATTATCAGTAACGCAAAACATATTTTTCTCAAATTTGTCAGTCCATTCTTTTCGTTAATACCGCGGAAGTTAGATACTGCATAAAATACTTACGCGGCGATAATTGCGAGTTAGCCAAAAAAGATTGTAAAGAAAGAAATAAAGCGTCCGGGCCGGACTAAAGCGGCATGCACTACCTCACAACCAGATTCTTGTATTCATATTCGCCCTTGACTAGATCTTTTTGCTTAACCCATTCAAGCACAGATAAAAATTCGCTTTCATCGGTTTTTTCGAGCTTGTTGTACGGTACGAATAATGACAAGTCACTGTTTTCGGGCAGGCTTAGCTCGGAAATACATTTTGAGTAATCGGCCGAGCCTTTGTTTAGATAAGCGGCCGACTCGTTGTAGGCTTTCTCGATTTTTTCGCAGATACCGTCGTTCGCGGCCAAATACTCGGCTGTGACAAGAAGCACCGATGGTTTCGGAGATTCCGAGTCTAAAAGAGGGAGCACGGAACCCGTTTCGGAAACACTGGAAGCCATCGGCTCCGGAAGCATTGCCGCTTCGATTTGGCCGTTGTTCAGCATTTCCAAGCGAAGCGGGAGTGCGGGCACGCTCGTTTTTTCGATTTTGCTTAAGTCGATATCGCCGCTTTCTATTTTCATATCGAGCATGTACTCCATAAGTGTGTTAAATGAAAGCCCGATTTTCCCTCCGCTGAAATCGGAATAGCTTTTAACGCCCGAAGTGCCGGTCGCAAGACCGTAGCGCCCGTCTGTCCGGCCTATGGAAGTCATTTTTGTTCCGCTTTCGTTAAAGAGCAGCAGCGAAATAATATCTGAGGACGTTGCGTCCAGTTGACCTGCCGAAAGCGCAAAATCTCTGTCCTGTGCGCTCTTGAACGTAACTATTTCTATATTTATGCCGTTTGCGGCAAAAAAACCTTCGTCTCTGCCGACAACAAACGGTACGCCGGTCACGTCCGGCATCAGTCCTATGCGGAACTTAACGTTTTCGTAAGACACATTTTTCTGTGGAGAACACGAGGCGCATAAAAGCATTACGCCGGCTAAAAGAAACATTATTTTTTTACTCATTAAAATCTACCTCGTTTGAATGTATTTTTGTTATTGATCCCCGATTAAACCCTGCGGTTTAATCGGCGCTTACTTTACAAACTTTTTTTCGATGATTCCGAGAACGTAAAACAGTGCCCCCCCGATCAGGCCTATCGCCAGTATGCCGGCGTACATTTCGGCATAGTTCACTCTGAACATGGAATCCATTATAAAAAAACCGAGTCCGCGGTCCGTGCCAAAGGTTTCCGAGAAGAACAGTACGGACAAAGACGTTGCCAGAGCGGTTCTGACCGAAGAAACAAGCCCTTTGAGCGTTACCGGGATAAGAAGGAAGCGAAGTGTGTCCCATTTCCCTGCGTTAAGAGCGGTCAAAGGGTAATAAAGCGAAGGATCGGCAGATTTCAGGTTATCTCTTACCGTGACAACGATTTGAAACACGATAATTATGTATACCGAAATAATTCTGCTTAATTCGCCGAGACCGAACAAAAGCATAATTACAGGCAAAAATGCTATTTTGGGCACGGGATATATAACGCTGACAAGAGGAAAAACAAGCGAGTCTGCCCTATCGGAGCAGCCTATCCAAAGCCCTGCCGTATAGCCGCTCAAAACAGCGGCAAAAACAGCCGCGGTAATACGCGCAAGGCTGTAAAGCGAATGCGGAACGATTTTTGTAAAAAATCCGTTTGCAAATGCCGCCAAGGCGGTATGAGGCATCGGAACAAACGGTTTCCCGACTATAGCCGAAAACGCATACCACAGCACTATGAGTACCGCTGTCAGACAGACGGCTTTTAACAGTTTTTTAAACATTGTTTGCCACCAAAGAGTTTTTCCGGTTCAAACAGCCGTTCTCCAGGACGAATACACTGTCGGAAACTCTCATAACTTCACTTGTTTTATGAGATATAAACAAAACAGTCGGTTTATAAAGCAACCTGAGTTCCGTCAGCAAATTCCCGGCAATCCTTGCCGCCTCTTCATCGAGAGAGGAAAAGGCCTCATCGAGTACGAGCAAGTCCGGCTTTAGTATAAAGCTGCGGTAAAGCGCCGTTCTCTGTCTTTCGCCCCCCGAAAGCTCTCCGGGATAGCGCCTTAGAAGCTGCTTGATGCCGAGCACTCTTTCGACAGAGTCCCAAAGGTTTTTGTCCAAGTTTTTCCGTTTAACTTTTATACCGAGCAGTATGTTTTTTTCCACTGTAAGCCACGGGTAAAGGGAACAGCTCTGATCCACATAACCGATTGTATGCGTTTTCGGGGCCAGCACCGCTCCGTCAAGCGTTGCGGAGCCGCTTATAATCGGAAGTATACCGCAAAGCGCCTTTGCCAGCGTACTCTTACCCGCTCCCGAGACGCCCATCAGCCCGACGCATGAACCGCTTTCGGCGCAAAGACTCACATCTTTTAACCCCGCCCCGTTTTTATACAAAACCGTAAGCCTGTCAACAAGAAACACTTCCGCCCCACTCCCGAAACAGTTTATTTTCGATCCCCGCCAGCCGCATTATCCTTCCCGTAAAGCTGTCCGTGATTTCGTCTGTTGTCGCGTGACCGTTATAGAAATCCGGGATCGGAGGAGCAATACAAACTCCGAGTTTTGCGAGTTTCAGCATGTTTTCGAGTTGAACCGCGTTTAGCGGGCTTTCTCTCGCGACCAGTATAAGCGGCCTTCTTTCCTTGAGCGTTACATCAGCCGCCCTTGTAATCAGGCTGTCCGAGATTCCGCAGGCTATCTTTGCGAGTGTGCCCATCGAGCACGGGCTGATTATCATCGCGTCACAGGGAAAGCTGCCGCTTGCAATCGCCGAAAACATATTGCCGTTGTCCTCAATGGCAAGATTACCGAGCAGCGACAAATCTTTGACAAGTTCATCAAACTCTTGTTTCAGCTCAAATTCCGTAACTTTTTTCCCGTTTTCCGTGAAAACGAGTCTTAGCTCGCAATTGTGCAAAAGCAGCTGCCTGACAAGCTTTATGCCCAAAATACTGCCGGATGCACCGGTTATTCCAACAACAATCCTCATTTTATCATTAGCCCCTCAAAACAAAGTCTGCAAACGCGAATACAAAAAACACAACGGCAACTATCTGGTTAATATGATAAGCAGCCCATTGCATGGCACCCGGTTTCGACGGTTTTGCTATCAAGTGCTCGGCCGCAAGCAACACCGCGCACATTAAGACACCGACAACGTAAAGCGTTTTTGCGCCTACAAGCGGGCAAAGCATAAGCAACGTTACAACGGCAAGAACATGCATAAACGCGGAAATGAACCCGGCGCCTTTTTCTCCGAAACCGGCAGCAACGGAATAGAGACTATGCGTTCTGTCAAATTCTATGTCCTGCATGCTATAAAGTATGTCAAAACCCGCTACCCACATCAATACGGCAAAACCGATTACAAACGGCGTGAAATCAAGTCTGCCCGTTACCGCGAGCCACGCGCCTACGGGGGCTCCGGCACAGGCCGTTCCCAAGACGGCGTGGCAAAACATCGTAAATCTTTTTGTGTACGAATAGACAAAGAACAGCAAAAGAGCCACGGGAGAAAGCAGTAGGCACAGCATATTTATGCTGAGGGCGGCAAGCTCGAAAACCGCGAAACAAACAAGAGACAATACAAGAGCTTCTGATGCGCGCACCTTGCCCGCCGGGATATGCCTGTGCTTTGTTCTTTCGTTTTTTGCGTCGATTTTTCTATCGGCATAGCGGTTATAAGCGTTTGCGCCTGTTCTGGCCGCCAGAAGAGCGATAAGTATTTTCAGCATCAGCAAAGCGCTCGGAAAACCTTTTGCGGCCCATAGCATAGACATTGCAGCAAACGGCAACGAAAAAAGGCTATGTGAAAACATAACCAGTTCGCCGTAAGTTCTGATTTTAGCGCGAAGCTTCAAAATCATAATTTAATACCATAATCCTGCCAACGTTTTTCAACGAGTTTTTTAATCTCATCGCTCATTTCGATATCATCGGGCCAAGGCCTCAAATGCCCCTCTGACGGAAGTTTTTTTGTTGCGTCGATACCTAGCCTGTGCCCAAAGTGCGGGTGATCGGATGCGTGGTCGAGAGCGTCGAGTGGCCCTTCGGATATGACGAGATCCCGCATCGGGTCTATGTTGTTAAACACCTTCCACATGACCGTGCTTATATCGTGAGGATTAACGCTTTCATCCACTACTATAATCATCTTGGTATACATCATCTGCCCCATGCCCCAGAGCGTGTGCATGACCTTTTTCGCGTGCTTGGGAAAGCTTTTCTTAAGCGATACGATGACGCAGTTGTGAAACACGCCTTCCAGAGGAAAGTTCATATCAATAATTTCGGGAGCCTGCAATTTTATAAGCGGCAGGAATATTCTCTCCGTAGCCTTGCCAATATAGCAATCCTCCATAGGCGGCTTCCCGACTATGGTCGCATGGTAAATCGCTTTTTTTCTGTGAGTAATTTTCTCTATATGAAAAACCGGATACATATCCTTAAGCGAGTAATAACCCGTATGGTCTCCAAAAGGCCCTTCCTCGCGCAACTCGTCCGTATCGACATAACCTTCGAGAACAAACTCTGAATTTGCGGGAACATAAAGCTCGTTCGTGACGCATTTTGCCGTCTTGACGGCATGCTTGCGCAAAAAACCGGCAAAAAGCAGCTCGTCTATCATTTTCGGCAGAGGAGCGGTTGCGGCATATACAGTTGCGGGATCGCAGCCGATAGCCACCGAGACGGGCATTCTCTTTATACCCAAGCGCCTGTAAGTGTTAAAATTGTCCCTGCCGTCCTTATGGATGTGCCAGTGCATCCCGGTTGTTTTCTTATCATATTTTTGAAGCCTGTACATGCCCATATTCTGCGCGCCGGTCTCCGGATTCCTCGTAAACACGAGCGGCATTGTGAAAAAACACCCGCCGTCGTCCGGCCAGCATTTCAAAATCGGCAACTTATCCAAATCGGGTTCGCAAACCACCTCTTGACAAGGCGGGTTGCTGACTTTCACAGGGAATATAAACGCCAGCGGAGCAAGCTTTGGTATTGATTTTATTTTGTCAGCCAAGCTTGCGTAATTCGAAAAGTCCATAAAATCGAGTATTTCCTCGGCTATGTCATCGAGATTTTCGGCTCCGAGAGACATTGCCATGCGTTTGTAGCTCCCGACGGCGTTTATGAGCACAGGGAACTCCGAGTTTTTAACATTGGTGAACAAAAGGGCGGGGCCGTTTTTTTTGGAGACCCTGTCCGTGATTTCGGTTATTTCAAGCTCGGCGTCAACTTCCGCGTCAATGCGTATCAATTCGCCGTTTTTTTCGAGCACATCAATAAAATGCCGTAAATCTTTATAGTACATTTTGAGCCTTTCCTGTTACAGAAATATCAAATCGTTCAAGCAGCAATGTTTCACCGGTTTTATTGCCCGGTTTCGGGAGTTTTTGCGAACTTATCCGACACCAGTGTATAATTTTCATTTACCAAAACGCTGAAATCCGGAAAAATCCGGATAACGGCAGCACCGTACCTGTCCGCAATCTCGTCGCCTTTTTCGGGCGAGAGTATAAAAAGTGCCGCGCTCAGTATATCGGATATCGCCGGGTCGTTGCTTACTACCGTTACGCTTGAATACCCGGACGCAGGCATAAGCGTGACAGGATCAATCAAAAAATTATAGCGAACACCGTTAACTTCATAAAACTGTTTGTTGCCTCCGTTTGTGACAATGGAGCAATCTCTTACGTTTACGATATCGTAAACAGGCTCGGATGTTATATCGGAGTTTGCTATGCCTATGCGGAATTTTTCGTTGTTTTTATCCGGCCGGCCGAAGGTAACGATATTTCCGCCAATATCTATAACCGCGGCGCTCAATCCGTAGCGCACGGCATATTCTTTTGCCTGCTTTGCAGCATAGCCTTTTGCGATTGCTTCGATATCGAGAGACATACCTTTTTTTGCCAGATAAACCGTGTCGTTCTTGGCATTTATGATGACATAGTTAATATCGCAAAGCTTGCCGGCCTTTTCCAATTCTTCTTTCGTGGGGAGTTTTGCCGACATGGGGTCAAGAAGCGCTTTATCTCTAAAATCGCGCCACAAGCGTGTTACCGGTCCGAGAGCTATGTTAACGCTGCCGTTTGTTATCTCATATGCCAGCTTTCCGTACGTAAGCATATCGACTAGCTCATGCGGAACCTTAACGGGAGCCAGCCCCGCGTTATCGTTCACAGTCTTAATATTGTTTAAATCGCTGTAATCGTTATAAACATCCAGAATGTTGTTCAACCGCTGCATTTTTGATGATATTTTCTCAGCGGTGTCGTTAAATTTTTCTTCGTTCAGAGCATAGCCTGTAATAATCATATAAGTATCAAACGGTCCTGCGAACTCGGATGTGAACTTTTTAGGTTTCTTTTCTATGCAGCCGGCTTGTAAAAGCATGAAGCAAAGCATCAGAAACACCGAAATTTGCAGCTGTTTTTTCATACATACCTCATTTCGTTAAAGTGTCCGAGCAACGCCGCAGAGACTTCAACGAGCTACTGCTTCGGTAATAAAATATAGCGCTTTCGCTATGTTTTGTTGCCGAAGTGATAATGCTTCTTTGGATAACGCCGTATGCACGAAGGAATCAGCTACAACCGCTACAGGTCGAAGCTGATTCCTTAGCTATTACGGCAATATCAAAATACTTAAGGTTCCGTTCATGCGTTTTTCGCCGAAGCGTTTGGCAATCAGAAGCCTACTTTTGTCTCGCCCGTTATGGTTCCTTCGGACAGTTTAGCGCTGTCAAGCTGAGCCTGAGTCTTAAAGTATACGTTTCCGTCTACAGTAGAGGTGAAAAGTTCGAAACCTTCCGCATCAACGTATATATCACCTTTAACCGTACCGTTTTGTATTCTGAAGTTCGGAGAAGTAACGTTCATTTTCGGAACTGTCAAAGTATACTCGGCGGTTACATTTCTGTCAGCGTCCTGAGCATATAGCGCGAGCTTTCTGTAAACCGGCTGAGCGTCGTCGCCCTTAGAATGGAAAACGCCGTCAACATTGATTTCGTCCTCAACAGTTACATCCGAAAGAACCGCAAAAATCCAATATCCGTCAGCCGAAAGGCCGTTCTTCAAAGCTGCGGGATCAGAGCTTTCTTTGGGTGAAGCCGATGTAACCGCATCCGTAGTCACCGGTTGAGTAGTTGTCTCGGTTACTTCTGTTTGGCCCGCAGTTTGAGTCTGGGTTTGTGTCGGTGGCTCAGTCGTCTTGTTGTCACTTATACAGCCCGAAGATATCGCGCTGACGAGTATTGCTGCCAAAATTGTTGCTGTCAGTTTTTTCATAAAATTCTGTCACCTGTCTTCTGATTATTTTTGCTTTTGCTTTTTGCTTTTGATTATTAAGTTATGGCGTATAGGCAAAATCCCGATCCGCCGCAAAACCTTTTATATTGCTTCCTTAACAACTATTAATCCTTGCTTCGCGGGCTTACTTTGCATTATTTAGGCTATACTGCCGTAATGCCTATCTTGCAGTCCTGAGCCGATTTTTCCAAAATATCGGACAAAAGAGCCGTTCTTGCGTTGTTGCCGGTATTGTCTAAGAATTTTTTTGCCTTCTCGTAAAACTTGAGCGCGAGAGCCATCGATTTTTTTGTTCCGCCTGCATCGACGACTTCACGGCAAAAATCTTTTGGGTTCGCTCCGCCAAAAATTACCGACTCGGCTCCGGCGCAAATCTTTGGATCGTCGTTCATCGCCAGTATTAGAGGCAGAGTGATCACACCCTGCTCTATATCGCTTTGAACGGTTTTTTTTGCGCTGCTTTCCTTCGACTCGTAATCCTTACAATCGTCAATTATCTGAAACATCATGCCCATATTATAACCGAAGTTCTTCAGCCTTGTCAGCTCTGACCTTTCGGCGTTGCCCGCGACCGCTCCTGCTGCCGCCGACAGCTTGAACAATGCTGCGGTTTTCCCGGATATAATTTTCATATACTCAATAGGAACGAGAGTCAGATTGTTATTATTTCGGAATTGCCTGAGCTCGCCCAGACATATTTTGTGAAGTATAGCGAAGAATTCGGAGGCAAGCCCCCTGTATCTGTCGTTATCGTACTTTTCGCGCAAGTCTCCGACCGATTTTAGCGAAAGCGTCAGCAAGTAGTCTCCGAGGATTACGGCCCTGCGCTTTCCGTATCTGCTCTGAACACTCTGTTCTCCGCGTCTCAAATCGGCATCATCTATAACGTCATCGTGTACGAGCGTTGCAAGATGCAGTATTTCTATAGCCGCCGCGAGCTTCACCGCATCGCCGGGTATGCGACCGTTTTCATCGGCAGAGGACGCAAGAACAATCTTCGACCTGAGAGCCTTTCCTCTGGATCTTGATACATAGCCGGTCAGCTCGCCTATATCACCTCGAGCTTTTTTGAGTGAGCTTTCCGTAAGCGCGTCGGCAGCGCCGACAGCTTCGCAAAAATCATAAGCCTTGTTATCAATCATTGTAAATATACCGTTTCTTCACAAAATTTATTTTTTTCCACCGTGCTTTCAGCCAAGGCATAAAGTAGTAGTCGAGAGACAGAGCTCTTCCCCCTCCAAACAAAAGCGCAACGGCGGCAAAAATCATCCACCAAGACGACATAAACAAACCCGTCGATGTCACAAACAGCATTTGAAGCACAAGGGAGTACAGTGACGACAGTGTCGTAAACAGCCCCGCGATAAGCGCGAGTCCGATTGCGATTTCGGAAAGTACAATAATGTATTGGAAAATTCCTTCAACCGTAATATTGCCAAGTACAAACTTGTTTATAACCAAATCCGCTGCACCGACTTGAATTTTGAATGCCGGTTCTCCGGATTCGACAAGAATTATCTTGACAAGATTAAATATGTTGAAGTCAATCAGCGTTTTGCCGACAGCGGCAACTTCACTCGTCGCGGAGGACACAACGTCTGCCCCGCCCTTGAGTATACTGTCGTAGAACGAATTTGCCCCGGCAAAAAACTCTTGCAGCTTCGCCTCTTTTAGCCAGCCCTCTCCGACTTTTTGCAGCCCTTCGTACAGCCACATCGCCCCTAGGAATATTCTCAGAGGCACGAGCATAAAGCTCGGCGACCTGTTCGAAAAATGCCCGCCGACAAAACTTCGTTTGTTGCGTATAGTAAAAAATTCATGGCCCAAATAGTCGGATATCTTGTTCCAGCCCAGAACCTGAACAAAATAAACCAAGTTTATAAAATGCTTTGCGAACATAGCAAAAAACGAAGGGAGCGAGAAGAATTTCCCCGGAAGCCCGACATTTGCTACGCCGTAACGCCCGCCGACGCACACCATAACGCCGTGAAATTTGGGCTTGTAACTTTGCATTGTGCCTTTTTTTGATAAGTCCGCAATAATGTTATGTGCTATGGTTTCCGCCGAAGCCTCACTGTTTTCAACCATCTGCGGTACGGGGCTTTTTTCGCCTTCAGGCGTATAATGTATGTTGTCCCCGCCTATATAAACGGAACTGTCGTTAACCGAGCGAAGATACTCGTCGGTTTGAACACGTCCTCTCGGCCCCGCGCCCAATTCGGACGAAGACTTCGATATTTCAGATGCCTCGACACCGGCAGCCCAAACAACCGTATGAGCCGGAATCGTTGTTGTCTTTTCTCCGGTCTTGAGTTCGATACTGTCTGTGCCGACCTTTGCTATGCCGGTCTTCAGCATCAGCTCAACGCCCATTTTCTCCAGACGCTTTTGCACTTTCGCGGACAGTTTTGGCGGAAGTATAGTACAAACCCTGTCCATTAAATCGACATTAACTATTTTTACAAGCCGCCTGTCAATCTCGAAGCGTTCACACAATATCGGAACAAGCTCGGCAAGCTCTCCGACGGTTTCAACGCCTGTAAAGCCTGCGCCGACGACAAAAAATGTCAGCAGCTTGCGCTTTTCGTCCATATTTGTTTCGGAAGCCGCTCTTCTGAACATCTCGGGTATATGCTCTCTGAGTTTTACAGCGTCTTCATAGGACCATAGTTTAAGAGCATTTTCTTTTGCGCCTTCAACGCCGAAATATGCCGGCTGCGAACCGCTGGACATAACGAGATAATCATAGCTGTATTCGCCGTTTGTACCGATAAGTTTCTTGGCTTTGTAATCCGCGCGTTCGATTGTGTCTGTCACAATCTTAACTTTTCTGCCCGCAAAAACTTTCTTCAGACTGATTTTTATGCTGTCCTCGGGCACCCTGTGGCAGGCCGCCTCGTGAAGCTCGGTCAGCATAGTGTGGAACGGATGCCTATCGATAATGCTGATTTCGACACCGTCCGCAAGGCGAAGTTTTTTAAGAGACTTCTCCAGTTTTTTTGCGCATAATATCCCCGCATACCCCGCGCCGAGTATTACTATCTTTCTCAATGCACACCTCCGAATAGATTTTGCATGTTTTTCTGGGTTGCTTTCTAGTGTGCGTAATGCTAGTATGTATTATGCATTTGAGAGAATTGTGTGTCAATATACAGGCTACATAAAATAAACAGCAAATTATGGTAATAATACCAAAATTTGCATAACTGTTTTGCGTTATTTACTACTCGTTTAACGGGAGAGAATTTGAATTATATGCCAACATTTATTAAAAAGCGAGACGCGGTAATAATATCGGTAATTATTGTGGCTGCCCTCTCGCTGCTTTTTGTTACATTCTTGCTCCGGACAAGGGGTGCCGAGTGCGAAATAATCAAAATCGGCGGAGAAAGAATGACGGTATCGCTCGGAGAAAACCGCGAGTTTTCAGTGTTTGGAGAAGAGAACGTTATAATAGAGATCAAAGAAGGAGCTGTCAGATTTAAACAGTCCGATTGTCCCGATAAAATATGCGAAAGAGCCGGATTTATCAAATATGTCGGCGAGAGCGCAACCTGTCTTCCAAACAGGCTTATGATACGTATCATAAGCGGCAGCGGACCCGAGGTTGACGCTGTGGCAAAGTGAGCGGGGGTATAGGTATAAAAGCGAAACATGTAGCAAATACCGGGATGCTCCTGTCCCTTATGATAGTACTTTCTATATTCGAGTCCTTAATACCGCCGATTCCTTTTTTGCCGCCGCAGATGAAACTCGGGCTTGCAAACATTGTATCGATGTACTGTGTGTTGTTCATCGGCCATAAAGAAGCGGTCGGATTAACCGTTGCAAAGTCGGTGTTTATTTTGCTGACAAGAAGCTTCACCGCTTTTGCTTTGAGCATTTCCGGCGGCCTGTGTTCGATCTTTTTTATCATACTGCTTCGTAAGCTGTTTAAAGATAAAGTTTCCTATCTGCTCTTAAGCGTTTGCGGCGCGATCATGCATAATTTCGGTCAGATTGCCGCTTACTGCGTTATTATGGGCACGCTTGATGTGCTGTACTATTTCCCCGTGCTGGTTATAAGCGGAGTTTTGATGGGCACTCTCACCGGCACACTTTTGAAAGTGATATTGCCCGCACTTACAAGAATAGGACGGTAACTCCCTAATATCACCCAATGGCTAATAAAATACTCCGGAGGAAATATGAACAATCCATCTATGTATAGGCGCATTACTCAGGAAGAGGCAAAAAGGGTAATCGACAGCACAAAGTGTGTAATCCTGGATGTGCGTACCGAGGAGGAGTACAAACAGGCTCATATAAAAAACTCAAAACTCCTGCCGGATTTCGAAATAAAACACCGTGCGACATCCGAGCTTCCCGATAA
Organism: Eubacteriales bacterium; assembly: GCA_031550435.1. Lineage (GTDB taxonomy): Bacteria > Bacillota > Clostridia > Lachnospirales > WRAX01 > JAVBOO01. Next base: position 83,256 of record JAVBOO010000015.1, read on the forward strand.
GGACGCGCCGATACTGATATATTGCCGAAGCGGAAGACGAAGTGCGGCGGCGGCCATGATGCTCCTGAACATGGGCTATACGAATGTCTGTGATTTTGGCGGCATAATCGAATGGGAATACGGGACAGTGAGATAGCCCCTCGGGGTCATCGTACGGATTTTGCTCCGCTTATGCTAAATTATTCTTCCCTTTGGTTTAAACAGGTATAAAAAGGTAAATAATCCTTTTAAAGGGTGTATCGATGCGGCAATTAACCATTTGCTGAACTTGTCGCCTCAATCCCCCATAGGCCTCCGTGGCCGGTGTAAAGGAGTGATTAAACCGCGTGGTTTAATCGGGGGATCAATTACCGGATACATAACTGTTGACTGAGTAAACAACGGGAGGAATAAATGGAACAGAGCAAAAAAGTCATACTGATTCACGGAGAAGGCTCAAAATGGTATGAGCAGGCAATATTTATAATGCGCAGCGATGCGGGAGGAGTACCTAAGGACTTTGTAAAGGAAGCGGAATCAATAGTCGAGCGCTATCTTACTTCCGGAAAAGTATCGGGAAAAAGCACCCGTATGCAAACGGTATACAGCGAGGTTGCTGCCGGAAACGCAGCAGTTATCCCCGTGAATCCAAAGAAAAAAAACTCCGGCAGCAATTTCATACTGAACTTTGTGATAGTCTTTTGCTGTGTGATGCTTGCGCTCGTGATGAACGCAATGTTTTTCAGCTAGAATGTTTCGGAGTTTGCGCGTGGCCCTTGTGCAGACATAGGAACCGACGGGGTATTACTTCGGCACGAGTAACCGCGTAAGTATTTTATGCGGTATTTAACTTCCGCGGTAATATCAACAAAACATAACGCGGTTTTGTTATGTTTTGTTGCCGAAGTAATAGCAGTGCTTGTGACTTGCTTGCAAAAGCAAGTCATTTTGATATAATGTATAAACGCGGAAACACTCTCCGGATTTATCGCGAATGTTTGGGACCGAGGGATAAAATTGAAACCGATTTTGTACCGAAAGGCATGTGAATTTATAGCAAAGCATGACATGCTTCAAAAAGGCAACGGAGTAATCATCGGGCTTTCCGGCGGCGCGGATTCCGTTGCCTTGTTTTTGCTGCTTTGCGAACTGAGGGCTTCGTTTTCGCTCAAGCTTTGCGCGGTTCATCTTAACCACGGGATACGCGGCTCGGAAGCCGACGAAGACGAGAGTTTTTGCAAAAAACTCTGCGCCGAGTATGAAACGGAGTTTGTCTCCCGGAAAGATGACATCCCGGCTGTAGCTGCCGCCGAAGGCATAACGGTTGAAGAAGCAGGCAGAAAACGAAGGTATGAATTTTTCGAGGAGATAAGATCAGAGCGAAGTGCCGATAAAATCGCTGTTGCGCACAACAGAAACGACAATGCCGAAACAGTGCTGCACAGAATATTGAGGGGCACGGGTATCAAAGGCCTGGCGGGCATTCCGCCTGTTCGCGGGAATATAGTCCGCCCTCTTCTCGGCTGCGGCAGAGAAGAGATCGAAGAATATATTGCCGCAGCCGGAAAGAGCTTCAGAAGCGACTCGACTAATTTTCAAAACGACTACACAAGAAACAAGATACGAAACGTTTTGATACCGTATCTGGAAAGAGATTTTAACGGCTCGGTTACTGAAGCGCTTCTCAGGCTGTCCGAACTGAGTTCCGAGCGCGAGAGTTTTACGCAGAGGATAGTAAGCGAGCGTTTCAGGCTCTGCTCCTCGGACGAAAACGGCAGTTTAAGCGTTAAAATCGCCGAACTGAACAAAAACGATGTGTTTATCGTGAAGGAGATAATCAGGCTTGCCTTAAAGACGGCTGCGAAGAGCTTGAAAGATATAGATATGCGGCACATCGACGCCGTTCTGGATATAAAAGACGGAAAAACAGGCAGAAAAATCGAATTGCCCTACGGATTGACGGCGAGAAAGAGCTACGAAAGACTGATAATCGAAAACCGGATGAAGGAGAACAGCGAACTTTGCCTGAGCTGCGAGCCGGGCAAAAAGACTATCGTACCGGACTCGGGTATATCCGTCCTGCTTTCGCTTGAAGAAAAACAGTTCGGTTTTTCAGAATTGCTATGTACTAAAATTTTTGATTATGATAAAATAACCGATGAACTAACCGTCCGGACAAGGCAAAACGGCGACTTGTTTACAAAGAAGCTCAAGGACTGGTTCATAGACAAAAAAACGGACCGTGAGCGAAGAGCTTTTATCCCGCTCCTATGCTCGGGTAAAAATGTGCTTGTTATCCTGGATGACAGTGAAAAAATAAATTTTGCCGCAAACGGGAAATTCTTTGCGGACAAACAAAGCAAGGCGCTTCTTTATGCGTACATATTTAGGGAGGACTGAATGCGTAAACTCGAAAACGTTGATGTAATGATAGGAGAGGAAGAGCTCCAAAGGAGAATAAAAGAACTGGGCGAGCAGATTACAAGAGACTATGCGGGGAAAACTTTGCTTATAATATGTATACTAAAAGGCGGCGTGATGTTTACGGTCGACCTGTCGAAAAGTCTTGATTTGGACGTTGAATATGAATTCATGGATATATCGTCATACGGCGCGGGAACCGAGAGTTCGGGCATAGTAAAAATCGAGATGGATCTAAAACGCCCGATTTTCGAGAAGGACGTCATGCTTGTCGAAGACATAATCGACACGGGCAGGACGCTCAGCTATGTCGTGAAACACCTGCGCAGCCAAAAACCCAAGAGCCTGGCAGTGTGCACGCTGCTCGACAAGCCTGACAGGCGTGTTGTGGACGATGTTAAGCCGGAATACATAGGCTTTACGATACCTGATAAATTTGTTGTCGGCTACGGGTTGGACTTTGACCAAAAGATGAGAAACCTGAGCTATATAGGAATAATGAACGCTTAAAAAACAAAAGCTTAAATCTTGTTGCGCGTATAATTTATGTGTGCTAAAATATTCAAATCCGCGTATGAATGACTGTATATTTTACTTCGCGGTAAACCGTGGCATATTTGCCGCGGCCGCAACTTAGAGCGGTCGCGGCCGGAAAGAAGGACCCTGATGACAAAGAAACCGAAACCGAAGCAAAAACCGATTAATTTTATCACGTTGTATCTCGGCCTGTTGGTCGTGCTTCTTTTTGTAGTATGGACGTTTAAGCTTACGCTTTCAAAGCCGGATGCCGTAGCGTTTGAATACAACGACCTTATGAAGGCTATCGAGACCCAAGAATTTAACGGACAAAAACTCGTTAAACTCGAAATAACTCCCAGCGCCGACGTAAACGATAACGGACGTGTTATCGCCATATTCGAAGATAAGACAGAGTATGCCGCGAACGTCCCGAGCATACAGGCGTTTATGGAGAAGGCCAACTATTATCTCGTCGAGACAAACACGGGCGCACCGGTCGCTATTGTTACAAAATCCGCAAGTAGCTCGGGCATGTTGTGGTCGATGCTGTTCCAGGTTGTGTTCGTTATCGTGCTTTTCGGCGTATTCTTCTTTATGCTGAGGCAGATGCAGGGCGGAGGCGCGAATAACTCAAAGGCCGGCTCTTTCGGTAAGAGTAAGGCAAAGAAAATGACTGACGACAAAAACAAGATAACATTCGATAACGTCGCCGGACTGTGCGAGGAGAGAAAGGAGCTCGAAGAGCTCGTGGACTTCCTGAAGCATCCCGGCAAGTACGTGGAGGTAGGCGCCAGAATACCGAAGGGTATTTTGCTCGTCGGCCCGCCGGGAACGGGTAAAACCCTGCTCGCAAAAGCCGTGTCCGGAGAGGCGAATGTTCCGTTCTATACTATTTCCGGTTCGGACTTCGTCGAGTTATATGTCGGCGTTGGCGCTTCCCGAGTCAGAGATTTATTTGAAACGGCAAAAAAGAATGTACCCTGTCTTATATTCATCGATGAAATCGACGCTGTCGGCAGACGCAGAGGTACGGGTCTGGGCGGCAGTCACGACGAAAGAGAGCAAACGCTTAACCAGCTGCTTGTCGAAATGGACGGTTTTGGTGTTAACGAGGGCGTAATTATACTCGCGGCGACAAACCGCCCCGATGTACTGGATCCCGCATTGTTGAGACCGGGCCGCTTTGACAGAAAAATAGTCGTTAACACACCGGATGTTAAGGGCAGAGAAGATATACTCAAGATACACGCAACCGGCAAATCTCTGGATAAAGATGTTGATCTGGGAATAATCGCGAGAACTACTCCCGGCTTTACGGGGGCCGATCTCGAGAACCTGCTTAACGAAGCGGCTTTGCTGACCGCCAGAGAAGGCAAGACCACTATAACCATGGAAGAGCTTCGCAAGGCGTTTATAAAAGTCGGAGTAGGAACAGAGAAGAAAAGCAGAGCAATAACCGAAAGAGAAAAGAAACTTACGGCATATCATGAGGTCGGTCACGCAATCGTCAGAGAACTACTGACTGAGCTTGAGCCTGTGCATATAGTCTCGGTTATACCGACGGGTATGGCGGGCGGCTATACTATGCATTTGCCCGAAGAAGACAAGATGTATGCGCTTAAAAGCTATATGGAGAGCACGATAGTCAGCATCCTTGGCGGAAGAGCGGCCGAAGAGGTTATTTTCGGCGATATATCAACGGGAGCCTCAAGCGATATAGAGAGGGCAACTTCGATTGCCAGAAATATGGTGACAAAGTACGGTATGAGCGAGCGACTCGGACCGATACAGTTCGGAAGTGACAGCGAAGAAGTGTTCCTCGGGAAAGATTTGGCTCATGCCAGAAATTACGGGGAAGAAATTGCGAGCATTATCGACAGCGAAATCAAGCGCATAATAGGCACGGCTTACGAAACTGCGCTGCGTCTGATCAGAGAAAACATCGACAGTATGCACAAAGCTGTCGAAGTGCTCATGACAAAGGAAAAGATAACAGGTGACGAGTTTAGAGAAATACTCGGCAGCAAGAGTTCGAGAGTGGTTAAAAAGAGCGCGGTCGCGGACTTTCTGACAGAGCCGACCGAAGCCGAGGCTCCCGTTGCCGGCGAGTAATATGATTTAAAAAGCCGGAATAAGCAAGTTTATTTTAGCCCGCTTAAATCAAATTCACTCTAATACCAAAAAAATATTAAGCGCTTATGCTTTCAGCCGTATTAATTTGATTAATGCGGCTGATTGTACGTAGAAGCGGCAAGCAGCCCGGAACTGCTGTAAACCGGCGAACAAATCAGTGTCCGCTGTAATATTGAGGGACAGACGGAGGTTATTATTATGGAAACGGGAATGAAATTCAACTGCGAAAAGCTTGTGGAGTTTAAAGATTCTGCCGCTGCAATCGGAAGCGGAGCTATGGAGGTTTTCGCCACGCCCGCGATGATACTGCTTATGGAAAGCTGTTGCGCAAAAGGGGTGCAGCCGCTGCTTTCGGACGAACAAACGACGGTCGGCACGGTCGTTAATATACGGCACCTCGCGGCCACGGCAATCGGCCGGACTGTGGTTTGCGAAGCCGAGCTTATCGAAACCGACAGGGCAAGACTCGTGTTCAAAGTCGCCTGTTACTGTGACGGTCAATGCATCGGAGACGGAGTTCACGAAAGATTTATTGTCGACAGGATAAAATTTATGGCGAAATTGAAAGATAAGACGGAGAACAAACAATGAGTTACGCTTATCCGTATAATATAGAAAAGCAGAAAGAACTGATCGGCCGCGAAATTGTTGCCTTTGACGTGATTTCTTCGACAAACGATTACGCCAAGAAAAACTCGCGCAGTTTAGCCGAGGGAACGGTTGTCGCTGCCGCCGGCCAAACCGGAGGAAGGGGCAGATTCGGGCGGATTTGGGAGTCGGAGCGCTGCGAAGGTATTTACATGAGCATCGTTCTTAAGCCGAAGCCGGACTATATGGTTAAGAATCTGCATTTGTATTCTTTTTTTTCTGCGTTGGCGGTTAAAAAGCTTGCTAAGAGCAAGGGTATAGAAGCATCAATAAAATGGCCGAACGATGTTTTGTTTAAAGGCAAAAAAATCTGCGGCATATTGCTTGAAACCGTTACGGGCGGCGCAAGCGACGAGACGACTGTTATAGTCGGGATAGGCGTTAATATAAACGAAACATGCTTTCCAGGATATTTGAAAGACACAGCCTCGTCTTTTTCTTTGATATCCGGAAAAAATTATGATTTGGCAGAAACAGCTTCTGAACTCATGCTCTGTCTCAACCGTGAATATGCGCGGTTGGAAAACGGCTCCGGCAGAGAAATAACGGAAGAATATCGCCGTTGCTGCATAAACATAGGACAAGATATCGAGCTTACCGAAAACGGTGCCGTAATACGAGGCAAGGCGACCGGTATCTCCGACAACGGAGCGCTGATATATGTAACAAACGAAGGAAAAACCGGCTTTGCCCTCTCGGGCGAAGTGACTGTTTTATATGGCAAGCCCTTGATTTAATCAGTACTTTCTTGGGGCAAAAGAGCCGCGAGGAGTAAATATGTACGATATTGCCGTTTTAATTTCGAGATATGCTTTTGCATTGTATGCCGTTATGTTTATATGCGGCATAATTTTGTACGCGGCAAAATCCGGCGGTGCAAGGTATTTGATGACATCGGCGCTCATGCTCACGCATGTTACCGCGTTCTCGCTTCTTGCTTTAAACAGCGGTGAAGACATATTGCGTGTGTTGATTATATGCTTTTCCGCGCTCGCGGTTATTTCCGTTTATTCTTTTTTTTCGAGGAAGCACGGCGATCCGCTTATAACAAACGGAGTATTGTTTTTGATTGATATAGGGCTAATCTGCTTAACACGGCTTAACACGGGGCTTGCGGTGAAACAGGTTGCGAGCATAGCCGCGGGAGCCGCCGCCGCAATGCTTGTTCCCTTTTTGATGCGCAAGCTCAAATTTCTGCCGAAGCTTTGGGCGGTATATCTTTTGACAGGCATAAGCATCGTTGCCTCGGTTTTAGTACTCGGCTCTGAGATATACGGAGCGAAAAACTGGATAGCGATCGGAGGATTCAGCTTCCAGCCGTCTGAAATCGCAAAGTTGCTGTTTGTGTTTTATCTCGCTGCTTTTTTTAAAAACGAGCCGAGCCTGAGAAGACAGCTTTTCGGCTGCGCTTCCGCCGCGGCTTTTGTTCTCGTTTTGGTTGTGCAAAAAGACCTCGGGGGAGCGGTAATCTTCTTTCTCACCTTTGTGCTGATGTTTTATGTTGCCGGAGGTAAAAAGATACTCATTTTTATGGCTGCGGCAGGCGCTGTTGCCGCCATGCTTCTCGGTTACAGGCTTTTCCCGCAGCATTTCGGCCATATAACCTACAGAATCGACGGCTGGCTCAACCCGTTTAAGCATGCCGATTCGAGCGGCTATCAGCTTATTATGTCTCTGTTCGCGATTTGTACGTATCTGCCGTTTGGCAGCGGCTTGACGCGAGGCTACTCCTCGAAGATACCCTTTGTCGAGAAGGATTTTATATTTGCGGCAGTTACCGAAGAGCTTGGGCTGTTTATCGCCCTTGCGCTTATTGCCGCCTACGGTGCTTTGGTGTATAGCGGAATAAAGTCCGCCAAGTTGGCAAAAACAAGGTTTGTCTCTCTTTCGGCCTTCGGTTTTTCGGCTCTGTTGGCAGTACAGGTGTTTGTAATACTCGGAGCGAATATCGGGCTGCTCCCGATAACGGGAGTGACTCTGCCTCTTGTCAGCTACGGCGGAACATCCGCATTTGTATCGTTGGTTATGTCAGGAATTTTACAGTACGCGCATTCAGAAGCAATTACCGGTGATGATGAAGACGAGGTGCCGGATGAACAATAAACTAAACCGGAAACTGAAAATCTCTTCGGCAATTATATTTATCATGCTCGGTGTTATATGTGCCTACGTGTTGAAACTTGCGGTTTTTGATGCCTCTTCGATAATCACCAATCCGTACAACAAGCGTTTGGGCGTAACAGATAGGCAAATAGTTCGAGGCGTGATTTACGACAGAAATCTTGTTTCGCTTGCGGAAACCGACGAAACCGGGGAAAGGGTGTACAGCTACGGCAAGACACTCTCTCATACCGTTGGATATTTCGGAAGCGTCGGTTCGTATGGGCTTGAAGCCTCACTCAATTTTGAGCTTGAACGGGTTAACGGAGAAATACGGCAAAGAATCGGAAATATTTATGACGGAACACCGATACGCGGCAACAACGCCGTGCTGACCATAGACGCCGTTTTAAGCGAGTACGCTTATACGAAGATAAAGAATTACAGAGGGGCGGTTGTTGTTCTGGAGCCGGCTACAGGCAAAGTACTCGTATCTGTATCTTCGCCCGGCTTTAATTCCTCGACGATAGAGAATGATTGGAGCAGTCTGAAATCAAGCGACGGTTCACCGCTTATGAACAGGGCTTTTAACGGGCTGTATGCTCCTGCCTCGACTTTTAAAATCATAACCGGACTTTCCGCGCTAAACACGCTCGGAGACGAAGCTTTAAACTTCAAGTATGTTTGCAACGGCGAAACCTTGAGCGACGGAACGATATGCAGATGCTACGGTTCGCACGCCCACGGCGAACTTGATTTTAAGAAGGCATTTGCGGTATCCTGCAATGCTTATTTTGCGGAACTGGCTCTAAAACTGCCTGAAAACAGCCTGAAGGAAACGGCGGAAAGTTTTCTGTATAACAGAGATCTCGGTCTCGGTACAAGCCATGCTTACTCGGTGTTTGATGCCGATATGAGCGAAAAGGGCGAAATCGTACAGGCTGCGACGGGTCAGGGTAAAACGCTCGTAACTCCTATACACGAGGCAATGATAGCCGCGTCGATAGCAAACGGAGGCGTCATGATGAAGCCCTATATCGTTTCCGAAATTACGGACAAAGACGGTAAAACTTTGAAAAAATACTTCCCGCAGGCCCTGACAAACCCGGATTTCAAACAGAACATAGAATTTATCAAAGAATGCATGAGAGCATGCGTTACGGACGGCACAGGCAAAAAAGCGAATATTGGCAATATCGGCGTTTTCGCGAAAACGGGAACAATCGACAATCCGAACGGCAGCGACAGCTCTTGGTTTGTCGGCTGCGCGCCTTACGACTATCCCGAAGTTGTCATAGCAGTTATACTTGAAGAAAGCGGAAGCGGGCGCTCGACCGACATCGCCGCTGATATACTCAGCCAAATTTACAAGTAGGAAGCTTTCCTGATAAGTTTTACTGCCGATATTGATCCCCCCGATTTGACCATGCGGTCTAATCACCACCCTTATACCGACCAGGGGGGGATTGAGGCGACATGTTTAGCGAATGGTTTAATTTCGCCTCAATAATACAGCCGTTTTGCCCGTTTTCAACTCCATCACTATAAAATCTAAAAAACAGTGTCAATAATTTATAAAAATTTCATAGTATGACAGATAATAAACGCATAAAAATTTCAGTCAAAAAGGGGACGATTGGGGGCTACTCGCCCCCAAACCCCTCGGCCTCTGAATTAAAGTGAAATAAAACGGGTAAGATAC
>JAVBOO010000035.1:0-26631 GCA_031550435.1 Eubacteriales bacterium
TGAACAGAACCCCGAAAAACGGACATTGAACAAAAAGACCTCCTAACGTAAAATAAAACGATGGGAGGTTTTTGAATGGCAAGAAGTTATGTAAAGGTAAAAGAGCTTGAAGCAGATATATTTACGATGAGGGCGGCAGGAAGAAGCAATCGAGAAATACGGGAACATTTTGGTCTAAGCGAAAAGCAGCTTAAAAACCTAATAACACGCCATAATCGAAGGAAAGATAAAATTGAAGCAGGGATAACTCCTCGCAGCAAGGGGCGACCAAAAAAGAATAATCCTATAACGGAAAAAGAAAAAGATTTTGAAATCAAGCGCCTGAAAATGGAGAATGATTTATTGCGGGATTTTCTTCGTCTCGCTGGAAGGAAGTGAAGCCATCAGTCAAATATTTGGCAGTCTATCGTCACAAAGATAAATATCCAGTTGCGGTTATGTGCCGTTTTTTCGAGGTTTCCAGAAGTGGATACTATGATTACGTGAAAAGAATGTCGCAACCGGATAAGGACGAACCACTTGGACAATTGATAGCCGAGTGCCAACAATCATCAAAACGAACTTACGGTTATCGGCGTGTTCAGATTTGGCTTGAGAGAAAATGCATTCAAATAAACCACAAAGCAGTTTTGCGTATTATGAATAAGTATGGCTTACTTTCCGAAATACGCAGGCGCAGAAAGTTCAAGTATATGAGCAATCAGCTTCATAAATACGAAAATATACTGAATAGGGATTTTACTGCCGACTCGCCAAACAAGAAATGGGTGACTGATATTTCATACATTCATACAAAACAAGGTGTGCTGTATTTATCGGTTATTCGGGATTTGTATGACCTAAGCATTGTTTCATATAGAACAGGCACAGAACAAACTATAAATCTAGTTTTGAATACAATTAAAGATGCCGTTAAAAAGGAAACGGTCGCCAAGGAGTTACAGCTCCATAGCGACCAAGGGTTTCAGTACACCTCACATGGGTATTTCAACCTAATAAAAGAATACGGCATCACGCCCTCAATGTCAAGGCGTGGTAATTGTTATGACAATGCTCTTGCAGAAAATTTCTTTGGCATATTGAAAACCGAGTGTATTTATCGACAGAAAATTAATACTTTTGAAGAAGCTCGGACACTGATTGATGAATACATATTTTTTTACAACCACGAACGCATTCAGCTCAAATCTAAACTGACACCGTTAGAAAAACGATGCCAGTCTGCTTAATTTTAAGATATTCTGCGATAGGACTTCTTTTTTACTGTCCGTTGGCTTGGGTTCACTTCAGAGCACGGTAAGGGCTTTTTTGCTATAGAAAATTTTGAAAAATAACCTGATTCTGATAAGCAGATGATTCGCTGCAGCTTTTGAACGAGATATTGGGGAATGGATTACAGCGAGCTGTAATTTTACCTAATTATAAATACCGCATAAAATACTTACGCTGTCACCGTGCCGAGCCGAAGTACTACGTCAGAACTTTTCTGTAAATTTCAGTGTATGCGAGCCTTCCGTTTATCCTTTCGGACTTCATAAGGCTTACGAAATCAACGTTTAATCGTCCGGCGTTTACGTTAACGGATGGCAGAGACAAGGATTGCGGTATGAAAGTTTCTCTGCACAAGGTCAAATGCGGGCTGTATTCGCGATCGTCAAGCTTGAAGCCCGCTTCTGTCAGGTTACGGGTCAGCTTTTTCTGCAGTTTTAGCAAGGGTTCGCCCGCGTATATACCTACCCACAGTATATCTCCTCCGGAACGCCTAAAAACCCCGAGTTCGCCGAAGTCGATTGCAAACTTTTCACATTCGGTTTTTTCTGCGGCTTTCGTAACGTCATTTAGCCTGTTGGTCTCGCCGATAAACGCAAGCGTCAGGTGCAGGTTATCCTTCAATGAAAAGTTACCGGAAACACCTTTTTTCTTAAGTTCGTTAACGGCTGCCGACAGTTTGTCTTTTACGGTATCACTTAGATTAATCGCAATAAAGAGTCGCATATTTTCTCCTGCCGAAACGGGTGCGCCGACTTTAGCCGACACACCCGTTTTTAGTTTAAACGACTGTATTCTTGGTTTATTTCTCGCCTTTTCCCATGATTATCAAGACATCGTAACCGGGCGTGATGTCTTTATCGGTTTCGACCGAAGTTTTGTTAAAGAATTGTTTGATTGTGTCGGCCGTTTTCTTGTCCTTCACGTATATACGGGTTTCATTTTTTTGAGAGCCGGAAAAATTCCCGCCGTCGCTTACGTTTTCGTAGCCGACAGCCTTGAGCCCTTTAATTATGCGCCCTGCCTCGGCGGAGGTGCAGCCGCCGTTTAAAACCTGTATTTTCAGCGTTTTCTGCTCGGCGGGCAAACCGATGTCGTAATTGTAAACAGTGCTGTTTATAAGCTCGGCGACCTCGTCGTCGTGAAGCATGTACATGATCGAGTGGTCGGCATCTCCCGGAGCGGTATAGAAATGGACTTTTTCCATATCAAGGTTTGTTATCGCGCCGATATATTTCGGCAAATCCGTTACGTCAAAGTCGGTCTTTACGTAGTTTAAGTATGAAACAAGGTAAGTTTGCAGATTTTTGATTATATTGTCTTTCTGAAGTGTCTGCTCTAAAAAAGCTTTTATGAAATCATGCTGAACTTCGATTCTTCCCAGGTCGGCGTTGGCATAACCGTGGCGGAACCTTACAAGCTGCTCGGCCTGCTTGCCGTTGAGTTTCTGGTAGCCCTCGCTGAGGGAAATTGTCAGACCCTGCACGGCATCGTAATAATACAGTCCGCCTTTTCGTATTGTCATATATATGCCGTCAACCGAATCCACAATGAATCTGAACGCCTTAGTATCGAGCTCCACGTAGTAATCAACCGTGACACCAAGCAATTTTTCAACGTATTTTTTGGAGTATACGTGCCCGAGCTCAGGCCCGCACCAACTGTGCAGGTCTGTCATTTTCATTATTCCGTCTGTCGGTATATATCTTCCGGAATCGGTAATCTCCTTAATGTCTTCTTGAGAAACTTTAACGTATGTGTCTCTCGGCACAGAGATAAAGTCGATGCTCCCGGTGTAACTGTCGAAAGAAGCAAGTATAATTACGTCGGACAATCCGCCGCCCTGATCCATGCCGAGAAGAAGGATGTTTGTCTTTCTCGGAGCCGAAAACAGGCTGTCTTTTACCTCGCTGCCGCTTTTGTCGTCGCCGGCCAAGGAATTATCTCCGGGGGTCAAATCGTTTGGCCCGCTTGTAACGCTGGGATTGTCATTGCTGTTGCTTTTGTTGCGGCCCCCGCCGACAACCAGGTATACAGCCAAAAAACAAACTGCAAATACAGTGACTGCGCAGCCGACAATTACGGCGTATTTAAGCGCTGTTTTTTTAGTTTCATTGTTCCCGGGTTTTTGTCCGGCATTACTGCTAATATCGTTCGAGTTCCCCATTTTCCCCTTCTCTCCGAAACATTTCGGCGGTCGCGCCAAAACATGATGTCTCTTTCAAAGTAATTTCCGGACAGGCCGCTATTTTCGGACAGCCGGTTTTGACGGTTTCAATATACCGCATTTACTTAAACGACAGAAATCTATCTTTGTTTCAATTTCTAAACATTTACCGCATAGTTCTCGACTATTTCTCCAAAATACATATCATGGTAGTCATCTCTGTATATGCGTTTTCTGACATCTTCAGGCATTTTTTCACCCAAAAGGCTGTCTTTGTAGTTTATTTTGCATTCATAGTACATGTTACAGCCGGAAACGACGGGGCTGTTAACTCTTTTCGCGGGAATAAAGTTGACGACCTTAGACTTATCAATGTCTGCGCCGGATTTTGTTCCGCATATTTTCAGTTCTTCGGACATAGTGCCGTAGGGTATGCTGACGGTAAAGCTTTCTGCCTTGTCGATAAGCTGTTTTGTGTAGCGCTGGGGTCTGACAAACACAACAAAGTAAGGCTTATTCCATAGAAAGCCGATATAGCCCCATTCAACCGTCATTGTATTAATCTTGTCCCCGGCTTTTACGGACAGAAAACCGCCGCTCGTCGAGTAATATTTCATAGCTTTTTCCAAATCATAAGTGAAATTCATATTGTTCTCCTTATCTGTACCGCCGCCGGTCAAGATTCGCGCTTGCAGCCGGACAATTCTATTATAGCGTGAGCATCCCGGTCGACAAGCCGTTTGAGCTTTGCGACCGACTCATTGAGCGCGCGCTTGCGCTCGGGCAGGTTTTTGATGATTTCACGCGCCATTTTCTTGATAAGCTCGCAGTCGATATCCTCTGTGCTGACATAGCTTGACTGATCGGTCTGCTCATAGACAGAGCTGACTTTTGGGTCGTAAACTATGCCGACTGACGGAACATTCATGCTGAAGCCGTATATAACGGCATGCAGGCGCATCGCGATCATAAACTCGGTAAGCGCGATTATTCCGAGATAATCAGGCGCGTCGTAAACCTTGGCGAGCATTGCGCCCTTGTTGGCTGTCAGATGTCTGACTTCCCTCATGATTGTAGAGTCGGAAGGATGCATCGGCAAATAAAGCGGAGCAAGGCCGTGTTCCTCGGAAACATCATCGATAACCGATGCCATTTTGGGTACAAATTTCGGGTCGTTTCTGTCCCAGTTTCTGAATGAAACTCCGAAATACTTCTTGCTTTTGTCTATGCCTTCGCTTTGTATAATCTCGGATATTCTTTCCTTCGGCGAACACAGTATGGAAAACGCCGGGTCAACAGTTACGTTGGCAATGCATTTTTCGCTTGTAAGACGTCTTAGCTCCGCTAAAGACTCGTTGTCACGCAGAGAAATGTAATCGCACGCCATGAGAGCCTTTGCGGCTGTTTTTTCGTTATACTTTCTTATGATCGGGCCGATTCCGTTTGCATAAAGCGCTATTTTGAGTCCGAGCCGTTTCGCCATAAACAAAACAGTCGTATAGTATACAAGCGATTTTGTGCTCGTATAGTCCTGAATAAGGCTGCCGCCGCCGTATACAAACGCTCGCGAGCGTTTCATATGCCTGCTGATTGCGATGTAGTTATATCTGCTGACTGCCGCGACATTGTGCAGAGCCGCTGTTTCTTTGCGCTTTCGGGAGAGAACAGCTATCTTTATATCCTTGCATTCCGCTCTCAAGCGCTCTATTATGGATTTCAGAAGAGCGTCGTCGCCGCTGTTGTCAAACCCGTAGTAGCCTGACAGCATTACGTCAAACAATTTGCCCTCGTTTTTCATACGGTTCAGCACATCCGTGTATATCTCGATATGCCTGTTTTTCATGCTGTCTTTAGAAAAATTCGTCTTCGCAAATTCGCTGAGCGAGTTTCCGAGTCTGATACGCAGATTTTCGTCTGCAGCAAGCGCCAGCATACACTTTGCCATTTCTACCGAATTTCCCGCGGGAACGAGCAGTCCGGTCTCGTTATGCTTTAAGAGGTCGGGGATACCGCCGACGGCAGTGCTGACAGTTGCCTTTTTCATCATTGCGCCTTCGAGCAGTACATACGGAAAGCTTTCACTGTATGATGAAAGTACGTTTACATCAATCGCGTTAAAAAAGTTGTATATATCGGTCACAAAGCCGAGAAAACGCACATTATCGCTTATGCCAAGCTTAGCGCAAAGTTCTTCAAGCCCCGGCTGCTCTGTGCCTTCGCCCGCGAGAAGGAATAAAACATCCTGTCTCTGTTTAATAACCTGCGCTGCGGCGTTAAGAAAAACCTCGTGCCCTTTAACTTTTTCAAAGCGTCCAATAATACCTATCAGAGTTTTACCTTCCGCGTTGATTCCGAAACGGGACAAGAACTCTTTTTTTGAAATGCAGTCGATTTTAACGGAAAAATCTATCGCGTTATAAACCGTGTATATCCTGCCTTCGGGGAATCTTCTGTCAACGAGCATTTTCTTGAAACTGTCCGAAACGGCGATGTAGTAATCCATGTGCCGCAAAGACACACTGTTTATACCCGTAAATATGAAGCGCTTATAAAGATTTTGTGTAAAATCCAGTTTATAATCGCTGTGCATAGTTGTTATAACAGGTATTTTTATAAAAAGCTTGAGAAAAAAAGCGATAAAGTTGGCTCTTGCGCCGTGGACGTGCACAAGGTCGTAACCTTCCTCTCTGATATGTCTGCGCAGTTTTTTTATGACAGACAGGTCGAATCTGTGCTTTTGCTCGAACAAAAGCGAAGGTATCGGCATCTTTTGCAGCTCTTTATAAAACTCGCCTTCAAAAAAGCAAACTATGTTAATTTCTATGTCTTCGTTTAAAGCCGAGAGCAGGGTAAGAACATGCGTCTTAGCTCCGCCCTTGTCCCCGCCGCTTATCATGTGTAGTACCTTCATCGGCACAGCTCCTTGAGTATTGCCGAAAACACGCTCTCTCACAGAAGCAGAGCAGGAGAACATTTCGCCTGTTTCCGGCAGTTTTTTATTACGCCGCCGATTATTCCGATAACAGTTTTGACGGCGGCGCCCCATTGGACCATTCGGGTTCGTTTAATGCTAAAACTTTCGGGTTGTTCTGTACGGTACCGGCCGGCTTGAGGGGTATGCCCTCTTAACCGGCACTTGTTTCATTCTCAGACCTTGCGATACGGACAGCGCTTACAGTTATTCCGCACAGTATCCAGAATGTCAGCATGACTCTGGGATAATACCAAACATATTCCACAAGCCCGGTAACAACGAAAGCGGTCAGCCCGCCGACTCCGCCCGCAAGCAAGTTTTTTGTCTCCCGCGAAATATTGCCTCTAAACGCGGAGAAAGCGTCTCTGACAATTTTCAGCAAGAACGCGGCGAAGGACAAGAGCCCGAATATACCCAATTCAATCCATACGTTAAGGAAAACATTGTGAGAGTGCATAGCATTGAACGCCTCAACATTAGCGTAATTTTTATAAACGGAAGTAAAATTACTCGGGCCGATGCCTATACCCGTAACGGGAAAGCTTTTTATCATCCTGAATACGCCTTCCCAAATTGTCAGCCTGTATGTGCTGGACGTATCCGTGCCGATGGTCGAAACTCTGGCAATAAGCACAGACGGCAAAAACGGAATGACGACAAGAACAAAAAGAAAAACCAAGGGAACAAGCTTCTTGTTAAGCATAACGAGCATTACCGCAAAAGCCGCAACAAACGCGAGATACGAAGAACGTGAAAACGTCATGACAAGCACGGCGCTTGCTAAAACAAATATAGGAGCGAATATTATCCGCTTTGCGTCTGATTTCAAGTTCAGTATCACCGCCGCGATTACAGGCAAAGACATAACGAGGTATTCGGCATAGTTGTTTGGGTTGTCCATAGTCGAATAAATCCTGCCGGGCATATCAACGTTTGCTACCGTATCAACAAACTCGGAACGGATTTCAACGCCGCTTATCATCTGCGAAACACCGGAAAAACAAGTTACAAGCACTGCCGCGGCTATAAAGGCCGTAAAAATGTACATACTCTTCTTGTCGGTAATTATATTTTGAACCAGTACGAAAAACATGATGCAGGAAAATGTTAAAGCGAGCACGCGGAGAGAATCGGATAAAAAATTCGTAAAAACAAGACTGACAAGCGAGAAAGCTATATAAAACACAAATGAAGGGTAAATGTACTTGCCTGCAAAGCCCTTTTTCTTCCCGGTCAGCGAGAGAACGCTGTAAACGCCGAAATAGAAAAACGCAGCAAACATGATATACATATTGTTCCACATGTTATGCGGCACTACCGCCATGCCGAAAACAAACAAGCTCAGCGACAGCTCGATGTACTTGAGAGTAAAAATCGCAAAGCCTGCCGCCGCGGCAATCAAAAAAGCCGCTTTAAACGATAAAAGCACCGTGACACATGCCAGGGCGGCTCCTGCCGCAACGCATAGAAGCGGCGCAATTCTGAATCTTGGTTTGAAGGTCACTTTGGTTATAATTCTCACCTCTCGCCGTCAAACAGCCATACAACAAATCTAAACGCAAGGCTGTTTTTAATCGTGTTATCGAGAAAATCCGCCTTTAGAAACGAAAGGCAGCCAAAAATCACAAAAAGCGCGGCTGTGTACACAAGCTTCGAGGAACCGAGCGCAAGGGAAAACAAGAGGTATGCGCCGAAAAATCCCGAGCAAAGAATGCATACGAACTTAGCCGTTTTGCCGGCGTTTGCGGCGGTGTCCGATAAGAACAGCGCTGTCTTGTGAAACATACCCTGCTCGAAAAGTTTGGATACAAAACGGGTCAATGCCGAAGCCAAGCCGACGAAAAACATAGAAAGCCTGCTTAAAAAGCGCACGGAAGCACTTCCTTGCAAGCAGCCGCTTTCGGTAGTTATATGCCTGAAAAAGTTGCAAACAGCCGAGGTCTTGCTATATTTTGCGATTTGCACGCAAAAGCGGTGAACGAAGCTGTTTTCGTAAGCGTCCGCGTAGAGCTCATAAAGCCTGTTAATAAAACCTAGGATGATGCTGCCCGTCATTTGGCATCATCTGCCTTTGCATCCAGCCCGGATATTTTAGCCCAAAGTTTGCCTGAGCCGGCGCGAACCGTGAACGCGTGGTTAACCATATATTTGTTGCCGTCTATCACCATACCGTTTATAAACGGTTGGCCTTTTCCCGAAATAGTCAAAAAAACGGAGCAGTAGCCTTCTTTGCTGGACTTGGCGACATAGCCTCTGTCGTCAACGCCGTAGTTGATGGATGGCCCGAATTTCACCCCGACGATTTTGCCGAGTGTAACGGCCTTGCTGTCGTCGACGACGGTGTCGCCGACCTTGATGTAATCCTGAACATAGTCCGGGGCTTCCTCGCAGGTTATCCCTATCGTAAACTCCTGTGTTGTATCGGTAACGACGGTTTTATCGCCCATCTTAATGTAAACGATAACGGCGACGGCAATAACCGCCAAGACCAGGCAGAGGTCTATAATATTAAGCTTTCCGAACAACTTGCCCTTTGAATCAATAATCATATTACACCGTCCTATAATCATTGTATTTACAAAAGTTACAGCATTCGCACGACCGCAAAATCAGAGCGGCGCACGTGCCGATTTTTTGTAAAGCTCATAAGTTTTTTCTACCGTTGTTTCCAAGTCAAACAATTCAGTAAATGTTATTTGCGCGTTTTTTCTGCATTCATCGTAAAACTGCTTGTCCGTTATCATTTTTTGCATTGCCTGAGCCATTTGCTTGCAATTATTGTATTCAACGGCGATACCGCAGCGGGTGTTCCCGTTTACGATATCATTATTTCCGCCGACCGCCGTTACAACGAGCGGAACAGAGAAAGACAGCGCCTCGACAAGTGCCAGGCTCAGAGCCTCCATGGGAGACGAACACAAGCAAACATCGGACTCCGACAGCAAGACATCCGTATCGGTTCTGTAGCCCGGAAATTTTACAAACGAGTCTATGCCGAGCTTTTCTGCGTATGAGCGCAGCTCTGCGCCAAGCGGCCCGTCGCCGGCAATCTCGACTGTGAACGATGCGTCGCAGCTGTCTTTCAAAAGCTTCACCGATTCAAGAAGGAAGTGCAGCCCCTTATCTTGGGAAAGCCTTGAAAGGCAAGAGAACCTGAAGGGTCCGCACGTATTTTTTTTTGACGTATCAGAGTCGTAAGGCCTTTTAGGCGCACCGTTAAATATAACGTTGATTTTGTCGGGTGGGTATCCGTTTTCGGTTGCCAGTTCTTTTCCGGGCGAGCAAACCGATATCACGGAGGAGTCAAAGCGCGTGAAAACACGGTTGACCGTTTTCCAAGCTTTTCCGACACCTATATTCAAATGTGCTGTATAAACGACACTTGAAATATTGTAAAACAATCGGGAAATAATTGCAATAATATTTTCTCTCGGGTACTGTGCGTGAATAATGTCGATTTTATGTTTCTTCGCAAAACACGCGAGCCTGTAAGCCGCAAAAACATCAAAGGCCGAGCGCATTTTAAGCCTGAGGCTTTTGACAGCTATTCCGCTCATGCTCACACAAAGCATACCCGGCTCGTTATAGACGAAATAAATCTTGTGTTCGTTTTTTAGAGCGCTTGCGAGATTAAGCACATATTTCTCCGAGCCGCCGTTACCGGCATGGTTTATAAGATAAAGTATATTCATATTAACTCCTCGGCCGCCGTTTATCCTCTAGCGGACGTTCTTTGCTTTTTTGCCGAAAAATTCTTTTAAAATAGAAGCGTTTAGAGGAGCGGCGATTGCAAAATACGCCGCCAAACCGGCAAATACGGGTATAATCAGATTTAAAGCGCTGCCGGCTATCCCCTCTTTAAACGAAACATATGTCATTACAAGTTTCACGCAAACAACCATAAATGCGGTACATATACCGCTTTTCGCAAGCGAACCGAAAACATCTTTCCCGAACGGGCCGATTCCCTTGACAAGCAGTATATACAGGCAGACCGAGCCTATAAGACTCGCGCAGGATGACGAGAGCGCAAGTGCGTTTATGCCGATAAAGTTAACGGTTACCAGACTGAGGCCTATATTCGATGCCATTATGACGATTCCGACTATAGCGGGGATTTTAGTTTTTTTCTGAGAGTAGAACGCTCTGTCAAGTATCTCTTTTAAACAGACGAATACTATACCCGCTGAATAAAAGCCCATAATATTGCCGGCTAAGCTCACGTCATCGGAGGCTCCGGCAGAACCCGCGAGCTTTCCGAACAGTGTAAACATAAACTCAAACAGCCTGAAACGCAAGAGTATGAAGCCCGCTGTTACGGGCACCATCAGGAAAAACACAGCCTTAAATATGCCGGCAAGTGTTTTCTTATAGTCCTCAATCTTTTTTTCGCTCCAAAGTACCGAAAGATGAGGATAATACACGTTTGTTATCGAATAAATAATTGTCAGTACGGAAACAAGTATGATGTTTTGCACGTAACTAAGTATGGTAACCGCGTTGTAGCGGGTTGCGAGCGTCATACTGAACAGCGTGGTAAACTGGTATGCAAAAACACCAAGCAAAACGGGGAGCGTTAACTTTGCGGCAAGCTTTAAGTTTTCATTCCTGTAGGCAAACGACGGCCTGTAAGAATAGCCGGAGCGAACAACGGAAGGTATCAGTATCAGAGCTTGCAAGGCGAGGCCGGCAAACGTTGCGTATACGAGACCGGTTACCCCGTATTTATCGCCCAAGAGCAAAGTATAGGCTATTAGCGTCAGAGCGGACGGCACGGTGACGAATGCGGTAAGTTTAAACTTGCCGTGCGACTGCAGCACACCCTGCATAATAAAATTCACGCCGTGGAACAGCATAACAGGCAAAAGCGTTCTGAGCACGAATACCGCATAGGACAAACTGTCCGGGCTGGCAGCGTACTTACTGAAGCCGAGTATGAAAGGAGCGATAAGTTCCGAAATTATTACAAGCGCCAGTAAAACCAGCGTTACCAGCGTCAGCAGCGCGTTCAGAAACTCCTTGGATTTATTATGCTCGCCTTTTGCCAGCATTGAGGAGTATATCGGCACGACAACCGTCGTCAGCGATGTACCGACGCAGGTGAAAATTAAGTTCGGTATAGCAAGGGCGTAAGAGTATATATTAAGCCTCTCGCTCGTTATCCCGAATGCCGACATGTAAATTTGAACACTTACAAGCGAAAGCAATCTTGATAAAATCGTTATTAACGTTACGGATATCGCGCTTTTCTTCTTGTTCAAAATATCAGTCCTGTAATTAGATGTAGGGATATGTGACTCGTTACACTGCTATAGCAGTAATCCGGTTCATTATAACCCATAATCCGAGGCCGGGGCAATAACTATTTGCATTCCGGCTGCCAAAGTAGTAAAGTATTGCCTGAAGATGGGAGATGTTACTGTGGAATTTCAGGGAAAAGGACTAAAGCTCAAACTGGTTGTAAATAACTGCCTTATAACACACGCACTGCTGATTCTTGCTGCGCTCGCGATAACGTTTATGACGTTTGCCCTGCTGCCGCAGCCTTTTGGCGCCTCGCTGAACATTATCGCAAAGACTCCGCTTGTTTTCGCGCTCTGTTTTCTCGCGGTTCTGCTTGTGGTTTACTTTGTGTATTTTGTCAGTTCTCAGGTCTGGCTGAGTTTTTTGACATCCGGCCTTTTTTTCTTTACATTGCTTACGATTAACCGCTATAAAGTCTATCTCAGGGGAGACCCGCTGATGCCGACGGATTTGTTCCTCGGCGGAGAAGCGTTTTCGATTGCGGTTTCATCCGAGCTTAAGATAAGTCCGTTCATAATAGCAATACCGGTGCTGATAATAATTGCGTCTGTGGCTTTATTTGTTTTTTTCAGGTTTAAAAAACCGAAGCTGTACGCAAATATAATCGGGGCGGTTTGCTGCATAGCTGCAGCGTTTCTCTCGCTCAACTCAGTTTATACTGACAGGCAGATATACGACAGCGTACCGATATACGGGAATATTTACAGCAGTGTAAACGAATATACTTCAAAAGGCTATATTCCGGCTTTTTTGTATCATATCAACGATTTTTCCGCCAAGCTTCCTCCGGATTATTCCGCCGAAAAAGCGCAGAAGATACTGGACGCTTATGTTCAGCCGGAAGGCTTCGATGAGATTAAACCGGATATCTTTATCATCATGAGCGAGGCGTTCTGGGACATAACTCAAGTCGATGCGCTTGATTTTTCCGAAAAAGGCGACCCCATCCCCGCATATCACGAAATAGCCGAGAACTCTATATCGGGCGATTTATATGTCAACACGTACGGGGGAGGAACGGACAATACCGAGTTCAGTGTGTTGACCGGATTTGCGACGTGGGCGTTCAACAACAGCGTGCCTTCGGCTTACAAGTTCTATTTGCGGCACGAAACGCCGTCGATGGCAAGCTTTTTGAACACAAAGGGCTACAATTCGGTTGCCCTTCATCCCGGCTTCGACTGGTTCTATAACAGAAGAAACGTATACAGATGGTTCGGGTTTGAGGAGTTTATCAGTCAAGACGATTTCGATGTCGAAAGAACCAGAAAAGGTAACTATATTTCAGACGATGCCGATGTTGACATGCTCGTTAAAACCTATGAGCGCTATCTCGACGAAAACGGCAAACCGTTTTTCTGCTTTAATGTGAACATTCAAAACCACGGCCCTTATGATGCCGGGCTAATGTACGGCTACGGAGGGGACTTTTACGATTTAAAGCCCGGCGTTTCGATTTCGGATACGTCTGAAACCGTGCTGACAAATTATATACAGGGTATTAAGGATTCCGATGCTTCGCTGAAAAAACTGACCGATTACCTCGAAAACTCGGATCGCCCTGCGGTTGTAATGTTTTTCGGGGATCATCTGCCCATGCTCGGAAACGATTATCTAACTTATAAAGAGCTCGGCTATGATATCGGCTATGAAGGGGGCTTGCAGTCTGTCAGCGACATGCATAAAACAAGCTTTGTGATATGGGCAAACGACAAATACCGTGAGCAAAAGCCGGAATTTGAAAGCTTGACAAAGCAAAAACTGCAATTCTCCGCCAACTCCCTCGGTATGTATATGTTGGAAACGCTCGGTTTCAAACCGGACGCGCTCTACTCTTATATGTATGAGCACGCCGGAGAACTGCCAGTTATGACGTCCTGGTTCATGTCCGAAAGCCGCAAAAAGGGAGAGGGCTTGACTTTGGGCTATTCCAGGAAAGGCTCCGAACTCTTGAACAGATTTAGGATGGTGCAGTATTACGAATTGTTTGACACGGTAAGATAAAAAAGCATGTTGCCGCGAATGGTTTGACCGTGGGATTCCGGCTTGAATCCTTTTTAACCGCGAGTATTTATTTAATGATTTTGTGGGAAAACTGATACGGTAGTCAGCCGAATATTTTTCCGAGTAAGCCGGCTATATTTACTACTGCGGAGGAAGCTATGAAATCATACTTGGTTTACTTTATGCTCGCGATGTTTATTGTTTCAGGCGGCGAGTTTAAGAGAGGCAGCTCCGAGGTATTTGCGAACAGCGAAAAAAACGTGCCAAATGCTGTTTGGCACGCGGATTTGACGCACGACGGCAAAGACGAGGAAATAGTGACGAATCTAATCGCTCTAAACAGTGCGGAGGATACAGGCGAGGGAGCAAATGTCAGCGTGTATGCAGTTAACAACGGCGTTAAAACATTGATATGGAGCGAAAACGCGGATATCCCTCATGCAGGTTGGAACGGGCTTTATCTTTACACCGCCGATGACGGGAAGCGGTACCTTTTGCGCTGGATTCCGTATATGTCTGCCGGCAACGGAGCGTACCTCTATGATATTTTCTCTTTGGATAAAACGGGCAAAGAGCAAATGCTTGACAACGGCGAGTATAAGTTTACTGTAGACAAAATATACAAGGGCGACAATCTTAAAAATCTTGTGCGTTTTGTAAACAAGGTTAACAGCTATTTAAATCAAAGTGTGCTTATTGCCGATACCGATGGAGGAAAACTAGAGTACGGAACGCAGGAAAATCCTGTTGTAAAGACTTATATGCCGGTTTGGCTTTTTGAAATGGGAAATCAATGACCGTGAGCTTTAATCAAGCAGGGCGGATGCCTGCCAAAAGAAATAGTCGTTTATGCCTTTTTGGCGCAAACGACTATTTTTAATTACCAAGACCGCACGCTGCGGTTCTAAACCGGATTGCGGCGGCAAATTAGGCAAAGGGTTTGATGCCTGCCGACAGAAACGTAATATGTTCCCCGTCCAATTTAAACACGAGTTCAAGCACAAGATAACTGTCCGGGTTCTCGAGTATATCGCTCTCGAGTGCGTTTATCGCCAATTCGCGAGTGTATTGGCTGTCGTCGGTGTTAATCTTCGCTATTTTGTCGGGCACAAACGGGCGGCCGTCTTTGCCATACGCCTGAATATAGGCGTTATAGTCGATAAGCGATACAAGGCATTTATAGCTCCCGTCGGGCTGTTTTTCCGAGCCGTGAAGCACATATCTCAGCCAGACGCTCGGCGCGCTGTTCGGGTACATGCCTGTTTTGTAAGTTCCGTCGGTTTGTTTTTCCGTAATTTTATCGAGATAGCCGTAATCTAACTTAGATAACATCGCTTCTCCGAAAATATCTGCTATATTCTCTTTTATCTGATCGAGGGTAAAAATTTTGTCCCCATACGGACTCGCGGAGTATATCCTTCCGCGATACGCTCCCGTTTCGAGTATCATTGCGCTCATATCTTCGCCTATCGCTGACTCGGAGTTAAAATCCTTTATTAAATAGCCGCTGAAAAGACTTTGCAAGAACGAAACGATAAGCGCTTCGTCCTCGGTGTATTCCGGTCTGCCGATAATATCCTGCGGAGCTTCCGTAGCATCCCGTTCTTCGGACACCGGTTTATCTTCGGCTGCAGCGGAGGGTTTATCAAAAACAACACTTTGCGCAAGCGCCATTAGGTCATCCTCTTTTCCGTATCGAAGATCAAGCCAAAAATCGTACCAAAGGCCGTTGTTTTCAAGCGTTATTCTAAGCTCATCGTGAAGTTCGGCCGTCTCAGAAAAGGGAGAAGAATCGCACGAATACAGCCGCCTTGTCGCCTGGCCGGAAAAGCCCGAAAGCCCTTCGGATTCAAGGAGTACCCTATGGTTATAGCTTTCGGGATACTCGGATACACCGACACCCGCTATCATTTCGTTTTCTTTCCAAAGGCTGAAGCCGTCGCCGAAATCATCGCGATAGCTGTATTTGTAGAGGCTTTCGGGTATTTCGAACGTGTAGCTCTCGCGCAGCATGCGCCTGTCATAGGGATAGTCCGCGAGAGGGAACCGGTTGTCGGGATATTTATCAAGATAGGCCAGAGCCGACAAAAGCTTGGAACGGTCGCCTTCCCATAACTTCGCGGGGTCGCCGAAACGGGCAAAATCTATGCGGGAAAAGTATGACTCGCTCGCCAAGGTATCGCTGTTTACCTCGGAGTAATCTTCATAAAAATCGACAACTTCAAGATTGCCGATAAGTCCGAACAGCATCAGGGCGTTTTTAGTGCGTATATTTTCGGCTGCAGTGTCGGTGGTCGTGTCATAAGGATTTGCCGTATCGACAGGTTTATATTTGACGGTAAGTTTATAAGGCTGCTCCGATGAGTCTATCTCAAAAATGTCTTTTTTGAGTCTTTCATCAGGGACAGGCAGAAGCTCCAGAATTCCGCCTACTTTGCTGTTGTCTCCAACATAAGCGGTTTTCATTGAGTAGAGCCTGTCATATTCGTTTTGCTGCCGTTCTGTTCTGCCGTTTGTTATCAAAAATATACATGCGACCGCGATAGCGGCCAGAGAAACAAGGCTTACGGATAATGCGGGCCTCCTGTAGGAGAGTATGTTTTTTATTCTTGATTTCACGCCCGTTTCGCCGAAGGCCAAGGGGGCAACAGCGCTGCTTTTGTTAACGGACAAAGCCAAAAGCGCGTTAGAGTAATCAATGCGCATGTCATGGGCAGAAACTCTAAGCACAGCCTCGTCGCAGCTCATTTCCATGTCTTTTGTCATGAGTGAGTAACAGTACCACATTAACGGGTTAAACCAGTGCAGGCATACCGCAAGGAAGGCGACGGGTTTTATGATGTGGTCAAATCTGCGGATATGCGTTTGTTCGTGCAGCAGTATGCAATTCAGCCGTTCTGCGGGCATTGCCGACGGTATATATATTCTCGGCTTGAAAAAACCCAGAACAAACGGCGCGGCAATTATCGAGCTTTCCCAAATATTGCCTTGCAGCAGTATGGCTCCGTCAAGACGCCGTTTCAGGCGGATATAGCCAAAAAAAGCATAGGCCGAGGCAAGAGCAAAACCTGAAAGCCACAGCCATGCAAGCACATCAATCGGGCTTATGGGGTCAATGCTGTTTTGCGGAGTCGGGGCAGGGGCAGAGCGGTCGATTATCATGTTCAGCGGCTCGTCTATCATCGGCAGGCCGCTGTTAATGCCTCTAAACACCGGTCTTTGCTCTTCGGGACGCGTGTAAACCCGCAAAGAATCTGCGAACGCTGCTTCTGCGCTATAAGTCTGTTCGCCTTGAGCGGGTTTGGCGGGCATCAAGCTAAGCCCGCTCTCAAAGGAAACAGGGCAGACAAGCCGAAAAATCACGGGTATCCAGAGGAGGTATGAAAAGACTTTTGGAGCTTTGCGAAGAAGAATTCTAATAACGATAACAACGGACGCAACTATGCTCGCGGTAAAGCTCATGTTGAGGATTGTAACGAACAGTTCGCTCACTCCGCCGCCTCCTCGATCATTTTTTTGATTTCCGAAGCTTCTTTGTAAGAAAGCTTTTTACCTTTTATAAACGCGGCAACAAACTCCGGCAAAGAGCCGTTAAAAGTGCGTTTCAAAAATTCGTCGCCCTCGGAGAGCTGAACTTGCTCCTTGGGGATAAGAACCGAGACAACGGTATTTACGTTCTTAACTATACCTTTTTCGCACATGCGTCTTATGGCGTTATATGTGGTGCTTCTTTTCCAACCCAGCTCGCGCTCGCAAATTTTGCTCAGCTCTCCGGAGTTAACCGGGGCACATTCCCAGACTATGATCATAAACCTGAAATCACTGTCCCATATATGCGGTTTTTCCAAATCGAAAGCCTCCCCTGTGTTTATGGTTATAAACTATTATCAGTTTATAACTATAAACACATTTTGTCAACAAAAAAGCTGCTAAATAGATATGTTTTATCCGCTTTGTGATATTGCGCAAAAAGCTGTGGGCAGACGCAGAAAAAAATGTGCGGTTTGTACAGCCGAGACGCGCGTTAGCCGGCCGCATATGCGGACAGGAGGGAAATTGTCGGTTTATGACGCTTTAACGGCGGCATACTTAAACGTAATTGATATTTGCGCTTAATTTAGGTTTAAGCAAATGTATTATGTTTGTTAAAACCGGCTTGATTTTACCTGTACTATTGTTTAGAATAAAATCGGACAATAATGATGTGTAGATGTCGCGTTGACAGATAACAAATGTGATGTTGAGTGGCGACAAAATTGGGGGCACAAATGAGTATTGGGGAAATTGTTTTAATGTTGACTACGTTTGCCGGCGGAGTCGGAATGTTCCTTTACGGAATGCACACTATGGCAGCGGGTCTTCAAAAGACTTCCGCAGGTAAGATGAAGCAGTTTTTGACCGTAATTACAAAAAACAAATTCTTTGCGGTCTTGGTTGGCATTGTTGTAACAGTGCTTGTTCAGTCTTCATCGGCGACAACGGTTATGGTAGTCGGTTTTGTTAACGCGGGTATTATGAATCTAACGCAATCAGTCGGCGTTATAATGGGCGCGAATATAGGAACAACTTTTACGAGCTGGCTGGTGGCCAGCGTCGAATGGTCACAGTATTTTAATCTTGAAAAAATCGCGCCTGTCGCGATGCTTTTCGGCGCTGTAATGGTAGTGTTTTTCAGAAAGCACAAAGTTACGCAGATAGGCGAGATTATAGTCGGGTTCGGTATCTTGTTTATCGGTATTTCGACCATGTCGGTAGCGGTTAAGGACCTGAGAGACCTTCCGATAATTGCAGAGTTGTTCACGCAGTTCGGTACAAATCCGCTTTTGGGCGTTGCCGTCGGAGCACTCGTAACGGCATGCATACAGTCTAGCCTCGCTTCTATATCGATTTTGCAGACACTTGCGGCTTTAGGGATTGTGCCGGTAAGCGCGGCCGTATATATAATAATGGGTCAGAACATAGGCACATGTATAACCGCGATACTTTCGAGTATAGGCACATCAACAAACGCCAAACGCGCGGCCGGTATTCATTTGTTGTTTAACATGATGGGAACGCTGATATTTACCGTGGGGGTAATAATTTTCTTTACGTTTATTAACAGGGAAATCGGTTCCGAGGCCGTAACAATGACGCAGATAAGCTTTATTCATACTCTTTTCAACGTCGGGACGACCATAATTATTTATCCGTTCAGCGGAATGCTTGTAACGCTCAGCCAACGCTTTATAAAAGAAAAGAAAGAGACAAAGCGCAAGGCGGCGCGTCTCGACGACAGAATAATGACGACTCCCGCATTCGCCATTGAAAACAGTTTCTCGGAAGTTATCAGACTTACAGAGCTTGTCAGGGAAAATCTTGTCGCGAGTACCCGTTCACTTCTTGAGAGGGATACGAGCGGCATAGCGAAAATACTTGAAAGAGAAGAAGAAATCGACGAGTTGGAACATGCGGTCACAGAATACCTCGTCAAACTGTGCAACGAAGAGCTTAACGACCCCGAGAGCGCGACTGTGGCGGCATATCTGCACTGTCTGACCGATATAGAAAGAGTCGGGGATCACAGTGAAAACATTGCCGAAATAACACAGTTTATAACCGAAAAAGACATAGTATTCTCAGACACGGCACTAAGCGAGCTTTCGCGGCTCGTTGATATATGCGTTGCCTGCTTTGACAACTGCGTTAAGGCTCTCGGCGACCATAGCACCGAAACGTTCAGACTTGTCGAAAAAGGCGAGGACGACACGGATATCCTCGTCAAGGAAATGCGCAGCCTGCATATAACAAGACTTGCCTCGAACGAATGCAAGCCGGTAAACGGAGTCGCATATCTCGACGCGCTGACGAATATGGAAAGAATCACGGATCACTGCCTTAACATAGCCGAGTCGGCAATGCTTAAGGACACCATCTGATGCGGCTTGGTCAAGGGTGCGCGCCGCATGCGGTTTTGACTGCGGTACCCGCAAAACGCATACGCATCAAATATTCGGAAGGAGAAAACATGCTTAACAAGAAAACTGTTGACGATCTTAACGTAAAAGGAAAACGAGTTTTGGTAAGATGCGATTTTAATGTACCGCTGGAGAACGGAAACATAACAGATGAAAACAGAATTACCGCAGCGCTTCCAACGATAAAGAAATTGATGAACGACGGCGGGAAAGTTATACTATGCTCGCACCTCGGAAAGCCGAAAGGCCCGAGCCCGAGCGATAGCCTGGCTCCTGTGGCTGTTCGTCTTTCGAAGCATTTGGGCAAAGCTGTCGTGTTCGCTGCAGATGAAGAGGTGGTCGGAGCAAACGCCGTAAAAGCCGTTGAAAGTATGAATGATGGTGATGTCATTCTGCTTGAAAACACACGCTTTCGCAAAGAAGAGACCAAGAACGAGGAAGCTTTTTCAAAAGACCTTGCTTCAATAGCCGATATTTTTGTTAACGACGCTTTCGGCTCTGCCCACAGGGCACATTGCTCTACGGTCGGAGTAGCCGGCTTTGTCAAAGAGACTGCGGTCGGATACCTTATGGAGAAGGAAATCGAGTTTCTCGGAAACACGGTTAACAATCCGGTGAGGCCGTTTGCCGCGGTACTCGGCGGAGCAAAGGTTTCGGACAAAATAAACGTTATAAACAATCTGCTTGAGAAAGTGGATATACTCATCATAGGCGGAGGAATGGCCTATACGTTCCTGAAGGCTCAGGGCTTTAACGTCGGGAAATCACTGCTTGAAGAGGACAAAGTCGAGTACGCGAAAGAAATGATACAAAAAGCAAAGGACAAGGGCGTCAGCTTCCTTCTTCCCGTTGATACCGTAGTCGTCAAGGAGTTCAAAAACGACACGGAATTTAAAACGGTCGATTCTTCCGGTATTGAAGACGATTGGATGGGCGTCGATATAGGAGAGAAAACCTGCAAGCTTTTTACAGACGCGCTTTCAGGAGCAAAAACCGTTTGTTGGAACGGGCCAATGGGCGTTTTCGAGTTCGAAAATTTTGCCAAAGGCACGATAGCTGTAGCAAAGGCTCTTGCGGGTATAAACGGAACAACCGTTATCGGCGGCGGCGACTCGGCTGCCGCGGTAAACAGGCTCGGCTTCGGTGATAAAATGTCTCATATTTCCACAGGCGGCGGAGCTTCGCTCGAGTTCCTGGAAGGCATTGAGCTGCCGGGAATTACCGCGGTTCAGTACAAACGGTAATATCCGTTCAAAGTCAATTAATCAGTGTTTACCTAAAAATAGTTATCGACGAGGTGTACCGATGAGAAATAAAATTATCGCGGGCAACTGGAAAATGAACAAAACGCCGGCCGAGGCTGGGGTATTTGCGGCCGAGCTTGCAAAGACGATTAGACCCGGTTCGGCTGAGATTATATTCTGCGTTCCTTTCACGGATATCTGCGCTGTTAAAGATGCAGTTAAAGGAACTGCCATCGCTGTCGGCGCGCAAAATCTTCATTTTGAGGATTCCGGGGCATATACCGGTGAAATTTCGGCAAAAATGCTTATTGATGCCGGCGTTAAATATGTTATAATCGGTCACTCCGAGAGAAGAGAGTATTTTGCGGAAACCGACGAGACCGTTAATAAAAAAGTCAAGAAAGCGTTCGAGGCCGGGCTTTTGCCCATAATCTGCGTCGGAGAAAAACTTTCGCAAAGAGAGCAGGGTATTACGGTCGAGCTTGTCAGAATGCAGACAAAGCTTGCGCTCAAAGACATACCGAAAGACGATGCCGAGAAAGCGGTAATCGCTTATGAACCTATCTGGGCAATCGGAACAGGCGTGACCGCCACAAGCGCTCAGGCACAGGAGGTTTGTTCGGCTATCAGGCAAGTTCTTTCGGAAATTTATGATAAGACTGCCGCAGATAAAATACGTATTCAGTATGGCGGAAGTGTTAACGCCGCAAATGCCGCGGAGCTTTTCGGCATGGCCGATATTGACGGCGGGCTTGTCGGCGGAGCCAGCCTTAAGCCTGAATTTGCGGCGATTGCGGAAGCGGGAAACTAGGCTGAACGTTTAAATTAACAATAGGCAAAGGTGCAATATCGACTTTTTGACCGGCCTTGGTTCAAAACTCCATTCGGCTTAGATTTTAGAAGCCCACAAATAGGACTTTCTAAATTCGTTGCCGAAAGTTTTTCACGCTACTCACGTGTTTCGCTTTGCGAAACCGGGCTTCGCCCGCCGATATCTTTCGGACACTGCTGCGAAAAATTCGAGTTTTACACCATTGCCAGTAGAATTTAAAACCAAAACTTATGCCGCATAGAACTTCGGAGTCTTCGCACGGTTTATGAAACACTCTCGACAATTCGAATACATCGAATGTTTTCGGCTGACAGCAAATTCATTTTGAAAGGATGAAAGAATGAAAGGTTATTTGGAAATCGTAGACGTATTGGCAAGAGAAGTTATGGATTCAAGAGGAAATCCTACCGTTGAAGTAGAAGTTGTGGTAGAGCTTGACGGTCAGAATTTTATCGGTAGAGCTGCCGTGCCTTCGGGGGCATCAACCGGCGCGTTTGAGGCGGTTGAGCTTCGCGACGGAGGGAGCAGATACAAGGGGCTCGGCGTTGAAAAAGCTGTTGACAATGTCAATTCTATAATTGCGGAAGCCATTATAGGTTTTAACGCTCTCGACCAAGTTGAAATCGACAGAGCTATGCTTGAGCTGGACGGAACTCCGAACAAGGCAAAGCTCGGCGCAAACGCGATACTCGGTGTTTCGATGGCGGTCGCAAGAGCAGCGTCGGAAGCTTTGAGTATGCCGCTTTACACTTATCTCGGAGGGTTCAACGCAAAGCGTCTTCCCGTTCCCATGATGAACATACTAAACGGCGGAAAGCATGCCGATAACACTGTAGACTACCAGGAATTCATGATTATGCCTGTCGGAGCGGACAGTTTTAAAGAAGCTTTGAGAATGTGTTCGGAAATTTATCACACACTCAAGAAAGTTCTTAAAGAGAGAGGTCTTGCGACGGCAGTCGGCGACGAGGGCGGCTTTGCTCCCGACCTTGCCACTCCCGATGAGGTTATAGACGTTATACTGGAGGCTGTCAAAAAAGCCGGCTATGAAGCAGGCAAAGATATCTTCATCGCAATGGACGCGGCAGCTACAGAGCTTTACAGCGAAAAAGACGGCAAGTATCACTTCGAGGGCGAAGCAAGAATGAAAAATGTCCCGGATGTAGTCAGAACCTCAGAAGAAATGGTAGCCGAATGGGTGAGACTCTGCGATAAGTATCCGATTATATCGCTTGAAGACGCTCTTTCCGAAGAGGACTGGGCAGGCTGGAAACTCCTCACGGAGAAGCTGGGCAACCGTGTACAGCTTGTCGGAGACGACCTGTTTGTCACGAACACCGAAAGACTGCAAAAGGGTATAGACGCAGACACCGCAAACTCGATACTCGTTAAAGTCAATCAAATCGGTTCGATGACGGAGACATTTAACGCAATCTCCCTCGCTCACAGAAACAATATGACGACGGTTATTTCCCATCGTTCCGGAGAGACGGAAGACGCGACGATTGCCGATATCGCAGTAGCGGTAAACGCAGGTCAGATAAAGACCGGAGCTCCTTGCCGCTCCGACCGTGTCGCAAAATACAATCAGCTTCTCAGGATTGAAGAAGAACTCGGAGAATCTGCCGAATACGCAGGAAAGAAAGCGTTTTACAGCATAAAGAAATAACCGGCAGCGCTGCAATATCGGCCTGTCTCGGTGCAAAACTCATCCGGTTTAGAATCTGGACGCCGAATAACGGCTTTCCGGATTCGCTGCCGGATGTTTTTCTGCGCTTCTCTGTTAATAATTCGAGTTTATTGAATGGCTCCGTCAGCGTCTCCTAAGTGATATCATGTTTGCGTCAAAACGTTATATGTTGACGAAGAATAGCCGGTTTAATCGGTCATCAATAAAATTGTTGTATATGCTGTAATAGTGTTATATAATTTGTAAAAAATATAGCGGATATGGTTGAAAACGGGTGAATGAGTTTGCTTGTCGTTATAGTCGCTTAAGACCGTTTTCGGCTTAAACGACTATAACGACAAACAGCACCAAGGCGCTACGGTTCGAAACTGTGACAGTATGATGTTTTTCGGACGGATTCAGCAGTTTCCAACAATCTTTTTCCAAACACGCCGTAATTAGTCCGGCGAGTTTGTGTCTTTGCCGGTGGAGGTATATTTTGATCCGAAAGCAAGATTTCGTTTCCGAGACTGAGTTAAAACCAAAATCAAGTATTGCTTTGCCGGTTGTTGCCGTAACCTGTATATGCTTCAGCGTTGTCGTTTGTATTATTGCCGCTCTGAGCTACAGTATGTATAAGGATCTGTACTACAGATACAGCAATGATATTTGCATGAGCAGCAACCTGCAGGCGGCATATATCATCGACGGGGATCTTGTCGAGAAGTTTTCCGAAACGCTCATTGCCAATGCGGAATATCATGAGTTTACCAAACTCCTGGACATGCTCGAAGTCGGAATGAAGGCAAAATATTTCTATATACTTGCCGATACGGGAGTTGAGGGGCAGTATACTTATATTTACGATAATACGTATGGCCTGGACAACGACGAACCTGTTCTGGGTGTTACGGAGGACAAAGCTGTTTTTAACGGCGCCGATGAGGTTTTGAGAACCGGAAATGCCTTCACAAGCGCGAGGTATTACGAGGGGGAAGATTACGGCGAGCTGTACTACGCGTATTCGCCTGTTTTTAACTCGAAATACGAGACAGTCGCTTTTCTTGGAACCGATTTTGATGCCGGAGACATGAGTTCGGCGCTGACCGGCTATCAGGTTTTTGTAACGGCTCTGACCCTGATTTCTACGGGTCTGTTCGGCGTGTCTGTATACTTGGGTCTAAGATATATCGTGTCAAAGCCGCTGAGCAGGATTACGGAGAGTGCGTATCTTCTCTCTCAGGGAAATACGGAGGTACAAATAGAGCAGCATGTCGTTGACAGAAATGACGAGATAGGTTATGTGAGCAAAACTTTCGTACAGGTTACGGACACCCTTTCGTCGCTCATCAGCGACACGAACAGAATGCTGCGCTACGCCATAAGCGGTAGGCTTGACAGGCGAGCTGACGAAACGGCGTATAACGGAGATTTCAGGAATATTTTAGTCGGTCTGAACGAAATGCTGAATGCTTTTCGCAAGCACTTTGACTCTTTGCCGGACTGCACAGCGTTTTTTGATTCGAGCCTGAGACTTATTTACTGCGACAACTTGATGAAAGAATTTATCGAGAAATTCGGTTTTGACCCTGATGACGAGCGTTTGATAGTCAGAATTACGTCCTCGAAAAAAGAAGAGTTGATGGACGAAGAGCTTTTAGAATTTTTTAGCGATAACAAAAGGATATCTTTCGCGAGAACCATTCAGCTCGGCGACGAGGAAAAAGACGGTACTTCAACGTTCGCGCTCTCTGTTTTCAAAACCATGTCAGACGAAGAAACCGAGTTTGTGAGCGATATAGACAGCGAGCGCGATACACCCGGCTGTGTGCTGTTAACGCTTACCGACATTTCGGAGATATCAAGAGCGAAGACGGAGGCGGAATCTGCCAATAAGGCGAAGAGCGAGTTTCTCTCCCATATGAGCCATGAAATCAGAACTCCCATGAATGCCATAATCGGAATGACACAGATTGCAAGGCGTACGGAAAACCCGGAAAAAATTAAGGACTGCATAAACAAAATCGAAGCGTCGTCTAAGCATTTGCTCGGAATAATCAACGATGTGCTTGATCTTTCCAAAATCGAAGCGGGTAAGCTTGAGCTTACGTATGAGCAGTTTTCGCTGTCAAGCCAGTTGGATTTTATCGTAAGCATAATACAATCCAGAGCGGTTGACAGGAAGATAGGCTTTATCAAGGATTTCACGAATATCAGGAATGACTGTATATATTCGGATTCGCTCAGGCTCACGCAGGCGCTGATGAATCTTTTGTCTAATGCCGTTAAGTTCTCCAACGATGGCGGAACCGTGCGCTTTAGCGCGGAAGAAACAGAAGTTAAGGCTCATTCGTCTGTATACAGGTTCGTTGTATCGGATGAGGGTATCGGCATAAGCTCCGAGAATCTTAAAAAGCTCTTTGAATCGTTTACCCAGGCCGACAGCAGCATTACAAGGCGCTACGGAGGAACAGGCCTCGGACTTGTTATCACAAAAAACATTGTTGAGCTTATGGGTGGGAAGATAACGGTCGAGAGCGAAGAAAACAAGGGCAGCACATTCGCGTTTTTTATTGAAGCCGCAAGAGCGGAGGGAAAAGCGCAGGACGAACCGAAACCCGCCGCCATGAAAAGCTCGGGCTATGATTTTAATGACATGCGGGTGCTTGTTGTAGACGACGTGGAAATCAACAGAATGATTATAGCGGAAATGTTTACGGGCAAGGGCATACAGATCAGTGAGGCGCAAAACGGCGAAGAAGCCGTACGGCTGTTTTCCGCTTCAGACGAGAATTATTACGATTTTATACTCATGGATATGCAAATGCCGATTATGGACGGCTGCACGGCCACAAGGGAGATCAGAAAGCTTGAGCGTTCGGACGCGGCAACGGTACCGATAATTGCAATGACTGCAAACGTGTTCAGAGAAGATGTCGAAACTGTTTTAAACGCGGGGATGAACGGACATATCGGAAAACCGATTGACCTGGACGAGGCGCTCGAGGTTATAGCAAGAATAGTCGTAAAAGGAAACAGATAATACATTCTAACGCGAAACGGCAAAACGAGCGAGCTCGTTTTGCCGTTTAAATTTTATTTATTACAGTCGTGTAAGAAAAAATCAGTCTTTAAAGAAGGTAGGAACTCGGGCGTTAAAAACAAAAACCATCAACCGTTTCTTTGTCCGGTTTTAATTTTAAAGTCTATA
>JAVBOO010000002.1:0-88917 GCA_031550435.1 Eubacteriales bacterium
ACCGTCAGTTCTTGGGGCTGCAAATGCGTTTATAGGCGGTTTTTTACCTTTTATAATTACACTGTTAAAGATTTTTACCGATGGAATTCATTATTCAGATGTAGCTTATGAAATGGAACTGTTTCTGAATCTGATTATACTCGGTATAGCGGCGTACGTTACTTATAAATTAATAAAGGTGTGGATAAACGAGTATCGCGGTAGTGAGCTCAAGTTTGGGATGTTTTCTTTTGGAGCTTGGTTTGCGGTTGCGTTGATAATATGCTTACTGAGCCTGTTTTCCAGGCATCTTGTTAGCCCGTTCATGTGGCTTGAATACTTTATTTTATTACTGCTAAACGGATTTATGCTGCTTGCTGTCATGGTTATCGCTTATCTTGGAAGCAAGGGAAAAGGGCAAAAACGAAACCGAAGATCTATTGCCAAAGGGAGTAACACAACTCGAAAAAAGCTGTAATATCCATGCATTTTTGCGATAGTTGAACGCCTGACACAAGTGACTCTCAACCGCTCATTTGGAGAAATCAACGGGAACGAGGCCATCATCTATCGCTTTAATGCGGCCTGAAATGCAATGATATCTAAGAAAACAAACCGGGAAACAAGAGCGATATGGGGTATAATATAAAAATTAAACATATAGTATATTACCGAATATACACACCCGCAACGTCCGTTATACGGCCGTTGCGGGTGTGATGCTTGCGGTTGTCTCTTGCGCGGCGCAACCGTCGATTAAATCAACACTTGTCTAATTTTTCCGCGCCCGGCTTTTCAGTTTCGGAGCGTTCTTCGTCAGACTTAACGCGGCGATACATCTTGACTGTTACAAATGCTATCAGGGCAGCTATCATGAAGACGATAAGTTCGATAACGTATATATTTTTTATCACGGTTCTTTGATAAAGTACGGCTGTAATGTCTACAACAGCATGTGCCGCTATAGCTGCGGGGTAGAATTTAAACAGTTTTTTTCTTGTAACCGCGAGCCATACCCAGTATGAAAGGCAGATGTGCACGCACATGGCGGCTATGCGCTCGACTGTGGCCACAAGGTACATAGCCGGATTAATACCGTACAGCGAATTAATCGTACTTTGTACCGAACCCGTCGTATCGGCGGCTGTCAGCGACGCAGCCGAACCGCTGTTTACAGTGAGCATTATTATCAGCGAGCTTAATGCTCCGAGAGTTGTAAAAAGCCAAACCTCGATACCTCCGTGACCGATACCGTACAACAGTGCCGTGTTGTCGTCCTTATATTTTTTATGTAGATACTTCATACATAAAAAGCGTCCCGTTTCCTCAAAAATTCCCGCAGCAAGGCTTGAGTACAAAGCGAACCAGAAAATATTGTTCCATATCGGCGAATTCTTTATGGCCCCGATAACAAGAGCGTGAAAGTTTGCTTCCAGAAAGATTACCGCGATAATAAACGTTATCGCGCCCAAGAAAACAGGTAAAGCCCGAAGCGTTGTTTTCCGCGAAGCAAAGAGCAAAACAGCGAGAGGAAGCAGCAGAGTCATTAATGTTTCGATGCCGGCAAAGATAACCGAGCTCAATGGAAAACTTTGTAATGTCATATCAACTCTCCTTTTCTGAAATGGTAACGGTACGATAACGATAAATAAAACCTGCTGGGTAAAGTGCTGATTTAATCGAACGGTTGCGCCCGCAAGGGACAACCGCAAGCATCCCGCTCCGCACAAAGGCCGTATAACGGCCGCTTAGGACGAGGATGCGCGGAATAAATCCAGCCGTGTACTCGTCCAAAGTCAATTAATTATCGTTTACCTAGGTAATATCTTTTTCGGCACCGCCATTTTGTGAATCTACTTTAACATATTTGGCCTCAAATGGAAATATTTAAAAAACTTGTGTTGATAAATTTACTTCCGCTGTTACCCGGGCCGAGCAGACGCGCTTAGATACGCCGCGGCGCTCCAATGAGGCATACCTGCGTCTAAGCGATTGAACAACAAAACATAGCGTTTTCCTATATTTTGTTGCCGAAGTAAAAGTAATAATAAAAGTTTTTCAAGCATATTGACAAAAATATGCGAGTCTAATATGATGATATCATAAGTAGAGGAGCAGTCACAAGGTAACCACGTAATGCTGCAAATACTGAACAAAAGTCAGTATTCGCCAAGGGCAGAAGCGTCCGATGAACGTGGTGAATGTGTTGATTGCCGAAAGGTATGCCAGGCTTCTCGGCATATGCTTGAGGAACTTTCCCAGTGAAGTTTCTTGCCATGATTATGGAGCGCTATTTATACGGGGAACTGTATAACGGCGCTTTTTTGTTTATTTACGTATGCAAATACCCGCGCATTAAAGAGGAGGAGCTATGAAGACTGTTATCAGACAAAGAATGGGTTCGCACGACGCACATTACGGCGGTAATCTCGTCGATGGAGCAAAGATGCTGCAGCTGTTCGGAGATGTTGCCACAGAGCTTTTGATAATGAACGATGGTGACGAAGGGCTGTTTAAGGCCTATGACTGTGTTGAGTTTTTCGCGCCGGTTTATGCCGGGGATTATATCGAAGCCGAGGGTGAAATCACCTCAGTCGGTAACTCGTCAAGAAAAATGTCTTTTGTCGCCAGAAAGGTTATAATGCCAAGACCCGATATCAACGAGTCGGCATGTGATGTGCTTGAGGAGCCGATTATAGTTTGCAAGGCAAGCGGAACCTGCGTGGTTCCGAAAGAAAAACAGAGAGGAAGAGGGGGCAAATAAGTGGAAAAACTTATTATAACCGCCGCTATCTGCGGAGCCGAGGTAACAAAGGAGCATAACCCTAACGTGCCCTATACGGTAGAAGAAATTGCGGAGGAAGCTTACAAGGCCTATGTGGCCGGTGCGAGTATAATTCATCTGCACGTACGCTATGACGACGGAACGCCGACTCAGGACAAAGAGCGGTTCAGGGCGTGTATAGCCGCAATAAGAGCGAAATGCCCCGATGTTATAATCCAACCGTCAACAGGCGGAGCCGTAGGCATGTCGAACGATGAACGCCTTCAACCTATCGAGCTTATGCCTGAAATGGCCACACTTGACTGCGGAACCTGTAATTTTGGCGGAGACGATATTTTCGTCAATACCGAAAACACCATCAAAGAATTCGGCACAAAAATGATAGAACGAAACATTAAGCCTGAAATCGAAGTATTTGACAAAGGCATGATTGATATGGCTCTTCGCCTCAATAAAAAAGGGTTTATCAAGTCTCCTATGCACTTTAACTTTGTTATGGGAGTTAACGGCGGGATTTCCGCCGAACCCAGGGATATCGTTTTTATGAGGGAAAGCATACCTTCTGACGCAACGTTCACCGTTTCCGGTATCGGGCGAAATCAATTTCCGACCGCGGTTATGGGGATAATAATGGGCGGACATGTCAGAGTCGGCTTTGAGGACAATGTATATATCGAAAAAGGCGTTCCCGCGGAATCTAATGCCGAATTGGTCAAAAGAGTCGTCCGACTTGCGAAGGAGCTGGGCAGAGAGATAGCGACGCCCGAAGAATCAAGGAAAATTTTAAACATAACAAATTAGGAGGAAATTATGCAGAAAAAAGGAAGCAAGTACGGTGTTCACAGAGTTATAGAGCCGCAGGGAGTTTTAACTCAGGCGGCGCAAAAAGTTTCGAACGATATGACTGAAATTTACTCGAACGAGATACTTGTTGACGTATGCTCGCTTAATATAGATTCTGCTTCGTTCACTCAGATTGAAGAAGAGGCGGGAGGAGACGTAGAAAAAATCAAAGCGAAAATTTTGTCGATAGTCGGCGAAAGAGGAAAGATGCAAAACCCTGTAACCGGTTCCGGCGGAATGTTCATCGGAACTATTGCAAAAATCGGAGACGATTTAAAGGGAAGGGATATTAAATCCGGCGACAAGATAGCTTCGCTCGTCTCGCTGTCACTCACACCGCTTCGCATTGATGAAATTCTTGAAGTTCATCCGAAAATTGACCGTGTTGATATCAAGGGTCAGGCGATATTGTTCGAAAGCGGAATATACGCAAAACTTCCCGACGACATGAGCGAAAACCTTGCTCTTGCCGCTCTTGACGTTGCCGGGGCGCCAGCTCAAGTCGCGAAGCTCGTTAAACCTTGTCAGAGTGTTCTCGTTCTGGGCGCAGGCGGAAAGTCCGGCATGATGTGCTGTTATGAAGCGATGAAGCGCGTCGGACCGACAGGAAGAGTCGTCGCGATGGTAAGAAAAGAGAATCAGGCAAAGTTCCTGCTTGAAAACAAATTCTGTCACAAGGTAATCATCACCGATGCGACAAAGCCGATGGACGTTCTCGAAAAATCGCTCGCGGCTAACGACGGGAAAGAGTTTGATATATCGATAAGCTGCGTAAATATCGAAAAAACCGAGATGTCCTGCATTTTACCGGTCAGAGACGACGGCATCGTTTATTTCTTCTCTATGGCTACGAGTTTCACACGCGCCGCTCTCGGAGCGGAAGGCATAGGCAAAGACGTCACAATGATAGTCGGAAACGGTTATACAAAAGACCATGCGGAGATTACTCTTAACGAACTGCGCGAAAGCGAAGCTCTGAGAAGAATATTTGAGGAAACATATATTTAGTGTACCGAATAAACCGGTATGATTTGTAAGGCTCTTGCTCGATTAGTTTAGGCAGTACCTATCGGATCTCTATTATTGAATCACGTTGTTGAGGCGACAATTAACCCATTCGCTAAATTTGTCGCCTCAATCCCCTTAGGCCTGCAGCGCCGGCATAAGTTGGGGGGGTAAAACCGCATGGTTTATTCGGGAGATCAATAAAGAATTTAAGGTGAGGAGGCTGACATGGCCGGAAGAAGAGAAATAATGTTTCCCAGCGTTACCGATTCCGAATGGAACGATTGGAAATGGCAGCTAAAAAACAGAATTGAAACTCTCGATGAGCTAAAAAAATATATGCCCTTGACGGAGGAAGAGGAAATCGGCGTAAGCAAATGCCTCGAATCTCTGCGCATGGCAATTACACCGTATTATCTTTCGCTTATTGACCCTAACAACCCGAACGACCCCATAAGAAAGCAGGCTATACCGACAGCCAAGGAACTTCACAAGGCCGATGCGGATTTGGAAGATCCCTTGCACGAGGACATTAATTCTCCGGTCAAGGGACTGACTCACCGTTACCCCGACAGAGTCCTGCTTTTAATAACGGATCAGTGCTCCATGTATTGCCGCCACTGCACCAGAAGAAGATTCGCGGGTCAAAAAGACAACTATCTTCCGATGGAACAGATTAATAAGGCTATAGAATATATAGCGGCGCACAGCGAAGTCAGAGACGTTGTTCTTTCGGGCGGAGACGCTCTGCTTATGAGCGACGACAAGCTGGAAGAAATCGTTTCAAAAATAAGGGCTATCGAGCATGTCGAGATAATCAGGCTTGGTTCGAGAGTTCCGGTCGTTATGCCGCAAAGAATAACTCAGGAGCTTGTCGACAGGCTAAAAAAATATCATCCCATATGGTTTAACACGCACTTTAACCATCCCCGAGAGATGACGGATGAAGCAAAGGCGGCGTGTGCAAGGCTTGCCGATGCAGGTTTCCCGGTAAACAACCAATCGGTTTTGCTTGCGGGGGTTAACGACTGTGTTCACGTAACCAGAGCACTGGTTCACGCTCTGCTTAAAAACAGAGTCAGACCTTACTATATATATCAGTGCGATCTTTCGTTAGGCCTCGAACATTTCAGAACGCCGGTTTCAAAGGGCATCGAAATCATAGAAGGCCTAAGAGGGCATACTTCGGGTCTCGGAGTCCCGACATTTGTCGTAGACGCTCCGGGCGGCGGCGGAAAAATACCCGTAATGCCGAACTACTTGATATCAGAGGCTCCGACAAAGGCAATAATCAGAAACTACGAGGGAGTAATAACCACTTATACTCAACCCTCGAGCTACAAAGAAACGTGCCAATGCGACGTTTGTACCGGAAAGCGCGAAGAAAAGATTATCGGTGTTGCGGCTCTGGGGAGAGGGCAGTGTATATCACTTGAGCCTGCCGACCTTAAAAGAAATCAAGTCGGACGGCATGAGTAACGCTTCCGAGTCGCTCTTTGAAAAAGTGATGCCATATGATTCGGTTTCTGTCATCGGCATGGCTAAAAATGCCGGAAAAACAACGGTTTTGAATTCACTTATAAGAGAATGCAGGCGCAGCGGCATTATACCCGGTCTCAGCTCTGCCGGAAGGGACGGGGAAGATACCGATATAGTTACCCTGACTCAAAAGCCGGAAATTTATGTTTATAAAGGCTTTATATTTGCAACCGCAAAGCAGCTGCTCGGGCTTTGCGATGT
Organism: Eubacteriales bacterium; assembly: GCA_031550435.1. Taxonomy (GTDB): domain Bacteria; phylum Bacillota; class Clostridia; order Lachnospirales; family WRAX01; genus JAVBOO01. The sequence continues at coordinate 6,353 of JAVBOO010000002.1, forward strand.
TACAAAAGAGCTGTTGTATTCCACCGGTTATAATACTCCTCTCGGGGAAGTGTATATAGTACGCGCCATGAGCGACGGCTATATTCAGCTCGGAGGACCTTCTCAAAACACTCAGACCGAAGCGCTGAAACACAGGCTTTTCGGCTTTGGAGCCCGGAAAGTATTTATAGACGGAGCTCTCGGCAGAAAATCGTTTTCTTCTCCGGAAATATGTGAAGCCTGCGTGCTTTGTACCGGCGCGTCTTTTAGCGGCAGTATGGCTAAGACGGTCGAAGAAACCGCTTTTGTTGCCGAATTGTTTTCGCTTGCCGCATTTTCGGATGAAAATGCGGCAAAAATACTGAGACAAAAGAAAAAAAACGCTAATCTTGTGTTTATCAACCGAGACTACAGCTACGAATTGTTTTCATTGCGAACCAATCTTGATCTAGATGATATACCGGTTGAAAGAATCACGGATTACACACGATTTGTCTATGCCGCCGGAGCCGTTACAGACAGCCTGCTTGAACGGCTGCCGGCTGCCGGCTGCAAAAGCGTTACTCTTGTTGCCGACAACGCTTCAAAATTTTTTCTCTCAAAAAAGGTATACAAAAAATTTGTTTCCGCAGGCAACAGTGTAAATCTGCTTAAAAAAACCGAATTGTGCGCGATTTGCGTTAATCCCGTGTCTCCCGACGGTTTTGATTACGATGCGAAAGAGTTTGAATCAGAAATGAGCAAAGAAACAGGCATACCCGTTTTTAATATCGCGGAGGAATAGTATGCGTTTTTTATCCGGTCTAAGCGGAACCGACAAAGAAGATATGGGCTTAAAATATGTGCTCGATGAGCTTTCGATTCTGACAGGTCTAGGCAGAGAACGGCTGAACCGGCTTGTTTTTTTCGACTGCAAAAGTCAAAATGCTCTTGTCCGTGAGCTTGAAAACGTGAAAGCGATTGTGAGTGAATACGGCTCGGCGGAAATTACCGGTATAGCAAATTCACTGACTATGGTAAAAGATCTGCGTAAAACGGTTGAAAGCATACGATCTAGAGCTCTCGACCAAACCGAGCTTTTCGAGTTGAAATGCTTTTTAATCATATCCGAAGATATCAGAAGACAGTCAAACATATTGGTAAAGCGCTGTAATGTTACCGACATTGAGCTTTGCGACACAAAAGCTGCTCTTGATGTTTTAGATTTTGACGGAAAAATGTCAATGACGTTTTTTATTGATTCAAAGTTATCAAAAACGCTCGAAAACGCGAGAAACGAAAAAGCAGCAATCGAGCGCAAGATGCACGAGTTGTCGCTTGCGGGTAACAGCGAAGGGGTTGCGGAGCTTAGAAAAAAGCGCGGCCTGTTTGCCGAAGCGGAGGCCGAGGAAGAAGCCGTGGTAAAAAACAGGCTGACGGAACAGCTCAGGCCATTTGCCGATTTAATAGAGTTTAATCTCGAAGTTATTGGCTATTTAGACATTTTGATTGCCAAAGCGAACTGTGCGAAAAGGTTCGGAGCGGTGATGCCAGAAATTACGGAAGAAACAACGGTAGTTATCACAAAAGCTTTTAATCCGTATGTCTGTGATATACTCGCTAGAGCCGGAAAAACATTTACACCTGTATCTGTAGAGCTTAAACGCGGCACAACAGTGATTACCGGTGCGAATATGGGCGGCAAAAGCGTTAGTTTAAAAACGTTTGCTTTAAACGCGGCGCTTGCGATGCTGGGATTTTTTGTGTTTGCGGAGGATATGCGGCTCTGCGTGTTCGATGATATCAGCTTGATTTTTGATGACGGAGAGTCGGTCAAGAAAGGGCTTTCGTCTTTCGGCGGGCAGGTTATAAAGCTGAACAACGCCGTCAGAAAACAGAAAGCCGGCAGAAACTTTTTTGTCGCGGACGAATTTGCGGGAGGAACGAATCCGCAAGAGGGAAGACTCATTGTAAAGTCCGTCGCGAACTATTTTAACAAACGCGACTGCGTTGCCGTGATGACAACGCATTTTGACGATGTTATAACCCGGGAAATCGGCCATTACAGTGTTGTGGGGCTGAAAAACGCAAACATGAATGAGCTTAGAAAAAAACTTGCGCTTAACCCGGCAAGCTCACTGAAACTCATATCGGAAGCTATGGATTACAGCCTGCAAAAGGCTTGTTACGACGAAAATCCTCCGAGAGACGCTTTTAATATATGCGCGCTGCTCGGAGCTGAAGAAGAAATTACACAAAGGCAAAGTTGGTGATATTTTGGAAAGCAAGCTCAATTTGAACTTTGATTTGGTTGCCAAGGCAAGAAGACGCGCAACTGTAATCGCCGAGAAAACCCAGAGTTTTATAGATCTGCATACGACGGTTGCCGTTGAACGCACAATTTGCAGACTTTTGGGGGTTGACGGCGTTGACGATGCCGGAGTGCCGTTACCGAATGTTATTGTTGACGCTGTTTCAAAAAAGGGGCTCCTGTCTAACGGAGTATGTTACTATTTGGGTAACGCGGGGATACAGCTTGGCCTTTCTCCGGCAGAAGTTGCTGAAAAAGTAGCAGAAGGCCAGGATATAACTGCGCTTCCTTTTGCGGATGAATTTGAAATCAAACTCAAACTCAACGAAACCGCGGCAAAAACTGTCGAAAGAATACGCAAAAACCGCGAAAAAAGAGAAGAGTATCTCGACAAGTTCGGCCGCAAGGTTGACCCGTTCCTCTATGTAATAGTCGCTACGGGCAACATTTATGAAGATATTATTCAAGCAAAAGCCGCGGCTAAACAAGGCGCGGACATAATCGCGGTAATAAGAACGACAGGGCAGAGCCTTCTCGATTATGTGCCTTACGGCGCAACGACAGAAGGCTTCGGAGGGACATACGCGACACAGGAGAATTTCAGGCTCATGCGCGCGGCTCTGGATGAGGTTTCCGAGTCTGAGGGCAGGTATATCCGCCTTTGCAACTACTGCTCCGGGCTTTGTATGCCGGAAATCGCGGCAATGGGAGCACTTGAACGACTTGACGTTATGCTGAATGATGCTCTGTACGGAATTTTGTTCAGAGATATTAACATGAAAAGAACACTTGTAGACCAGTATTTCTCAAGAATAATCAACGGCTTCGCCGGCGTTATAATTAACACCGGAGAGGACAACTATCTCACAACCGCTGATGCGGTTGAGGAGGCTCATACTGTTCTGGCATCGCAGTTTCTCAACGAGCAGTTTGCTGTTCTGGCCGGCTTGAAAGAAGAGCAGATGGGTCTGGGACACGCGTTCGAAATCAGCCCGGACGTTAAAAACGGCTTTATTTACGAGCTTGCCCAAGCTCAGGCCGCAAGAGAGATTTTTCCCAACGCCCCTTTGAAATATATGCCGCCGACGAAATATATGACCGGCAATATATTTAAAGGGCATGTTCAGGATGCGCTTTTCAACATGGTAACTATTATGACGGGGCAGAAGCTTCATTTGCTCGGTATGCTGACGGAAGCGATTCATACGCCGTTTATGTCCGACAGAGCCCTGGCAATAGAAAATGCGCAGTACATTTTTAACACGATGCATGACCTCGGTTCCGAGATAATGTTTAAAAAAGGCGGTATTGCCGAAACGAGAGCAAACGAGGTTTTGACAAAGGCAACGGAACTGCTCGGAGAAATCGAAAAAATCGGATTGTTTACAACCCTTGAGCGCGGAATCTTCGCGGGGGTAAAGCGCCCTCAAAACGGCGGCAAAGGCTTAGAAGGTGTATTCGCCAAGAGCGAACGCTATTTTAATCCCTTTACCGTACTAATGCTGGGAGGGGAGAAAAAATGAGTGGCGGACTTTATAAAACCGGAAACGATATACCGGAAAAAGAACTCGACTTAACGAAACTTCGCCCCTACGGCGACACCTTAAACGATGCAAAGGTACAGCTGAGTTTTACTTTGCCTGTTCCCGACGACGAAAAAGGTGAAGAGGCGGCGAAACAGCTTGCTAAAAAAATGGGGATTTCCGATCCTTCAGTCGCGCATCATCACGCGCTGGACAAAGAATTCTCATTTTATGTTGTATACGGCGCCGTGGCGCATACCGTTAACTACAACGAGATAACTGTTGCAAAAGTAGAGTCAACGACTATGAGCATGGAAGGCGTTAGCGACTATATAAAGGAAAATATCGGCAGAAAAGTTGTTGTGATCGGTGCTTCAACAGGAACAGACGCTCATACCGTCGGCATTGACGCCATTATGAATATGAAAGGTTTTGCGGGGCACTACGGCTTGGAAAGATACGAAATGATAGAGGCGCACAATCTAGGGTCGCAGGTTCTAAACCGTGACTTTGTGAAAAAAGCTATAGAGCTTAGAGCCGATGTGCTTCTCGTTTCTCAAACCGTCACACAAAAGGACGTGCATATCGCGAACTTGACAGAACTTGTCGAACTGCTTGAAGCTGAAGGGTTAAGAGACAAAGTCGTTCTTGTGTGCGGCGGGAGCAGGATAACTCACGAGCTTGCGAAGGAACTGGGTTTCGATGCCGGCTTCGGCTCGCAAAAATATGCCGACGATGTTGCAAGCTTCGCCGTAACCGAGATGGTGAAGCGCGGCTTGGGAATGAAATAAACCCCTGATATAAGTAAAAACTATTAATTTAATGCGCTCGCCGACAGTTTTTCTTTAACGACTGAAGGCGGGCTTATTATTTATAGTCGTTTAAGACTGATATAGTCTTAAACGACTGTAAAACTTTTTTTACAAAAACCAACAAAACATCTTTTTTTCCGGTATAATGCCTTATGGTTCATTTTGATATTACCGCGGAAATTAAATACCGCATAAAATACTTACGCGGTTACTCGTGCCGAAGTAATATTACATCGCAACAAAACTTGGCTTATCTGCTGATATTTGATGCCGAAGAAACAGCGTTAAACTATCTAAGAATTCGGCTTTTCAAGGCACTTTTTCGAGCAAATTGCGTATTAAAGACGTGTAGCCCGAGATCTGCGTGAAACTAAACGGTAAGATGCCGAGCTTCAAGCATTTTTGTTTAAACACGGGCTACGAAGCTAAGAACGTTTTTTTGTTCGAAGTTTATAATAGAGCTTTGTTACGGCGGAAGTTAAATACCGTATAAAATACTTACGCGGTTACTCGTGCCGAGCAGACGCGTCTGGGTACGCCGCAGTGCTCAAATGCGGCGCATCTGCGTCTTAGCGAGGGAACAACAAAACATAGCGTTTTCCTATGTTTTGTTGCCGAAGTAATATATGAATTTTTTCGGAGGACATATGAAAAAAGCAAAAATTATTATATTTGCGATCGTCGTATTAGCAACGGCGTTGATATATTCAAGTTTTGGGTTTGCCCGCGAAGCAGTGAACTTAAAGCTGGTTTACGACGGCATATCTCATGATTACAGTAATTATAAGATCACGCTCAAGGTCGATAATGTCGAAGTAACCAATTTGACAATGCCGCCCGTTATTATTGACGACCGTACATATGTCCCCGTCAAAGAAATATTTACAAAACTCGGAGCTGTTGTTGACTGGAAAAGCAACACTAAAGAGATTTACATCGGTTACGGCGATAGAATGATAATCATGCAAATCGGCAGCGGTGTTATTAACAACAACGGAAACATCGTGCTGATACCGGTTGCCCCCAGAATAGTGAACGACAAGACCATGATACCTGTTAAATACGCGGCTGAGGCCTTCGGTTTCGGAGTGCATTGGGACGACGCAACAAAAACGGTTTATATCAATACCATGGGCATTAATTATCCGATCAATGGCTCTTCGAATGCGCCAGCAGATAATACATCGTCCGGCTCGGATTCGAACTACGGGGACACAGGAGACAGCAGCTCGGCGTATCAGCCGGCGGCAGTCGAATTATCTGTTGACATATCTCCGAATAATATCATAGCAATGAATTATCCCGAAACCAGAATCACCTCTATCGAAAACCGTGACAACAAAAGTTTTGTCATAAAAGCCGACTCGGAGATTTCAAGCGTCGAAAAACTGCTTTTAGAAGATAACAGGTTTGTTCTCGATATTTATAATGCCGAAACTGCTTTGCCCGATAAGAATCTGATTATAAACGGCAGCCCTTATATTGCCCAGATACGCTCGGCTCAAAACCGGATAACTCCGCAAAAGGTAACAAGGATTGTTTTTGACTTGCTTGAACCCACAGGTTTTAACGTATCGATTTCACCGGACAGAAAGAGCTTGATTTTTTCGTTTGAGAACAATACGATTACCGATGTCAGGCTATCGAAAACAGGCAACAGCGATATACTGGCTATCGAGGGAACATCCACCCCGGTTGTATCCGTTACTCCTTTAACAAACCCCGACAGGCTCGCGATTGATATCCCGCTTTCGTCGCTGGGTACGGCAAAACAGCCTAATCTCAGCGGAACTTATGTGATTTCTGCGAGAATGTCGCAGTATACTTCTTCTGCCGTGCGCATTGTTTTAGATTTGAGCACTGCGGTAAGCTATACCGTTTCAAACGAGAACAGTACGACTATAATAAAGATTTCGAAGCCGAACTATAAAAATTTGAGTTATAATACGGCAACAAAAACCTTGACGGTTTCAAAAGGCAGCAACGCTTTATTCTCTGCTAGTTCCGTGCATCATACCGATATGTACTATATGTACAAATATGTTTTGTCGGTTCCGCTCGACCTTTCAGAATACGTGGGTTACGGTGAATACATAATAAAGGATGACTACGTCAGCTCGGTTGAAATCAACACTTTAAACGGCGTTACATATTTTACTGTCAACGAAAACAGGATACTTGCCGTCAATGTAACAGAAGACCAATCAAACATTTACATAAAATTTTTACTGCCGAAGGAGAAATACAGCAAGATACTGGTGCTTGATGCCGGACACGGATACAACGACCCCGGCGCGCATGGAAACGGGCTGGTCGAGAAGAATCTTACACTCGATATAGTTCTGAAAACGATTGCTTTGCTTGAGGCGGACGGCAGCGTTAAGGTATACGCGACCAGGGTTGACGATACCTACCCGGATTTAAACTCCAGAGCCGCTATGGCGGACGAGGTCGGAGACATATTTGTGTCCGTACATATAAATTCATTCACGAACCCCGAAAAAAAGGGCACAGAGGTATATTACTACAAACACGACAATGACGATGCCTTAGGTTTCAAGAGCTCGCAAATGGCGGCGATTTTTCAGAAGAACCTTCTCAATTTTCTTGGCACGGACGACAGGAGGATAAAGTCTGAAGAGTTTCTTGTACTCAAACGTACTCATATACCGGCGGTTCTTTGCGAAGTAGAGTTTATTTCGAACCCCGAAGCCGCTGCAAAGCTCGGAACAGAATCATTCCGCATGGCGGCGGCACAAAGTATATACACCTCGATTATCGAAACGTTTTCGATATATCATCCGGCAAGATAGTGCCGGTTTATAGCGAATTGTAAAGTAAATTGTTATACTGTTTAGCTTGTACGCACCACTTTGATAAAATAAAATTATCAAAGAGGTGATATTATGAAAAAATATTTGTTATCGGGACTTTTGACGGTCATTTTGCTCATGATTTTTTCACAGAGAGTACATGCCGGAAAATGTGACTGTATGAAAACATACAATATTTACTATTGTGACGAAGAAAGTCTTGACCCGAATGACTTCAAGTCAAGAGGCTTTGATTTTTACGGTTCGTACACGGACGAGCAGGTCATAACCGTGCTTTACACAAATCTGCTTGATACAAAGGCGTTTCCGGAAGGCACAAAGCTGCTGGGAATAAGCATATCCGACGGCATGCTTGAAGCCGATTTTTCAGGGAATCTGCTCTGTTTCGGCGGTGCGGAAAACGAACGCGCAGTTGTCGGTGCTTTAGCGAAAACCGCGACGGAAATTGAACGCATACGATATATAACGATAAAGATAGAGGGCATAATAATGCCTTTGCCGGAAGGCCTTGAAATAAACAAAAGCGACTTGGGGGAAATACTTGATGACAAGAGCGGACGGACGCAGTTTCGATGAAATGCGGAGCATTAAGCTGACTCGAAATTTTATTACCCATCCCGAAGGTTCCGTATTGATAGAGATCGGTAACACAAAAGTTATTTGCAACGCGACGGTTGAAGATACTGTACCGCCGTTTTTAAAAGGAAGCGGAAGCGGTTGGATAACCGCCGAGTATTCAATGCTGCCAAGAGCTACCGGTACGAGAAATCAACGAGATATTTCAAAGTTAAGACAAAACGCACGTTCAGTTGAAATTCAAAGGCTCATAGGACGAGCCCTTCGCATGGCCGTGGATTTAAACAAACTCGGCGAACGTTCGGTTATAATCGATTGTGACGTAATACAGGCGGACGGAGGAACAAGGGCTGCCTCGATATCCGGAGGGTTCGTTGCATTATACGATGCACTCGGAAAACTCACCGATTCCGGTGTTATAAAGGACTTCCCCATAATAAACCATATATCCGCGGTAAGCGTCGGAATAGTAGAGGGCGAGCATGTTCTGGATTTGGACTACTCGGAAGATTCGACCGCTTTTGCCGATGTAAACGTTGTAATGAACGAAAAAGGAATGATAGCCGAAATTCAGGGAACGGGTGAGCACGCTCTTTTTAGCGGCAGTGATTTGTCCAAGCTGATCATGCTTGCAGAGAAGGGAAATTCGGCAATTGTTGAGCAGCAGAAGAAGGCCCTTTGCTTATAACTTTAGATAAACACTGATTAATTGACTTTGGACAGATACCGTCTGATTTTATCCGCCATCCTCGTCCTAAGCGGCCGCTATACGGCCTTTGTGCGGAGCGGGAAGACTGCGGTTGTCCCTTGCGGACGCAACCGCTCGATTAAATCGGGCTTGTTGAAAAATTGCCTCGCGGCTTTCCCTTGAAAATGGAGAAGCACCATTTTCAAGGGAGAGCGCCGCTCGCTCAGACCAATTCTTAGTCTTCGTACGCAATTTTCAACACTTCCAAATAGGCACTTGTTTAGATTTTCACGTTTTTTTTAATAATTTTGTAAACTAATCCGAAAATAGGGCGATAATACTATTATGTAAGTGCTGAAAAGTCGAACTGTCACGCCTTGTTAATCTCGACGCTGTTGCGAAAACGGAGGAAAATATGAAAATCGGCTTATTGACCGGCGGCGGAGACGCACCCGGATTAAACGCTGTCATCTATGCGTTTACGAAAGCTTGCTTGAATAAATTTAAAGATTGCGAAATTATTGGCTATAAATTCGGCTACAGAGGTCTATATAAAAACGAATACATGCAGCTGGACAGAGAAACCACAAAAGGAATACTGCATAAGGGCGGAACTATTCTTTACAGCTCGAATAAGGACAACCTGTTCGATTATACCGTCGAAGAAAACGGCGCAATTGTCAAAAAAGACGTTTCAGACATCGCGGTTCAAAACATGCAAAAAGAAGGCGTAGATGTTCTGGTCGTTCTCGGAGGAGACGGTACGCTGACCTCGGCAAGAGATTTTGCCGAAAAAGGCATAAAGGTTATCGGCATACCCAAAACCATCGATAACGATTTAGGCGCGACAGAGACGACGTTCGGTTTCGATACGGCTGTAAACATTGTCACTGAAAATCTCGGAAGAATTCATACTACCGCCGAATCTCACCAAAGGGTATTTGTGGTTGAAGTCATGGGTAGAAACGCAGGCTGGATCGCCCTGGAATCAGGGATCGCCGGCTCAGCAGACGTAATACTCATACCTGAGATGCCGTACAGGCTTGAAAAAATAGTTGACAAAATCAAGACAAGGGACGCAAACGGCAGTCCTTTTACCGTAATCGTAGTCGGCGAGGGTTCAAAACCGCTCGGCGGTGAAGCCACGGTTGGAATGCTTGTTGCTGACAGTCCCGACCCTATAAGGCTTGGCGGTATCGCCGCCAAACTGGCGCATGACCTTTCAAGCCGGATTCCGCATGATGTTAGAAGCGTGCAGCTCGGGCATATACAGCGCGGCGGAGAAACTTCTCCGGCTGATAGAGTTTTGGCCGCACGTTACGCAATTGCCGCAGTAGATTTAATATGGCAAGAAAAATACGGATACATGGTGTGTTTGCGAAACGGACAAATGGATCATATTAAATTGTCAGAAGTAATTGGCAATAATAAGTATGTAACACCCGAACACGAGTTGATAAGGGTAGCAAGAATGCTTGGAATTTCCCTCGGCGATTAACGCCAATTTGTTACAAATTTCTACTTTTTATGCATTTCGTATTGACAAACACCGGAAAAACGGGTATAAATACTTTTGACAGGTATATACACTCACTGGAAGTATAATTACGTTTATACGTAAATTATGGGCACAGCCCGCATTTTTTTACTAGGAGGAAGAATTAATGAACAAGACAGAGCTTATCACAGCTATCGCTGAGAAGACCGGTCTCACAAAAAAGGATTCGGAAAAAGCTTTAAGAGCCTTCGAGGATGTAGTAATCGAGGAACTTGCAAACGGTAATAAAGTTCAGCTCGTAGGTTTCGGAACGTTTGACGTAGTTGACAGAGCTGCCCGTGTTGGAAGAATCCCCAAGACAAAACAGGAAATCAAAATACCGGCTTCCAGAGCTCCTAAGTTCAAAGTTGGCAAAGTTTTAAAAGACGCAGTTAACAAATAATTAAATTATCGGCGATTTAGGGCTGTCGGTTTCCGACGGCCCTTCGCATGTCATTGGAACGGGAAACGGCCTTTGCTGTACTACAGCACGCAGAAAATCCGGATTTTTCAACACTCCCATTTACAGCAACCGTTTCGTTGTGTTATAATTGCTTTATGATTAATGCCGGTGCCTGTTTTAAGTTTGCCGGTATAAGAGGAGGACTTTTCTGAATGAAACATATCAAAACCTTAAATACAAAAAAGCTTAACTGTTCGGTAGTAAAATCAGGCTGCGGAGAATGTCAGACGTCATGCCAGTCGGCATGCAAAACATCTTGCACCGTTTCGAACCAGAGCTGCGAAAATAAGTAGGCAAACAATAAAGCCTGAGTTTTGCGAGGGTTATGCGTGTTTTGTCAAGTTGCTTTGACAAATTCAAACACTGTTTGCAAGCGCTTTAAAAAGAGCGTTTACATTATGCACCGACAAATTTTGATAGATTAAGAGGAGCTACACATGCTTTGTGCGGTGCTTTGTCTCCTCTTTTATCTTTGGAGCGGAAATTATGATACACAAGTATTATTTGAACGGATTATATATAGTTCTGGATGTTAACAGCGGGTCGGTACACGTTACTGACGAAACGACCTATAAAATCGTTGACAGATATAAAACAGAATCAATAAAACAACTTGCCGAGCTGTGCGGCTGCACGGAACAGGAAATTTCTGAAATTATCGCAGAGCTGAGGCAGCTCGAAGAACAGGGACTGCTATATTCAAAGGACAGCGGGGAAGAAGCGGCAAAGACTCTGGTAAAAGACAAGGGCTTGGTAAAAGCGCTTTGTCTGCATATAGCTCATTCCTGCAATCTGCGGTGCGCATACTGCTTTGCGGGAGACGGAGAATACGGAGCTTCAAGCGAGAAAAAACTAATGAGCTTTGAAGTCGGTAAGGCTGCCATAGATTTTCTTATTGTAAATTCGGCAAGCAGAAAAAATTTGGAAGTAGATTTTTTCGGCGGCGAACCTCTTTTGAATTTTGAAGTTGTGAAGCAAATAGTCGAATACGCCAAATCAATAGAAAACAAACACGGGAAAACCTTCCGTTTTACGATAACGACAAACGGGCTGCTGCTTGACGATGAAAAACTCGATTATATCAATAAAAACATGAACAATATCGTCCTGAGTATAGACGGGCGAAAGGAAACAAACGACAAAATGCGTTACGGCGCTGCCGGAACCGGCTGTTATGACGATATCGTGCCTATATTCCAAAAAACCGCGGAAAGCAGACATCAGGCGAATTACTACGTCAGAGGGACGTTCACGGCGGAAAATTTGGATTTTTCAAACGATGTGCTCCATCTGGCGAGTCTGGGCTTTAAACAAATATCGGTTGAACCCGTCGTCGGAAGTGACAGCCTCGGATATACGCTCAAAAGAGAGCATTTGCCGGTATTGTTTGCCGAATACGAAAAACTGGCAAGAGACATCATTCAGATGAAAAAAGACGGAAAAGAGTTCAACTTTTTCCATTATATGATAGATTTGACGGGCGGACCCTGCCTGACAAAGCGTATTACCGGCTGCGGAGCGGGAACTGAATATCTCGCTGTATCTCCGAACGGAGATTTGTATCCCTGCCATCAGTTTACCGGGGTCGAAGGTTTTCTGATGGGCAGCGTTTTCGGCGGCGTCAGTAACAACAATGTCAGAGACGCGCTTGCAAAACAAAACGTGTATTCCAAGCCTGATTGCAGGGAATGCTTTGCTAAGTTTTATTGCAGCGGCGGCTGCGCGGCTAACGCGTATAACGCGACCGGCGACTTTTCGAAACCGTATGAGCTGGGCTGCGAGCTTCAGCGTAAAAGAGTCGAGTGTGCTTTAATGATAAAGGCAGATGAAGAAGCGTAGTAAAAACGGACGAGGAAGCAAATGGCGAATTGGTTTTTAAAAAGCAACAACGCTAATATCGAGCTTATGTCAAAGGATTTGGGAATCAGCCCTGTTATGGCTTCCGTTCTGGCCAACAGAGGCATGAGAACAAGACAGGAAGCTTTGGATTTTTTGTATCCGGACGTTAAAAGTCTTTGTGACGAATCAAAACTTGCGGATATCGAAAAGGCCGCGAAAACCCTGTATCATTCCCTGAAAAATTCCGAAAAAATTGCCGTGTACGGTGATTATGACGTTGACGGAGTTGTCAGCACATACATGCTGTATTCTGAACTGAGACGGCTCAACGCGAATGCCGTGTTCTACATGCCGCACAGGGAAGAGGACGGTTACGGTCTTAATAATAAGGCGATATCGTACCTTAAGAGTGAAAACGTTGACCTGCTTATTACCTGTGACAACGGAATATCGGCTGTTGACGAAATTGCTTACGCAAAAAAGCTCGGAATGAAAGTAATCGTCATCGACCATCACGAAGTCAGAAGAGAGCAGGGCGATGACGGCGTAATTTTTGACGTTTTACCGGCTGCCGATGCTGTTATCGACCCGAAAAGGGAAGATTGCCGTTTCGAGAGTAAACAATTGTGCGCCGGAGCGTTGTGTTATGTTTTCTTGAAATATTTCTATAAATATATTGAAGCTGATTTTCACAACGAAAACGAGATGCTTTGCTTTGCCGCTATAGCCACGGTATGTGATATAGTCGATATGAAGTCCGATTCGCGGGCAATTGTGAAGCACGGACTGGAAATATTAAATTCCGTCAGCGTAAATGTCGGTCTTAGCGCACTTATCAAGTTGCGAGGCCTGAAAGGGAAAAAGCTCAACGTTTTCAGCCTCGGTTATGTTATCGGGCCCTGTCTAAATGCGGCCGGCCGTCTTAAATCGGCAGAATGGTGTGTTGAACTGTTTCTTACGCAGGACCCGTCCGAAGCTGAAGCCAGAGCTCAGAAACTGACAGAGCTTAACGAGGAGCGCAAGAGCCTTACCCACAAGTATGTCGAGGAAGCCATGACGGCGCTGAAATCAGGTTCCGGTGACGATAAAGTAATCGTTATGCTCAACGAGTACTGTCATGAAAGCTTGTCGGGTATCGTCGCGGGACGGATAAAGGACGTTACAAATCATCCCGTTCTTGCGATTACCAGAAGCGGAGAATACCTCAAGGGCTCGGCAAGGTCGATTGAGGGCTATAATATGTTTGAAGCGCTCTCTTCCTGCAAGGATTTGTTTGTTAAATTCGGAGGGCACGGTATGGCGGCAGGGTTTACGCTCGAGGAAAGAAACCTCGAACCGCTGCGCAAAAGGCTGAACGATGAATGCAGATTAGAGGAAAAGGACTTTGAACCGACTTACAAAATAGAAAAAGCTCTTTCGATCAACGATATAAGTTTTGAACTCGCAAAAGAGCTTAAAAGGCTCGAACCATACGGAAGCGGTAACCCGGAACCGCTTTTCGGTACAAAGGATTTGATTCCTGAGCTTTGTGAAATAATAGGCGAGTCAGGCACTACAATGCGCATAATGTTTACAGACTTAAGCAGGCGCAAAAAAATTAAAGCGATTTGCTTTAATAAAGTCGAAAAATTTGCTTCAATGATAAAAAGCAAACTTTCCGAGGATGCGGCAGCCGAGTTTCTAAACGGCAGGCTAAAACCCCCTGCGATGCTGACGGATATTGTTTACACGATTGAAATTAACGAGTATAATAATAACGAATATTTGCAAATAAAGCTGATTGATTTCAGATAAAACAGTTTAATTAAGAGGTGCGTTATGGATTTCAAGGCAATAATTAGAGATATCCCGGATTTTCCGCAAAAAGGAATACTTTTCAGAGATATCACTCCCGTACTGCAAGACCCGGAGCATTTATGCTCTTGCGTGGATTCGCTGTGCAAAATCGCTGAAGGTATCGATTTTGATTTGATAGCCGGACCGGAATCCAGAGGATTTATTTTCGGGGTTCCGATGGCGTATAAAATGCGGAAGGGATTTGTTCCCGTACGCAAGGCAGGAAAACTTCCTCATGAAACACTAAGAAAGTCTTATGCGCTCGAGTACGGCGAAGCCTCTATAGAAATCCATAAAGACGCGATTAAAAAAGGCCAAAAAGTTTTGATAGTTGATGATTTACTGGCAACAGGCGGAACATGTAACGCGCTTTGCGAGCTCATTGAAGAAGCAGGCGGAATAGTCGCGGGAAATATATTCTTTATCGAACTCGGAGAGCTCAAAGGACGCGAGGTTCTCAAGGGAAGAAACATACATTCTCTTGTCATATATTAGGCCGAAGCGATTTTTTAATGCTGCCGTCCGGCTTAATCGGCACCTACTCAGAAAATAAGGCAAGCGCCGCCGCAGACCGGCTGTTTTCAAACGGTCGGCAAAATGTTGGTCGCGCCGGTATCCGAATACGGAGGAGAATAAATGATAAACGCGGCGTATGAGCTTAAGCCTCACGCTAAGCTCGGCATTATAGCGCTTGAAAGCTGTAAAGAACTCGGAGAAAAAATTGATGCCAGACTCAGATACAACGATTTGAAGCGTAATCTTCCTTCGCCTTCGACTTATTTGATTAAGGCGAAAGAAGTCAGGTTTTCTAACGGCGAGGGAAAGGTAACGCTTACCGAAAGCGTCAGAGGCAAAGACATATATATACTGTGCGATGTCGGTAATTACAGCTGCACTTACGAAATGTTCGGACTGAAATGCCACAAAAGTCCTGACGAGCATTTTCAGGATATAAAGAGAACTATATCCGCAATAGGCGGAAAAGCAAAACGTATAACTCTGATAATGCCGAAACTGTATGCCGCCAGGCAGGACAGACGCAAATCGCGCGAGTCGTTGGACTGTGCAAATGCTCTGCAGGAACTCGAAAACATGGGTATTAAGGATATAATAACGTTTGATGTTCATGATTCAAGGGTGCAAAACGCCGTTCCTCAATGCTCGTTTGAGAATCTATACGCAACTTACGATATAGTCAAGGCTCTTATGACGGACGAAAAAGAGGTAGTCAAGGACAAAAACAATCTTCTTGTTATAAGCCCGGATTCCGGGGCCATGGACAGAGCGATTTACTATTCGAGCGTTTTAGGTATCGATGTCGGTATGTTCTATAAGCGTCGCGACTTTTCCACGTTTATCAAAGGCCAGCATCCCATAGTGCAGCACGAATATATGGGCCGTTCCGTTGAAGGAAAGAATATTATTATTATTGATGATATGATAGCCTCCGGCGAGTCGATTATGGATTTGTTTGTCGAGCTTAAAAAACGCAAAGCAAATAAAATATTTGTCGCCGCGACATTCGCCTTGTTTGTCGAAGGCATATCAAAGTTTAACAAGTATTACGAAGAAGGGTACTTTAACAGGATTTACACAACGAATCTGACGTATGTATCACAAGAGGCACGCGATTCGGAATGGCTGAAGCAGGTCGATATGGCAGACTATATATCCGATCTTGTCGTATTGCTCAATCATAACAGCTCGGTTGAGCCGCTCCTTGATTCAACCGAGAATCTTAAGACGCTGATTAACGAACTCAGGTATGAAGACAACTTAAAAGGAGTTTTTTGAATGGCTGAAAAAGTACATTTTGAAATCAAGGATTTTCCCGCATGCCGGGTTATCGGAAAGCAAATTCATGTTGACTGCTCAAAAGAAAACCCCATACCGCAGTTTTGGGACAAGTGCTTTGGAGACGGAAGCTGCTCGCGTTTTGAGGAAATGAAGGAATATTATACTCAAGAGCACGGTTTGATTGGTTATATGGATAACGCGGACGAAACAACTTTTGACTACATTGTCGGTATGTTCCTGAAACCTGAAGCGCCTGTACCCGAAGGCTATATTTATAGGGATGTTCCGGCTATGAAAATAGCCGTTTCTTGGATAGAAGGCGTCGACTTGGCCGACATCGTTATGAGCGCACACGGTTTGACGGTTTCGGCTTTAAAAGACGGCGATTATGACTTGTTTACGGGTCCTTGCAGCTACTGCGCCGAGGTATATGATTACTCCAGATTCGTCGCCCCTCAAGCTGAGGGCAAGAAATTTATTATGGACTATTGGATTACGGTAGAAAAAAAGCAGAACAAATAAAGGCTTACCGTAAGGCGTGCAAAAACGTGCTGTTTAAGACCGTTTTTGGCTTAGACGGCTATGTAATCGGTTGCCGCGATATCAGCTCAAGAACTCGGAAACTGCCTGTGCGATCGTGTTTAGGCAGTTTTTTTCACTGTCTCCGAACCTGTCGAACTTCCGGCTGTCAATATCCATAACTCCGCAGCAAACCCCGTTTCTGAACAGAGGAAGCACTATCTCGGAGTTAGTGTCCCCGTCGCAAGCGATGTGGTCGGCAAAATCGTGCACATTCGGTACTACAACGGTTTCAGCTGCCGAAAACGCTTTTCCGCACACACCCCTGTCTTTTTTGATTCTCAGGCAGGCAGGCTTTCCCTGAAAAGGTGCAAGCACAAGTTCGTCGTCCTTAAGCATATAAAATCCCGCCCAGTTCAGTTCATCGATATATGCAAAAATGTATGCCGATACCATTGCAAGACAAGCCGTTTCGTCTTTTTCCGATGTAAGCAGGTCTTTAACGACCGAAATCAAATGTCTGTAAGTTTCTTCTGTATTTGAGGTTTTATTTGAAACAAACACCTTACCAACTCCGTTTATATTTGTCGGGCACAAAAGGCATTTTTTGCAGTTGAATAATGAGTACAAGCCCTTCTTGTATCAGTATAATACGTATTTTAGAAATTTCAATGAGTTTACGCCGATTATTGCGGGCAATAATAAATTTATAATGACTATGCGGTGACAATGTGCTATAATATTGCGGTACTTGCCAGATTCCGCAAAGCCGGCATAACGGATCGAACTATGTATACGCGATTGTAAGTGTGATGAAAATACTATTTTTATCGGCGTATACCTTTGGTTTCCGAACGTCTTTCGATTGGAGAAATTTTAGTTGATAAGTAAAAGAAGAATTATTATTATGTCTAAGCTGGCTGTATACGATAAGCATGACTCGATAAAAGATTTCAGAAAAAACAATTACTTCAGGCATGACTACGTATACAAGATGAACATGTCGCTGCGCTTTTTTGTTCTTATAGGCGCGGTAATTATAGCGCTGTTTTATTTACTGCATAAACTTGCTATAAATAACATAGATATTTTCGAAATCGATATTCAAGGCGAGATAAAAGTAGTCCTGATAATTGCGGCAATTCTGTTGGTTCTGTATACAATTTTAGGTACAATAAAATTTAATCTTGACTATGAGCATACGATGAAGCGAATTAAACGTTATCAAGCTCTGCTTAACCTTTTGGACAAGAGTGAAATACCGGCGGAAGGCGGAACGGCGAAGAAGGCCGAGCCGAAAAGCCGGAGAGGGGCAGAGAAACGATAACGATAACCGTAGGGGGACATGTGATGAAAGAACTGCTGACGGCACGCGAGATTTGTGTTAGATTTTACAAAAGATATGAAGTCATTTTTATGTTTGCTTTTAAGTTCATCGCAGCTTTGTATATTTTCAGCCTGCTTAAGGGAATAGGGAACTATCGCGGCGAATTCAACGTATTATTCGAGTCATCCTTGGCAATTCCTTTCATGCTTTTGATGAGTATTTTGTTTGCTATCTCTCCCCCGACGCTTGCTAATGCGTTAGTTGTCCTGTTCTTGCTTTTGCAAACTTCGGCATCTGCGATACCGACGGTTTATATAGGGCTGCTGCTTGTCTTGGTTCTTGTGCTTTATTGCAGGCTGTCTCCCGAAAGAAGCTTTCTTATCCTTGCCGTAATAATAGGCTACAGGTTTAACATGCCGTATATTCCCGTTTTGTTCGCGGGGTTATACTACGGCGTAACCTCGATAGTTCCGATTACAATCGGCGTTTTAATTAACAGCTTTATACCGTTTTTCGCGAACATACTGACGACGGTTCAAGACCCGGAGAAACTAGACGTAATGCAGCTCCCGTCTCTTTTCCTTGACACATACAAGAGCGTTTTTGAAGCTTTTACGAGTGATTTCGGCTGGATTTTTACTGCATTTGTTTTTGCGATAGTCGTTATCGCGGTTTACTCCATATCAAGACTTTTTACTGATTACTGCGCGGAAATCGCGATAGCTGTCGGGGCATTTGTAAACATAGTCGGCTTCATATGCGCTAGCTCGTTTATAAAGGCGGACACAGGCGTTTTCGGTGTTATTGTTTTCACGGTTTTATCAGCGGCTATAGTCGAGTTCTTGCATTTCTTCGATATTGTGCTTGACTACGAACGACAGGAACGGGTGCAGTTTGAGGACGAGGAGAATTACTACTACGTTAAGATTGTGCCTAAACTGATGTTTTTACCGGCAGAAGGAGAGGAAACCGGTCATGTAAAAACTGCCGGGGCAGTCAGACCGGGAAAAGGAAGATCTGCATTCGATCTCAAGGCCTTGCTCGGACTTAGCCCGCAACCAAAGGCTCCGGCGAGACCGGCAACAAAGTTTGAAGACGACGATACTGACGACGACATGAAAGAAGAAAGGCTGCCGTTGCGAAAAGCCGCAGAAAGGCCGTCCCTTCCTCCGTTAAAGTTCGATAAAGAGTCTGAGGATGAGGAATAATCGGCAATAACAGGAGAAAAGTCATTTGTAACGTGATTGTTCCCTCCGCCGGCGCGGCGGTCTTTGTAGTGCCGGAGCAATAGTATACTATTATAGGCAGGTGTTGTTATGGGTCAGCTAAGCGATTTTTTTCAGACATTCGACTTTTCCGTTCTCAGGCTACCTACTATCGGGTTTAATACCGCTATAGAGATACTAATAATGACTTACGTTGTATACAAATTTGTCAAGTGGGTGCAGAGAACTACCGCTTGGGCGCTGTTTAGAGGAATATTCCTTATATTCCTTGTCAGTGTGCTGTCGTATTTTTTGAGGCTGCATACTCTTTCGTGGATTATATCCAACACTTTTTCTGTCGGCATAATAGCTCTGATCGTTATTTTTCAGCCGGAACTCAGAAGTGCGCTTGAAAGGATAGGAAAAAATCAACTGGCCAGACTTGTTGTTCCGCAGAGCAACACCGGAGACGCGCTTTCGCCCGACTCTGCGGAAGCAGTGATAAAAGCTGCCTTAGATATGTCGGCAGAAAAAACAGGAGCATTTATTGTTATAGAACGCACCGTAAGCTTGGGTGAATATGAATCAACCGGCGTAAGGCTTGATGCAGACATCACTTCTCAGCTTTTAGAGAATATATTTGTAGATAAAACCCCTCTTCATGACGGGGCGGTCATCATTAGAGGAAACAAGATTGTTTCCGCAAGTTGCATTATGACGCTGACAAAAAAAGAAATCGGAGCGGAATACGGTACTCGCCACAGAGCGGCAGTCGGGACAAGTGAGGTAACCGATGCCGATATAATCGTGGTTTCCGAAGAAACGGGAAAAATCTCGTTCGCAAAAGAAGGAGAGCTTTATAAAAATCTCGGCAGAACCGATCTTGAAAAGATACTGCTAAATAATCAAAGTCCGTCTAAGCGTAAAGGTCTTTGGAAAGGATGGGGATATCATGAAAAAATTAACAGAGATATTCACAAAGGACCCTATTCTTAAGATCGGCGCACTTTTGACCAGTATACTGATTTGGTTTATTTGTATGAATATAACCGATCCGGTTGAAAAGCGTCCTTTTCAGGTCGGACTCATTTTGATGAACGAAACCGCGTTAAGCGGAAACCAAAGAGTGCTTATGAACGGCAGCAGTCTTTCAGGAAAGCCTATAACCGTGACGCTCGAAGGGCCGAGAAGCGCTCTTGATTCACTTGACCGCGCCAGACTTTCCGCATACATCGATTTTAAACTTGCCGAGATATTGTATGCCCCGCAAACGAACGAGCCGATAACCGCTTCGGTACGCTCCGATCTGCCGCCCGAGATATCCAGTAAGGGCATACAAGTCACGAATATAAGCCCCAGTACAGTCGATATAAGCCTTGATAAGATAGTTACGATGACCAAGGCGATTACGAAGAATATAATCGGCGATGTGGCCGACGGATACAAGAGCAGGGCTGTTGTAATTACCCCTGAAACTATATATATAACGGGACCGCAGCTCAGTCTGGCAAACATAGGCTCTGTCAGAGCCGAATATGACTTAAACAGCGCGACTGAAAATGTACACGATACGGCGAAAATCAAGCTTTACGACTGGGAGGGCAAAGTTTTCACGGACGATTCCGTTAGCTTGAGCGATGAAGACGTGTCGATAGA
This sequence comes from Eubacteriales bacterium, assembly GCA_031550435.1. Lineage (GTDB taxonomy): Bacteria > Bacillota > Clostridia > Lachnospirales > WRAX01 > JAVBOO01. Next base: position 27,234 of record JAVBOO010000002.1, read on the forward strand.
TGTTGAGGTAAACAGAATTGCCAAGATTCCTGTTACTCAGCCGGAAATTGTGGGAACTATCCCCGATAACTATGAAATCAGCATAGAATACGAGCCGAGATATATCGAAATCGTCGGAAGCGAGGAAGAACTTAAAAATATTAAGTTTATTACTCCCGAAAGAATCGATGTGACGGGGTTTACCGAAAGCAAGGACTTAAAGCTCGATATTAGAGGTCAGTTCATCAACACAGGCCTAGATGTTGTTGACGGTTCGACTTATACGCTTGATGTTCATGTAATAGTTAACAAGCTTATCGAGGCGGAATATGTTATACCTATCGATAAGGTTAATATTAGCGGTTATACGAACGATACAGAAATTAGTGCGGATAGTGTTGCCGTAACACTGAAGGGCATTGAGTCTGTCATTAACGCGTTGACACCCGAGAAAATAAACGCATGGATAGTGCTTGACCATCTTGAACCCGGCGAGCACAGGATAAAAGTTACATTTGTGGTTCCGACAAACGTCGAAATAGTATCAGATGATCTATATATCGACGTTTTGATAAAAGCTCAGGATGAGGAAGCCGAAACGGCACAGGATACAGAAAATCCTGCGACAGAAACACCTTAGGAGCATAGAAACGGTTCAAAAAAAGCATTAAATGGGCCGAAATCAAAGACAGATTTATGGGGGTATATATGGGTAGATTATTCGGTACTGACGGCGTAAGAGGTTTGGCAAATTCATTCCTGACGCCGGAGCTTGCGTTTGATTTGGGAAGAGCGGGTGCATATGTACTGACGAAAAAGTTCAAACACTCACCGAAAATCGTAATCGGTACAGATACGAGATTATCGGGGGATATGCTTAAGGCCGCGCTTACGGCGGGCATGACATCCGTCGGAGCTTCCGTAACGGATGCGGGCAATATCCCGACTCCGGCGATAGCATATATAGCAAAGAAGCATTTCGATGCCGGAGTTATGATTTCCGCATCACACAACAAGTTTTGCGATAACGGCATAAAGTTTTTCAGCAGTGACGGATTCAAGCTGTCCGACGAACTCGAAAACGAGATTGAAGAATATATTTTTGACAAAAAGTCCGAGATACCGAGATCTGTTAACGAAGATATCGGGACGTTTGAGATCTGTGAATATTTCCTTGACGATTATACGGATTACCTTGTTGAGACTGCCGAAGGAACAAAACTCGGGGGGCTAAAAATAGCGCTCGACTGCTCTAACGGGGCAACGTTTGAATCAGCTCCGCTTGTGTTTCACATGCTTGATGCTGATGTGTTTGTCACTGCGAATGAGCCGGACGGCATCAATATCAATGACGGCGTCGGCTCCACTCATATCGAACATCTTACGGAATTTGTAAAGGAATGCGGAGCGGATGTTGGTTTCGCCTTTGACGGAGACGGAGACAGGCTGATCTGTGTCGACGAAAACGGAAACGTAGTTGACGGCGACATGGTCATGAGTATACTTGCCCATGACATGAAAAATAACGGAAAGCTTAACAAAAACACCGTTGTAGCAACCGTTATGAGTAATCTTGGATTTTTCAACGGCTGCCAAAAGCACGATATTGAGACTGTAGCAACAAAAGTCGGAGACAGATATGTGCTTGAAAAAATGCTGGAGGACGGCTATAATATCGGCGGCGAACAATCGGGCCACATTATTCTTACAGACTACGGAACAACGGGAGACGGAACACTCACCGCTGTACAGCTTGCGAAGTGCATTAAGCTTTCCGGAAAAAAACTTTCCGAGCTTAACACCGTTATGAAGCTTTTGCCGCAAGTTCTCGTAAACGCGAAAATACCCAACGATAAAAAACAGGACTGCATGGTTAACCCGGAAATAGCAGCCAGGATAAAAGAGTTGGAGCAAAAATATTCCGGTTCAGGCAGAGTTCTTACCCGCCCTTCGGGAACAGAGGCGCTTGTCAGGGTAATGATTGAAGGCGAAAATTTAGAAGAAATCGGTAATGACGCGAAAGAGCTTGCCGGCTTTATGGAAGCGTATTATAATTAGAGTGCCTGTAAATTCAACTCGAGACTTTATTACTATAACAATCAAAGTCTCTCAAATATAAAACAAATGGAGCAAATATGAAAACTTTCGGTATTATCGGTGCTATGGAAGAAGAAGTGAGCGGAATCAAGGAAAAAATGCAGATCGTCAATATAAAGACTTTGGTCGGCATTGAGTTCTGTCTCGGAAAAATAGCCGGTAACACGGTTGTGCTCGTACGCTCCGGGATAGGCAAGGTAAACGCGGCAATTTGCGCTCAAGTTCTTGTTGATCTGTACGCAGTTGACTTTATTATTAACGTCGGAGTCGCAGGAGCGTGTGACGAAAAGCTCAATGTCGGCGATTTGGTCATTTCGAGTGATTTGGTGCAGCACGATTTTGATACTACCGCCTTCGGTGACCCAATCGGGACTATACCTCGCATGGGCATGAGGTTTTTTAAAGCAGACGAAGAACTTGTACAACTAATCAGCGCTCAGGCAAAGACCTGCATAGACGAATCCCGTATGTATATCGGAAGGATTGCTTCCGGCGATGTATTTGTTTCTAGTTCTGAGCAAAAAAGGAGTATCAAGAAGTCAGTAAACCCTCTATGTGTTGAAATGGAAGGTGCTGCCATAGCTCAAGCCTGCGTGCTGAACATGATTCCGTTTGCTGTATTGAGGTTGATATCCGATAACTCCGACAATAATGCAAATGTATCGTTTGCCGAGTTTATAAAGGACGGAACGAAGCTAACCGCAAAGATTATTACGGATTTGATAGAAAATTACAAATAAGTCACTAATGAAAAACAGGAGGATAAAAATGCTGAGATTTTTTAAATGTCATAAATGCGGCAATATTGTTGAACTTGTAAAGGACGGCGGCGGTGAACTAAACTGCTGCGGAGAAGCTATGATGGAGTTACTTGCCAACACCGTTGACGCTTCGAACGAAAAACATATACCTTTTGTGCAGACTGTTGACGGAAAGATAGTAGCTAAGACCGGCTCAACTACACATCCGATGGAGGAGAAGCACTACATTGAGTGGATACTTTTTGACGACGGAACAAGCATAAAGAAGTTTGCCCTTAAGCCCGGAGAAGAGCCTGTAGCTATGATTGACCAGGTCGAAAAGTGCACAGTCTACTCATATTGCAATCTCCACGGTTTATGGAAATCAAACTTTTCGTAAAACTTTAAAATTATCGTTTAAGCCTTTTGTTGTTTAAACGACTGTAAAGCTGCGTTGAAAGCGACAGGTAAAGTAAGAGCTTAACTGCCGTTTTGGCAGACTGTGTAAGTTAGGAGATACTAAATGTCAAATCCCGCTGTAAAAGAAGCGCTCTCATGGATAAAGATTCTTGTCGCGGCTGTGTGTTTTGCGCTTATCATTAATAACTTCGTTATTGTAAACGCCACTGTTCCGACAGGCTCGATGATGGACACTATACCCGAAAAAAGCAGAATCGTTGCGTTTAGACTTTCATATTTGTTCAGCGACCCTAAGCGGCTTGATGTTGTCGTATTCAAGTATCCCGATAACGAAAAAGAGCTGTATGTAAAACGTATCATTGGTATGCCCGGTGACAAAGTCGAAATAATTGACGGCAAGGTTTTTATCAATAACTCGGTTGACCCTCTTCCCGACGGCTTTGTAAGAGGACTTCCTCTAGGGAGTTATGGCCCGTACTATGTGCCCGAAGGCTGTTACTTCATGATGGGTGACAACCGTAATAATTCCGAAGACTCAAGATTCTGGATACACACCTTTCTCGAAAGAAGCAAGATATTGGGCAAGGCTGTAGTTTGTTACTATCCCGAAATTAAACTAATCGAATAAGGAGAAAAAAATGATTGAAGTTACAAAAGACATGCTGATTGGCGACATACTCAGAAAAAACATGGAAATCGCGCCTATATTGATGAAGGCAGGTATGCACTGTCTCGGTTGTCCTTCGGCCCAGAGCGAGTCTCTTGAAGAAGCCGCTGCCGTACACGGTATAGACATCGAAGCTCTTGTAAATGAAATTAACGCGTTTTGCGCAAGTGCAGAGTAGTATTGAGTATAAAAGCTGAAAACAACTTTTAAGGGCTTCCGGAGAATTCTTCTCAGGGAAGCCCTTTATCGTAAGCTTATCCGACTATGGACATGTCGAAAAATTGCCTTGCGGCTTTCCTTTGAAAATGGAAAAGCACCATTTTCCAAGGAACTATAGGCTTTAAGGTTGAATTCACTATAACGGAGTTTCGTTGCCGTAAACTCGCTATTTGCTTATCGATTTAGCTTTGTTAACAAGCTTGACAAATTCGCCTCTGTAACCTCTTGTATCAATACCCTTTGAGCCTTGAGCGGCATCGGCTATTTCTCCGAGTGAAATACCATCACTGTACGCAGAATCTCTGAGTAAGTCGCCAAAAGCCGCAACACTCGATGCAAAGACAAAATCAGAGGTGTTTTTAGCTAAAAACCTGTCTAAAGTGACATGGTGGGTCAACTCTTTTGCCTCGTTATTGCCCGGGTCCTTGTATCTGATTCTGACATCGAAACAGTTTTCCTCTTTTGCAGATGCGAGAGTGTCTTGGTTATCTAAAAGCTCTAATTCAAACATTACGACAACATCTGTACCGATGCCGATTTCTCCGGCGTCTTTTTTGTCGTCGAGGAAGTCTTCGTTATTCATCATTCGGTTTTCGTAGCCGATTAGCCTGTAGCTTTTAACAAGTTCCGGGTTAAACTCGATTTGAGCCTTTACGTCATTTGCGACCGTAAACAGGTTCGTTCCGGCTTCTTTGACCAGTACTTTGCCGGCAGCCTGAACGCTGTCTATATAGCTGTAGTTACCGTTGCCGTTTTTTGAGAGTGTCTCCATTATGTCATCGCGTACATTGCCGGTTCCGAAGCCAAGAACGCTCAGAAACACGCCGGATTCCCTTTTGCCGGAAATAAGGCTGTTCAACCCGTTCAAATCCGATATTCCGACGTTAAAGTCGCCGTCAGTTGCAAGTATTACACGGTTGTTTCCGCCTTTTTTATAATTTTTCTCACAGAGACTGTATGCCGTGTTGATTCCGTCTGCGCCGGCTGTACTTCCGCCTGCGCTCAGAGTTTCGATAGCGTTGAGTATTAAGTCCTGATTGTCACCGCTTATCGAATCTAAAACAATTTCCGAGCTTCCGGCATACGTGACGAGTGAAACCGTGTCATTTTCACCGAGATTTTCAACCAAAAGCCTGAATGCCGATTTTAGAAGCGGAAGTTTGTCATAAGAATCCATCGAGCCGGAGGTATCAATTAAAAATGTCAGATTGCTTGGAGGAAGCTGTGTTCTGTCAAAATCCGCGGTCTTAACTCTGATAAATGCCATATGTTTTCCTTCGCCGTAAACAGATGGGCCAAGTTCGGCATATATTGCAAACGGACTTTCTTCCGTGAACAGAAGTTCCCCGTCGTAGTCAAAATAGTTGATAAGCTCCTCTGTGCGCACGGCATCGGACGGGGGAAGCTGTCCGCTGTCTATATAGCGTTTGACGTTGTTGTATGCAGCGGTGTCGACCTTAAGCGAAAACGTGAGCATTGCGTTCTCCGAGGTATCAACAACCGAGTTCTCGGAAATTTTTAGATAGCCCTCAGAGGACGGGGCAAGGTAAAGTTCTTTATTGGAATCGAGTCTGTAAGCATATTCCATGTCCGGCTCGGCTGTCGCCGAAACCTCTCCCTTACTTAGGCCATCCGTCTCATTGTATGCTTTACCCGGAGTATCCTCCGATTTAGTGGAACAACCCGAAGCAAGAATCAGTGCCGCTGCCAAAAATACTGACAATTTTTTCTTCATAATACACGCTCCTTAAGAGATTTTTTTGTTTCCTATGATAAATAAACCTCTTAAAAATTAAAAGCTTACAAATCTTAAACAATTATTTTTTTCATGATACTTATCAGCTCGTTTTGAGCGTACATATTCGTAAGCGTAAATGTATAGCCGTCTGACTTAAAGGTCAGCAGATTATAATCGCTTTGCGATCTGCCATATGCGGTGACTCCGTCCACCGTGATTTTCTCGAGCAAATCTGTAGCCGTAAGCGCATTTTTATCTTTAACGGAAATAATTATGTCGTTGCCGTTTCGGGATTTCACATAGAAAAGCGTTTCACCGACATCGAACTTAATGCTGTCGGCCATATAGCCCGAAGGCAGTTTAGCTCTGATAAACTCAATGTTATCGACAGGCGGCTGTTCGGACGCTTCGAAGACCGGCAAAGAACTTGACGGTATATCGGATTTTTCTTTAGGAGTATTAAAATTAAACATTCTGACAAAAAACATCAGAGCGATAATCGACGCTGCAAGCGAAACATAGGGTATAAACCGGCCGAGGTTCTTCTTTTCGGTTATTTTTTTTATTCTTTTGTCCAGCTCGGAATAGTCTTTTTTGTCCGTCATGTTTAGCATGTCTGCTTCGGCAAGCAAATTTTGAGCTTCGGATTCTGTATACGCTTCCGCAATAGACTTAAACAAATCATCGTCCTTCATATGCCTGCCTCCTTTTCGATCAGATTCGCAAGTTTTTTCCTAGCCCTATGTATCCTGACAGTGACCGCCGTTTCGCTTAGGTTCAACAGTTCCGCAATTCTTTTGTACGGCATATCATAAACGTAACTCAGTAAAAATGGCTGACGCAAATTTTCGCTCAGTTGTCCTACCAGTTTACCAAGCTCGTCAATGCGTTCTTTCGATATTAGTTTAAGCTCTATATCCGCGTTATAGGGAATATCGATGTCATCAATTTCCTTCGTTTGGTCTTTTCTTTTCTTTAATATAGTCAGCGCCGCGTTTTTCACTATAACAACCAGAAAGGCCGCGCTTTTTCCTGATGCAGGGTCGTCAATCTTCCCTAAATTTTTGTATACGCGAAAATAAGCCTCGCTTACCGCATCTTCTGCAAGAGCGTTGTCACGTACGATCTCGTACGCTTTTTTATACAGCAGGCGCTTGTATTTTTCATACAGATATTCGAACTTTATTTTGTCGTCTTCACTCGAAAACGAAAGAAAAAAGGCCATTGCTTCTCCGTTACATATATTTTGGCTCGCGCAAAACCGCTTTACAGTCCGCCAGCTCCGGCGGTTCGGATTGCTCGGCACTTTGCTGTTACTAATTATAAACCAAGTATCACAATAAATAAAGCGACACTTACTAAACCGATTCTTAGCCGGAAACCTTACATGTTTCTATGCGGTATTTTACTTCCGCGGTATAGTTGTTTTTTAACCGGATTTTAATATATCTTTATGGTATAATAAGAATTAATTTACATTTTGCGATTATGCCAATTGATATAAGTGAGGTTCACTATGAATGATAAAGCGTTAAACACGTTGGAGTTCCATAAAATACTGCAAATGCTGTCCGACAAAGCAATCTCTGTGCCGGGGAAGGAGATGGCTGCAGAGCTGTGCCCGACTTCCGAGCTTAGAGATATTGCTCGCGCGCTTCAAGAAACAAGTGAAGCCGAAAGTATGATTTTGAAAAAAGGCTCGTTGCCACTAGGTGGAATCAGGGATATAAGAGCTTCACTGAAAAAGGTCGCCCTCGGAGGAGTGCTCAGTATTGAAGAGTTGCTCCATATAGGTGATTTTTTATATGTATGCAAAAAAATAAACAGTTACGGCAGGAGAGAGAACAAAAACGAAGTTTTCGAGCTTCTTGATCCCCTGTTTGAATCTGTCGGTACGGCGCATGATTTGGAACTTGAGCTAAACCGCTGTATCGCGAACGATAAAGAACTGAAAGACGACGCAAGCCAGAATCTGGCGTCTATAAGAAGAAGCATAAAAAAAGCGAACGACGGCGTTAGGGATCATCTAACTTCGATTATTCATTCCCAGGCATATAAAAACATGCTGCAAGATAACGTTATAACAATGAGGGGCGGGCGCTATTGCGTACCTGTCAAGCAGGAATACCGTTCACAATTTAACGGGATGATACACGACCAATCTTCTACGGGCGCAACACTTTTTATGGAGCCGACAAGCGTTGTTACCTTGAATAACAAAATCAAAGAGCTTTTGGTCGAAGAAAAAGCTGAAATCGAGTTGATACTGCGCAGACTTTCAGCTATGGTTGCCGAGCATGAGCCGGTTTTATCGGTTAACGCCAAAACTCTAACGCTCTTGGACTTTATATTTTCAAAAGGTGAGCTTTCTCTCGAGATGCGCGGAACGAAACCGATTTTTAACGACAAGGGTTACATTTCGGTCAGAAAAGCGCGCCATCCGCTTATCGGGAATGACAATGTCGTACCGATTGATATCTATCTCGGCAGGGAATTCACCATGTTGCTGATAACCGGTCCGAACACCGGAGGAAAAACCGTATCTCTTAAGACTGTCGGTCTTTTGACCTTAATGGGTCAGGCCGGTCTTCACATACCTGCGTTTGATAAGTCTGAGCTTGCCGTATTTGACGAGGTTTTTGCCGATATCGGCGACGAACAGTCCATAGAGCAAAGTCTTTCAACTTTTTCATCGCATATGACGAACATTGTACGCATACTTGACAATGTAACTACAAATTCGCTCGTGCTTTTGGACGAGCTTGGCGCCGGCACCGACCCAACCGAGGGTGCTGCGCTGGCAATCGCCCTTTTGCAGTATCTTCACGATTTGAAAATCCGCACAGTCGTCACAACTCACTACAGTGAGCTGAAAGTATTCGCGCTTTCTACCGACAGAGTTGAAAACGCCTGCTGCGAATTTGACGTTGAAACTTTAAAGCCGACTTACAGGTTGTTGATAGGAATACCGGGGAAAAGCAACGCATTCGCTATATCAAGCAAACTTGGGCTTCCTGATCATATTATCAATACCGCAAAGACTGTAATCAGTCGTGAGGACGCAAGATTTGAAGATGTTATAACCGACTTGGAAATTGCAAAGAAATCTATCGAGACCGAAAAGGACAGGGCAGAGCAGTACAGGCGTGATGCCGAGCTGTTAAAGCAGGAGTACGAAAAGCAAAAAAACAAGCTTGCCGAACAAAGAGAGAAGCTGTTGATAGAGGCGAAAACCGAGGCAAAAGCCGTACTGGAAAAAGCAAGAAGCGAGGCCGGCGATATAATACGCGAGATGCAGAGAATTTCGCTGGAGAAAAACAACTTTAAAGAAGCAGAACAAAAACGTTTGCTTCTAAAAGAAAAATCGGATGCCCTGGATGAGGACATGCATTTGATTAAGCTTGCAAAGCGGGAGCTTCGCCCCGCGCCGAAAAATCTAAAAAAAGGCGACAACGTTTTCATAAACAGCATGGAGCAGCCGGGAGTTGCGCTTACCGCGCCAAACTCTAACGGCGATTTGACTGTTCAGTCGGGAATTATGAAAATAAAGGTTAATATTTCCGATTTGTCCGAAGATCTCTCCGCAAAAAATGTAAAAAAAGCGAAGCCAACACCCGTAGCCGTAACATTCAACAACAGTTCAAAATCTATGTTTATATCTCCTGAGATAGATTTAAGAGGTCTTTTGGCAGACGAAGCAGTCGCAAGGACAGATAAATTTATAGATGACGCGATTTTGGCATCTCTTAATCAAGTCAGAATCATCCACGGGAAGGGAACCGGTGCCCTGAGAAGCGCGATACACGCATTCTTGAAGGAACGAGGCATAAAGAGCTTCAGACTCGGGAAGTTTGGCGAAGGCGAGGACGGAGTTACCGTAGTCGAACTGAAATAATCGCTGTACCCTAAAATTAAATTTACATTAAGTTCACATTCTGTTAATATATGTGCTTTATATTAAGACAGCAACCAACCCCAGCAAAACGGGAGGGAAAAATGGCCAAGACAAAAATACTCATCGTTGACGACGACAGGCATATAGCCGAGCTTATATCACTGTATCTAAACAAAGAAGGCTATGAGACCAAAGAGGTACATAGCGGAAAAAAAGCGGTAGAAGAGTTTAAGTCATTTTCTCCTTTTCTCGTTCTTTTAGACCTGATGCTTCCCGAAATTGACGGTTATCAGGTCTGCGGCGAGATACGCAAGATTTCTCAGGTGCCTGTCATTATGCTGACCGCAAAAGGTGAAACATTTGACAAAGTACTCGGGCTTGAACTCGGCGCGGACGACTACATAGTGAAACCATTCGACCCGAAAGAGTTGGTAGCGAGGGTCAAGGCAGTGCTGAGAAGGTACACAAAGAAAGATGAAGACGGGCAAAAACAGATCGTAGTACCGAATATGACCGTCAACCCCTCAACCTATACGGTTACCTACCACGGTAAGACGCTTGAACTGCCTCCAAAAGAGTTTGAGCTGCTTTATTTCTTTGTTCAGCATCCGAATCAGGTCTTTACGAGGGACCATCTGCTCGATAAAATCTGGGGCTACGAATTTGCCGGAGATACGAGAACCGTTGACGTCCATATAAAAAGGCTGCGTGAAAAGATGACGCATGAAGATATATGGAGTATAAAAACCGTATGGGGCGTCGGCTATAAGTTTGAGCTTGAATAAAGCGAAAAGTTTGGCGAATGGCTTAATTGTCGCCTCAATAATAAAAGCGTCTTGTAGGCGCATAATTTACAGGTGCGGCTGTGTTTAAAACTATATTCGGAAAGCAATTCTTTGCATATGTGTGTTTGCTGACGGTCAGCCTGACTATACTTTGTGTTGTGCTGATTTCGTTTTATTCCGACCATATTGTCAACAATAAAAGCAGAATGCTCGAGGAACAGGCAAAACGCATCACGGAAATCTGTAAGCAGGCATATGCGCCGAATCTTGACGCTTTTTTATACAATATGAAGTTAAACCAAATAAGCAACGAACTTCAAATTTTTAAGGATTATCTTGACACGAGCTGCTTCTTGACCGACACCGGCTTTGTAATTAAGGTAGGGACAACGAATATTTTCTCGGAAATCGAAGGTAAAATACCCGCGAAAAGCATTTTGGATAAAGTCAAAAAAGGCTTTCCCATCACCGAAAGAGGGAGTCTCGGCGGGTTACTTCCAAACGACAGCTTGACCGTATGCTATCCCGTAACAATCGGAGGCTCTGTCAAAGCGATAGTTTTTGTCAGCTCGTCAACAAAAGACATCAACAACGATATAAGCAGTATCTATAAAATAACGTTTTGGTGTATTTTCGCGACAGCTGTTGTTTCGTATCTGTTTATGTACATTACTTCGAAAACGATTTCAAGGCCGATAAAGCAAATAAGCGAAGCCGCAAAAATCATAGCTGCGGGCAATTTTGACAAGAGAATCGAATACAGGGCTAACGATGAGATAGGTCAGCTTTCCGCAAGTTTTAATTACATGGCCGAAAGCCTGAACAACCAGGAGAATAAGCGCCGCGAATTTATCGGAAACATTTCTCACGACCTTCGTTCTCCGCTTACCTCCATGAAAGGCTTTTTGCAGGCAATTATAGACGGTACGGTTCCTCCTGAAAAGCACAACCGTTACCTTAACATAGTTCTTGAAGAAAGCGACAGGTTAAGTAAACTCGCAAACGACCTGCTTGACCTGAATAAATCCGAAAAGCTCGATTTAAAGCCATTTATAAGCATTTTCGACCTTAATGAGCTAATAAGAAGTACGGTGATAATGTTTGAACATAAAATTAGAGCCAAGCATATTGAAATCGAGGTCATGTTTGCGGAAGAGCAGTGTAATGTTTCTGCCGATTACGAAAAAATTAAACGCGTACTATATAATCTGACAGACAACGCCGTGAAATTCACTCCCGATAACGGAGAAATCTCAATCGAAACGACCGTTAAAGACGGAAAGGTATATACCTCGGTTAAGGATACAGGAATAGGGTTGAGCGTCGAAGACCAAAAAAAAGTGTTCGACAGGTTTTATAAAGTTGATACCTCTCGGGGAGCGGATACTTCCGGCAGCGGTCTCGGCCTTGCGATCGTAAAAGAGTTTATAAGGGCGCACGATGAAACCGTCACTGTTACCGGTGAGACAAATAAAGGCTGCACCTTCACATTTTCTTTGCCTCTGGCCGAAATAATTAGCTAAGAAAGTACTGATTTAATTGGACGGTTGCGCCGCTGCACTCCAATGCGGCGCGTCTGCGTCTTAGTGAGGGAACAACAAAATATAGCGTTTTCCTATATTTTGTGCCGGAGTAATATCTTTTGCGGCAAAAGTGAATAAACATTACTTTTTTGTCATATAATAATATCGAAGTTTGTCGAATAAAGAGTTATTTTGATATCAACTCTTTAGCGCACTTTCAAATAAACACCGGAAACATATAACTTTATTTGTTCAGGGTGGTTGCATGTCCGAAAAGTATAAAGATCTCTTTAGCCTTATCGAAAACGATAAGGAATCGAGAATGTATTATTCGGCTCTTCCGTATGAATTGAGAACACATATCAAGTCTCGGGCCCACAATGTTAATTCATTCGAAAGCTTGAAGGATTATGCCGAAAATCTGCTCAGGGGAGATATATAGCCTGGGTACGAAAACTCCTCTTACTCTTCTTTTACAGTCGTAAGGCACAATAACCGACTAATCTTCCTATACGACTAAAACAAAAAAGCTGCTGTCAATCGACAAGTCAGCTTTTTTGTTTTAAGTGAATAAAGTTGAAAACGGACTATTACCGCGGAAGTTAATTACCGCATAAAATGCTTACGCGGTTACTCGTGCCGAAGTAATATATGCAGTTTCGATACTTATTTACAGTGCTTCAAATTTTTTCTTTCCCCAAGTTCCCAGTATCGACAACACAACTGCTGTCCCGACTGCAAAAAACAATGCCGCCAAAAGTGCGAAAATTTCGATTTCGATACCGGACACCGCATATAGAACGCAGAGTAGGGCAATTATCAGCATGTTAGCCAGCATATTGATCAAAACACTTGCGCTTTGTTTAACGACTATGGTTGCGGACTTCCACTCAAGTTTTGGGAACGCAAGGTTCACAACAAGCCCCAATAAAGGAGCAAAAATACATACGCTGAGACCGCAGATGAGAATGCAGGCCAGTGTGAACATGTTCAGTTTCAGCCCGAAAGCCAGAATAATCGTGCTAACAATGAATATTGGAACGCTTAGCGTATAGTTGAGCAAAACTTTTGCCGTCATTATTTGCTTAAACTTAACCGGCAAGCTCTTTATAAGCCAGAAAGTTTTACCCTCGATTGATATCGAAACAGGCGTAGTTGAAGCGATTGTAATTGTAAAAGCCGCAATCGCAAGGCTGAAAGCTGCAATATATGTCATTGCCTCGGGAATATCGAGAATTGCAGAAACAGTCTCTGAGCCGAAGAAAGTTACTGCTACGGCATAAATCAGGTACATGATCATACCGATAGCGGTGTTTAGGAAATAAATCGGATTTCCAAAATACGTCTTCACTTCTCTTTTATACAGAGCAGACATTACGGAAGATGTTTGCAAAGACCTCAGTCTGTAGTTTGACTTAGCGCTTTTTTCGGTAAGCTTAGCGTTAATGCTTTTGAAACTCTTGCTTAACATTGAGACAAACAGAACAAGTATCAAAGTGTTAACCGATATAAAAAGCAGCGCAGAGGCTAAGTTTGATTCAGTCAGAGCCTTTATATAAAAGTCGCCTATAAAATAATATTTCATCAACGCATCAAGATAGCCGGGAATGGAAGAATCCGTTATAAGAGCCTGCAAATAGTATTCCATAGCGAAAACGGCCGCCAGAATAAAAACCATGCCTACGTAGTTTGCGATTGTTGTCTTTTTTAGCCTTGATGATACGGTAGAGACTAAATACGCAAGGGCAGAGCCAACAATCGTAGGCACAACAAGTAGAAACGGCATCAAAATCACGGCATAAACATAAAACACCACGCCGGGCGAAACCTTCATTGCATAGACGATAAATATCTCCAAACTGATAAAAAACGCTATAACAAAGTTGTTAATAAAAAGCTGCAGCAGTTTGGATACAAAAATCGAAGAGTTTCTGAGCGGCAGTGAGGTTAGCATGTCATAATCTTTAAAATCAAACAAAAAACCGGAAGCTTTGTAAATCGTCGTAATAAAAGCAAACAGCGTAACAGCCATTACCCCGAGGCTTATCAGCAAGTCCATTCTGCCAAACAGCTCCAAAAGTCCTGCGTATTGCCAAAATATCTGAAAAAATGACGGAACAAGCGCGACAAACAGCACGACTACCATAATCAGCGGTCTGTAACTCTTGCCTTTTGCACCTTTCATCCTGAAAGAGTTCAGGCTGTAAGTGTCGGTTAAACCGGCTTTTGTCAAGATTAATATTTCTTTTAGCGATGAGTTCATTTTTCAATCAGCTCCAAGAACAACGATTCCAGAGAGCTCTTGCCCTTAACTTCTTCCAACTTTCCGGAAGCGGCAAGTTTTCCCTCTTTGATGATGGCGATTTTGTTGCAAAGCTTTTCGGCAACATCCAAAACGTGTGTAGAAAAGAATATCGCGCCGCCGTTGTTGCAAAATTCTTTCATAAATTGCTTCAGAGTATGCGCTGCTTTCGGGTCAAGGCCGACAAAAGGTTCGTCCAGAACAAAAAGCTTCGGATTGTGAATGAGCGCGGATATTATCGTCAGCTTTTGCTTCATTCCGTGAGAATATGATGAGATTATGCTGCCCAAATCGGAAGTCAGGTCGAACGCGTCACCGTATTTTTTTATGGAGTTTTCTCTTGCAGCCTTTCCGATTCCGAAAATATCGGCTACAAAATTAAGATACTGTATACCTGTCATATTCTCGTATATATCAGGATTATCGGGTATATATGCAATTTTTCGTTTACATTCAATCGGATTGTCCTTAACGGAAACCCCTTCGATCAAGATTTCACCTTCCGTGAAATCAAGAATACCCGTTATGCATTTTATCGTCGTAGTTTTCCCCGCGCCGTTGTGCCCGATAAATCCGTAAACATCACCTGCCGATATTTCCAGACTTAGAGAATCAACAGCTTTTTTGCCGGCCTTGTAAGTCTTTGACAAATTCCTTATTGAAAGCATAATAACATCTCCGATTCTTTCTGCATTTTATATTACATTGGCAACAAATTATAGGAACACGCTATATTTTGTTGTTCCCTCACTAAGACGCAGATGCGCCACATTGCAGCGCTGCACTGTAAAAAATTAATCTTAAGTGTGTCGCCGCAACAGCATTAGGCGTGTTGTAAAAAGTTTTTGCTGAATTCATTCTAAGTTAAAAGCGCCCGGTTTACAAGCGCTTTTGTCTGAAATATGCTCTATTGAGTTTAAAATGTCAGTCCCTCAAGATATTGCTCTTGCAAGTTTCCGGTCTGATCAGCTGACTATATTACTCTTATGGCAAACTCTGGGCAGTCGGCAGCACAGTATCCGCATTTAAGGCATTTCGGCTCGTTAACCTTTGCTTTCCCGTCAATTATTTCAATCGCGGATGAGTGGCAACTGTCGAGACATCTTCCGCAGCCTTTGCAAATGTTTTCGAAAACGCTTACAATCTTTTTCGGCTTGGACAGAGTACTCAGCTCTTCGCTGATATCTTCTCCGTTGAAGTATTTAACATTCATATCGACTTCGTTAATTTCTACCATGCCGAGTACCTGAGCCGCTCTTTCCGCAGCGAATTTTCTCGAGAAGTCCAAGGCTTCTTTATACTCGTGTATGAGGTTTCCTCCGCCGAGCGCTTTCATGAGGTAAACGCCTTTATTCTCGTCGAAGCAATGCTCGATTGCAGTTCGCATATCGTCTGACGTTCCTCTGAGTATGCCGAGACCGATTTTATTATAAATCGGAAAAACAACGTCGATTTCTTTGTTTGACGCAGCTATATGTACTACGTCAACCGCGTGAGTACTTATACCGACATTTTTGATAAGCCCTTTTTCACGGCAGTCAAGCAAACAGCGATATGCACCTTCGCGCTCGTCAAATACTTTATCCGATACCCTGGCCGCATGCAGAAGATAGATGTCAACATACGGAACATCCAGCTGCTCCAGCGAGTTCTTAACCGACTTCTCCATATCCTCGTATGTTGTCATATGTGATTTATCTGATATAACGGGTCTGATGCCGGTTCTCTCCATCGCAAGACGTATCGGCTCATAAGTCTTATACATCATCGCCGTATCGACAAACGTGACGCCCAGACGCAAAGCGCGCTCAACAAGCTTGCTTGATTCAGAAGCGTCAAGCTTCTTTTGCAACGGTCCCATCGGCAATGCTCCGAAGCATAGTTCGGTTACTTCAAGGTTTGTTCTTCCGAGTTTTATTTTTTTCATTTCGCACCTCTGTCATAAATAGTATTACTCCGGCAGGCAGCAGCGGCTTTCTATACCGCCTCGTTTACCCGCATCTTCCCGGCTGAAAGGGAATGTTTTGAAGCCGAGCAATAAAAAACAGTCAAAGTCAGTTTAGCACAGTTTTGTCTAAAATGCACTACAATTCGATATTCAGGCGAACTCAGAAATGTGGATAACTTTTTGAGTCTCAGTACCAAAACAGAGGTTTTCACCGTGAAAATGTGAATAACTCGGTTGGGTTATTCACATTTTCCACATTTTTGTGCGCAAAAAATGTCGAAAAATAGATAAATTAGTCTTTATTCCTCAAACAAAATTTGTATGATATTACTCGAAATACTTTTGGCAAGCTAAAATTTCGTAAAATTTCATTTGCGGTAAGTATTAAATTTAACGCCCCCCGATTAAACCAGTCGGTTTAATCACCCCCTTATACCGCTCCTGCGGGTCTAAGGGGGATTGAGGCGACAAGTTTAGCGAACGGTTTAATTGTCGCCTCAATAATTTGGCAGCTATTCCCTGAGGAGACTCTTGTAAACCTCGCTTTGTCCGAGTAGTTGCTCGTGGGTACCCGAAGCAACGATTCTGCCTTCTTCAAGAACGATAATGCAATCGGCATATTCGACTTCTTTCAGATTATGCGTTACTATCAGAATAGTATTTCTACCTTGCAGGTTTCTTATGGTTTCGGTAACCAGCCTGCCCGATTCGTTGTCGAGAGCAGACGTAACTTCATCAAATACAAGAACGGGTGCGTTTCTGACAAGAGCCCTCGCGATAGCAATACGTTGCTTCTGTCCGCCCGATAAAAACGAGCCCTTTTCTCCGCACAAAGTGTCGTAGCCATCAGGCAGTTCCTTGATAAAATTTTCGGCTCCGGCCAAAACCGAAGCTTTTTTGACATCGTCAAACGTACAACCTATATTACCAAGACTAATATTTTCTTTTATCGACATATCAAACAGCTTGCAGCTCTGGTCAACATATGCAAAGTTTTTTCTCCAGTCGCTTGCGTTTACATCATTGAAGCAGACAGATCCAATAATGATATTCATATCGTCCCGGTCATACATTCCGATTATCGAGCGTAGCAGCGTAGATTTACCGCAGCCGGATTTGCCGACAAACGCATATGTTTTATTGCCCGGTATATCGAGGGTAATGTCTTTAAGTGTCGGAAGCTCGTTGTCTCTGTATGTAAACGTAAGATTATTTATATGAATGTCGTTGTTTTTCAAAAAAAATTTTTCGGCACCGACCTTCCTCTTTGGTGACGGCTCAACTTTTTTCAGTAAAGGTTCTATTCTTTTGCAGGCCGCAAGCGGGTACTGGAGACCCGCCCAAGCAGAGCCGAGACCGCTCAGCCCGTTTGCGAGCGCAATGCTGAGCCCGGGAACCAGCATGAGAGATTCAAAAGAAAGCTTGTTTGTGGCGACAAGATAACCGCCGATACCGAAAATACCCGCCATGGATATCCATCCCTGAACCGTGGTGAACAAGCTTTGCAGCATCGATATGATAGCGGATTTATAGGACAGGGCAAGCATTTTTAAGCTGTCCGTATCAAATTCGGTAAAAACCTTGTGCTCGAGGCCGAAGGCTTTAATGCTCGCTCCGCCCGAAAAAACATTCGTGAACGTCTTGACTGTTTTTGCGTTGTTTTCGAGAGTCTCGGTGCCTATTTTTGATATGGGTTTTGCAAAACGGCTTTGCACTATGAATGCAACTGCTCCCGCTGCAAGGGAGACAAGGCCGAGTCTCCAGTCAACCGCAAAAATGACTATCGCAGTAAATACTATAGAGCTTATACATGCCAAAAATTCAAACGCCGCATGACTGTACAGCTCGCCGGCTCTCGATACATCGGTGTTAAGTGCCGCGATACTGTCGCCGGAGTGACTCGAAGCGGGTTTTTCGGTACTTGCGTGTATAAAACTTCTGAACACCTGCAATTTGATATCACGTGTAATCTTTTCGATTGTCAAGACATAAATGTTGACACCAACAGCCAAAACAAAAAAATACGCAACCATAATCGAGATAACCCGGAGTAAGAAGCTAAAGACATCATTCGTGCTTCCTGATATTATCGCTCCGCTAAAACCGCTTATTGTCGCCGAAATCAAGAGATTCGCACAAAATTGCTGAGTCGAATACACTGTCATGCTTAAGCCGTAAGTAACGGAATAAGGCTTTATAAAGCCGAGTAATTTTGATGCCGCTGATTTCCTAGATGACTCCTTCATGCTGCAGCTCCTTTCTCTGGGCTTCGTACAGTGAGGTAAACAGCCCGCCTTTTTTAATCAGCTCGTCAAAGCTGCCCTGTTCGGCAACCTTGCCTTTTTCCATCACGATTATTTTATCGCAGTTCTTAACGGCAGATAATCTGTGAGCGATAATAACGGTTGTTGTCTTGCGGGAATTTTCTATCAGAGAGTTAAGAACAACTTGCTCGGTAAACGCATCAAGTGCTGAAGTCGCCTCGTCGAGAAGCATTATCGGCGCATCTCTGTAAAAAGCTCTTGCAAACGCGATACGCTGCCGCTGCCCCCCGGATATGTTATCTCCCGATTCGCCAAGCAAAGCGTTAAAACCATCCGCCTGACTATCGATAAACTCCAAGATACCTGCCTTTGATGCCGCTTCTCTCAGTTTCTTCATATCGTCGTCCACAGACTGAATATTGTCGGAACAGCGTATGTTTTCGGCTATAGTATCCGGGAAAATGAAACTGTCCTGAGGGACATACGACACCAGTCGCCTCAATTCCGGCTTGTTATGAGTTTTAATATCATTGTCGAAAATTTTAACAGTACCGGAATCTGTATCATAAAGAGACAGCATAAATTTTACTGCCGTGCTTTTTCCGCAGCCGCTCGCTCCCACAATTCCGACACACTCGCCGGACGTTACGGAAAAGCTTAAGCCGTCAAGAGCATTGGTCTCATCCACATAAGAAAATACGACATTTTCAAATGATATTGCGGGTTTATCGTTATTGACGGCAGCAATTTTTCCGGTGTCGGACTGTTCCTCCTTAGGGTCGGTCATGTGTTCGTTAACTCTTTCGATTGATACGATTTCTTGGCGAATCTGTGTTATCCTTTGCGAAAACATCGAAAGCCAGGAATTTGAACTGACCGCGATGGTGGTATAGGCGACAAACGCGCCTACTCTAAGCTCTCCGTTTATAACAGCCCGGGCAAGCGCAGCAAAAAGAATAACAAGCGGTATCATTGTTGCAACTATGCCGAATATTATCAATATTGTAAACACGGCAATACGCTTTTTTGTAGCCGCATAGTATTCATTGTAGCTCTTGCTGAAACGCTGCTCCATATAGTTCTCAAGACCGTAAGAGATAACCGTTGTTGTGTTTTGAAGGTTATCAACGGTAACAGCGTTATACTCCGCACGTTTTTTTGAAGCGGCCTGAGCATACTTGACTATAGGTTTTGATATATATACTTGCATAAAAAACAGTATCGGATATGAAATCAGGAAGACAAGTGTATATAGAGGCTGAATTGCGAGCATGAACGCAACGCAGATTATCATCATTGTAGATTCGCCGATAACATCCGGCAGTTCTTTCGCAAAAAGCGAGGTTATGTTGGGACGCTCATTCGTGTACAGTGAAAGCATCTCTCCGCTTTTTTTACGTGAAAGAATTAAAAAAGGCAGATGAATAAAATGTTTTACGAAATTATTCCTCAATATGTAATCCGTTTTACCTTCGCAACGCTTTTTAAGATAAGCCGTCAAGGCTCCCGGAATCAGTGCAATTGCCATAACAAAACTCATGAGGAGCACATAGTATTTTATATCGTCCACATTAGATGAAATCGCGGCTTGGCCTATATCGCCGGATAATCGTATTGTTATCACATTGCAAACCGAAACTGCGATGGAAAGCGAAAAGAAAATAACAATGAACCTTAAAAAATGAAGGCTATGTTTTTTGTTCATTAACAGTATAGTTTTCATAGCACGCTCCTCTGATTATGTTGAAACAATATATCATATCTTTGCCAAATTGTACATAGTGAATTATATATTAAAGAATGTTAAGTATAGTAAATAAGGCTGAAAACGTTGTATTTTATTGTTCACTTCACAAAGACGCTGATGCGCCGCCTTGTCGCGCAGCGGCGTACCTGGGCGCGTCTACTCGGCCGAGTAACCGCGCAAGTATTTTATGCGATATTTAACTTCCGCAGTATTTAACGCCCGACGTCCTACAGTCGTGTAAGACTGATTTTGTCTTAAACGACTGTAATTCTGCATATTGACAAAAACGGCAAAACATATCAAATACGCTTTGCCGTTTATACTTTATGAGCGACTTGTCACTGCATACCTTAGAAGCCAACTACGCAGTGGCTGTCGATGCCGTTTAAGCCCTTATCGGCTTAAATGAGTATACAGTACTAAAGTCTAATAATCGTCATCTTCGTCCCAATCCTCGTCGTCATCATCGTCATCCTCGTCGTCATCGTCCCAGTCGTCTTCCTCGTCATCCCAATCTTCGTCGTTATCGTCGTCATCATCGTCCCAATCATCATCGTCATCATCGTCATCATCGTCGTCCCAGTCGTCTTCCTCATCTTCCCAATCTTCGTCGTCATCTTCGTCCCAATCATCGTCTTCATCGTCTTCATCGTCTTCATCGTACCAGTCGTCATCGTCGCTCCAATCTTCGTCTTTGCTGTCCCAATCGTCATCGTCTTTTGATTTCTTGAGCACGACTTTATGGCCGAAAAGAGCCGGGTAAATCGTAGTGTGCACTATTTTTTCGTAATCGAATCCGGTTAAGCTCATTTTTTCCTCCCTATTGTTTTCCGATATCTATTTATTAGGCAATGCATTAAATGGTTTTCGGCAGCAAACCGCTGAAAGTCTGCTGTTGTGTCCGCTACGGTTTACAAGCAAAAAACAGTTGTCTTTTAGTGCTTTTTGTTATAATATATTATATGATGTCCGATTGGTGTTTAAATAATAAAGCCGCAATAAAATATACTGTTTACGTTACACATAACTATTATTTGTAACCGCTTACATTCTTGCGTTCACCGTGCTTGCGCTTGCTAATAATTATTGTACAAGGAAGTGAATAAATGTCAAGAAAAAACAGCATGCTCATCGGAATAATTATATTAATGTCAGGCCTTATTGTTCTGGGAATACTGATAGCAAAAGGTGTCAAGACTCACAACAACGAACCGAAATTGTTCAAGGACAGCAAAAAAGTCCTTGCTATGAAGATATACGAGAATATCAAAGCATACGATCTGGAAGAAAGTTACCCGGATACACCCGAGAAAGTAATGGATTTGTATATGAATTTGACAATGCTTATACTCGGTGACATGATTCAGGATAACAACGTTTATGCCGAGATGGTTGATATAAGCAGAAAACTGTACTCGGACGAAATACTCGCTTCAAATCCGGTTCAGCAGCAATACCAAGAATTGATATCATCTGTGAAAGCTCTTGAAAAAGATGAAATCTACTTGGCGCAGTTTGACAGGGGAAAAACATATTATCCGCCCGATAACAGCAAACTGTGTGTGATACCGGTTGACGAGTATCTGAATAAAATAGGTCATGTCTATTGGAACTACTATCTTGTTTCCGAAGAAGGAGCTTGGAAGATACAAACCTGGGAAATGACTGACGAGAACTACAACAGCTTAAATAAAAAATAAGGAAATCCAATAATTTATGGAAAACAAAGAAAACAAAGAAACAATGAAAGTAACGTATATGCAGGATCCGCAATGGTATCCCGGGCACATGGCCAAAACAAAAAAACTTCTGGCGGAGAATATAAAGCTTGTTGACGTAATAATCGAGGTTCTGGATGCGCGAATACCGTACTCGAGCAAAAATCCCGATTTGGAGTCTCTGTCTAAAAACAAATTCCGTATTATCGTCCTCAATAAGAGCGATTTGGCCGATACGGCAGTTTTAAAGGAATGGATGGCATATTACGAAAGTATGGGCGCAAAATCCGTTCCTGCAGAAAGCATACGGGGTAGGGGCATCGGCGATGTAATAGGAGTTGCTAGAGAGCTTATGAAGGAAAAAATCGAGGCCCAGAAAAAGCGCGGAAGAGTTTTCATGCCGATACGGGCAATGGTTGTCGGTATACCGAATTCCGGAAAATCTACGTTTATCAATAAATTTGTCGGCAAAGACATTGCAAAAGCCGCCGACAGGCCAGGCGTTACGAGAGGCAAGCAATGGGTTAGAATCGTAAAGGATTTTGAGCTTTTAGACATGCCGGGAATACTTTGGCCAAAGTTTGATGACAGGCAGGTCGGACTTAAGTTGGCTTTCACGGGTGCTGTCAACGATGCGACAAACGATATTGTTTTGCTCGCTTACGAATTGATTGCCTGTATAGTAAGCCTCTATCCTCAAGCATTGCCGCAGAGATATAATATAGACATACTTCCTGAAGACGACGAAACGCTTATTTTGGCGAAAATCGCCAAGGCAAGAGGTTTTATACTCAAGAAAGGCGAACTTGATTTAAGCAGAGCCGCCACAATATTGATAGACGAGTTCAGATCCGGAAGACTCGGCAAAATGACGCTTGACAGGATTGCCGGTACTGTTTCCGGCTCAGTAAAAACGGAGGTTGAATAATGAAAAACACCGCCGAAAACGATATGATAAACAGTTTGTTTGAAGCTATACTCAGTCTCGGAAGCGTCGAAGAATGTGTAGCTTTTTTTAAAGATATCTGTACGGACAAGGAAATCGAGGCAATAGCTCAGCGTTTAAAAGTCGCGAAAATGCTTGCCGAGAAACGAACCTACACCGAGATCGTAACAGAAACCGGAGCTTCAACCGCAACGATAAGTCGCGTAAACCGTACTTTAAACGACAGCACCTACGGTCTGGCATCGGTGATAGTAAGAATTACAAAGCAGGCAGAATATAGTGATTTGAGACCGGAACGGTCTTGAATCAAATCCACTATAAACATGTAACAGGAGCGGAGCATGGATTTAAGTAAACTTAACGACAAACAGCGCGAGGCTGTATTGCATACCGAGGGCCCTCTTTTGCTGCTTGCGGGAGCGGGCTCCGGCAAAACAAATGTTTTGACCCACAGGATAGCGTATATTATTTCGAAGGGTGTTCTGCCTTTTAATATTTTGGCCATAACCTTCACCAATAAAGCCGCGAAAGAAATGAAGAACCGCGTCAGCGCGCTGACAAAAGAAGGCGAGGACGTTTGGGTTAGTACGTTTCACTCGATGTGCGTGCGCATACTTAGGCAGGAAATAATGCGCTTGGGCTACGACAGGAGCTTTTCTATTTACGACACAGACGACTGCGAACGCGTGATGAAAAACATTATAAAAGAGCTTAATGTCAACGATAAACAGTACCCTTATAAAAGCGTGCTCCATGAGATCGGAAGGGCGAAAGATGAGCTTGTCTCCCCGGAAATATACGAAAAAAACGTCGCCTCCGACTATCGTAAAAGCGTGTACGCAAAATTGTACACAGCATACCAAAAAAAGCTGAAAGACAGTAACTCGCTTGATTTTGACGATATCATTTTCAAGACAGTCGAAATTTTCAATAAATTTCCCGACGTTCTGGAAAAATACCGCAGAAGATTTAAGTACATATCCGTGGACGAGTATCAGGACACAAACTTCGCTCAATACGAATTAGTGCGCTTACTGAGCGAAAAATACCGCAATCTTTGTGTTGTCGGTGACGACGATCAAAGTATTTACGGCTGGCGCGGTGCGGATATAAGGAATATTCTGGATTTCGAAAAAGATTATCCGGACGCGAAGGTCATAAAACTGGAGCAAAATTACCGTTCGACAAAGACGGTACTCGAAGCGGCAAACTCTGTAATTAAAAACAATCTCAGGCGCAAGGACAAGCGGCTTTGGACAGAAGCGGAAGACGGCCCTAAGATAAAAATTTATTCCGCTCCGACTGATATATACGAAGCGCAATTTGTCGTTTCCGAGATAAAAAAACTTCACGAAAGCGGTAGATACAGCGACAACGCTGTTTTATACCGGACAAATTCGCAGTCCAGAGCTTTGGAGGATCAGTTTTTCAAACAAGATGTGCCTTACAGAATATTCGGAGGCACACGTTTCTATCAAAGGAAAGAGGTTAAAGATCTGCTTGCCTATCTGAGGTCGGTCGAAAACCCCTACGACGAAGTATCGTTAAAACGTATCATAAATTATCCGAAACGCGGTATCGGAGATTCAACGGTTGACAGTATCTCCGAATATGCTTCCTCAATGGATTTATCGTTTTATTCTGCTCTTTGTATAAGCGACGAGGTTATTAAAAACTCCGCCAAGGTCAAGAAAATCGGCGAGTTTACGAGTCTCATCGAAAAATATACGGCTTTGGCAAAAACTCTTAAAGTCGGTGAGCTTGTAAAACAGCTTATAGAAGAAACGTGCATAGTTAACGCCGTGCTTGCCGACGGCTCGGACGATGCGTCTGATAGGGCAGAAAATATAAACGAATTCCTCAACAAAGCCGTTGAGTTTGAGAACAGCTCGGACACCCCTTATCTTTCGCTGTTTCTCGAAGAAGTCGCTTTGGTCGCGGATATTGACAATCTCGACGAAAGCGTGGACGCGGTTGTTTTAATGACCATACACAGCGCCAAAGGTTTGGAATTTCCGAATGTTTTCCTGACCGGAGTCGAAGAGGGTATTTTCCCCGGCATGTCGTCGATTATGTCGCCGGAAGCGCTGCAAATGGAAGAGGAACGCAGACTTTGTTATGTTGCTGTAACAAGAGCGAAGAAGCAGCTCTATGTTACACATGCGATTGAGCGCATGCGCCACGGTGTAACGGGCTACAATTCGCCATCGAGATTCCTTAAGGAAATACCCAGGGAGCTGGTCATGCCCGTTGATGCCTCCGGCAACGAAAAAACGGCGGCATCGAAGACAAGCGATGCTTCCGGCTTTGCCAGAAAAGGTTTTATGAATTTTGCAGACAATGACCTTTTCCCCAATAAATCCGCCGGCAAGACCAGAGTTGACGGTTACGCGAAAGAAAACAGGATAATCAGTGTTCCGGTTCAAGGGGTAGTCCTGGACTTTGAGGTTGGAGACAGCGTATCACAGGCAAAATACGGAATTGGTGTTGTCAAGGACATTCGCCCCGCCGGAGCGGATTACGAGGTTACGGTTGAATTTCCAAGCGCCGGAATAAAGAAATTTATGTCAAATTTGGCGAAACTTGCAAAAGTTTGACTTATTGTTTAAGCATGATCAATTTTGTTTGACTAATTTCGACTTACCGGTCGTGTTATCATTTCCGCATATTAAAAAGCGGAGTGATAAAATGGGCATTGTTTCAGGCATTGTGTGCATTAGACCGATTGCCAAATATAAAATCAGAACGAAATTGGACAGATTTTGCGATAACCTGCTGGATAGTGCAATTCAAATCGACGACCGCTTCATGCGTTATTTCTTTTCGCATATTTTCAACAGCGGCAAAACGGATACTGCCGACTTTGTCGAGCGGCTGTACAACGAACATGACGAGTTTGGAACAAGCAAGGAGCATATATTGTTTTCCTTGGACATACACAAGCTTTTCAAATGGTTTTGCTGCTATAACGTTATTAAATTTTCGTATTCGAATATGCCTGCAAACGGAATAAACAGCGAAGATTTGAGAAAACAGCTCATAAAACTGTTTCGCCTTTGGACGCTGGACGAGGGCAAGCTTGATTATTTCTACTGTGTGATCAACAGAAACTCGTCTGCCTATGAGCTCGAGTTTGCAAGCTTTATCATCAGGAACATTTGCGGTTTCAATAAGTTTAACGGGAATAAATTCTCGGAAATTTGTGAATTTCTTAATTCCGCTTATGATGACTTTTACAGGTCGTTTACATATTACGCCGGAATAAACAGCGGTATTTACGTCAGCAGCCGTTAGGCAATAGCGCCCTCGGAGAAGAATATGGGTTTTGAATTCAGTCCTTTGCAAAAGCGCGCCATCGAAAAGCACGGCTGCGACCTGCTTGTATCAGCCGCGGCCGGCTCCGGAAAGACCTCCGTGCTTGTGCAAAGAATAACGGAAATGATAATATCAAAAGAAAAGCCTATCTCTGTAGATAGGCTTTTAGTCGTAACTTTTACAGAGGCTTCCGCGCGCGAGATGAAGGAAAGACTGATTTCCTCGATATCTAAGCAGGCTGAGGAGCAGGGAAACGATCCTTGGCTAAAAAAGCAGACCATGCTCGTAAACAGTGCATCTATTTCAACCATACACTCGTTTTGTTTGAGTATACTAAGAAGATATTTCTATATAATCGGGCTCGACCCGAATTTTAGAACACTCGATGAAACGGAAGCTGAGCTTTTGCTCAGAACAACATGCATGACAATGTTTTCAGATTTGCACAGACTGGAGTATTGTCACGATGTTCTGAAGGCACTGAGCGAGCGCGACGAAAAAAAGCTAAAGCGCTATTATAAGGATTTTCTTGCCGAAACGGACGACGAACTGTTTGCCGCGCTTTTCCATGCCGAGAATAGGAATAGCAAGAATTACTCTGATTTAGACGAGTATGACATAGCCTCTATTTTCAATGACTTGAGTAAAAACGGTTATATACAGGGCTTTCACGATTTGGTTGAAGCGACTTGCCCAGGTGTTAAAGATGATGCACTTGCAGAAATTATTGTCGATTTATACAGAAAGCTTCAAGCCGTATCATACCCTAACGAGTGGATCGATAAGGTAAAAAACCTGTACGGGGCAGAAAACGAGCAAGAGATTTTGAACTCTGGCTGGTTCAGACTCATGCTCGACAGATGTGCCGCAGACATAGAAGAAAGTATATTCATGCTTGAAGGCGCATCGGCCGACCGGGATGTAAACGAGTTTTATCCGAAAAACGCGGAAATTTGCGGCAATACCGCAAAGGCCTTGACCGAATTGCTGCCGCTTATCCACAGTGACTATGAGAAAGCGGGAATCCTGCTTTCTGCCAACAGAACTCTCTCTTTCAGACTCAGCAGAAAGGAAGCGGAATCAAACCCCGCACTCGCGGCTGTAAACGTGCTGCTGGACAACTGCAAAAAAAGTGTAGAGAGGAATATAAAAAACGCTGTCGATGATGTTTTCTCGAAAAAAACGAGTGAGATTTTAGCCGAGATTATTGGCTGTTCTTCGCACATTTTGACAATCACAGGGCTTGTCAAAGAACTAGGCACCCGTTTTTCCTCCGCGAAACGCGAAAAAAACGCCGTAGACTTTAACGATTATGAGCATTTTTGTCTCGAAATACTCACAAGCGAGCAGGGTGCCGACGCACTTCAAGACCTGAGAGACAAGTATGAAGAAATACTCATCGATGAGTATCAGGACACAAACTATGTTCAGGAAGAGATATTGTATTTAATCTCAAAAGAGCCTTGCGGACAACCGAACAGGTTTATGGTGGGCGATTTAAAGCAAAGCATATACAGGTTTAGACAGGCAAATCCCGAGATTTTTCAAAAAAAATATCTGAGCTATGAAGCCGAGGATAAGGGAAAGTATCAAAAGGTTATGCTATCCGATAATTTCCGGAGCAGAAAAAATGTTATCGAGTCAATAAACTTTGTTTTCAGACAGATAATGAGCCGGGAACTGGGAGATGTTGAATATAACAGTGATGTCGAGCTGCACTACGGAGCGTCATACTATGACAAGACCGAACATATTTGCAGACACGAGACAGAGCTGATAATAATAGATAATAATCAGTCTCGCGGCTCAAACAAAGAAGAATCCGGGGATTCTAACGAACCTGTACCGGACTCTTCCGACACGGTTATCGCCGAACTTGAAAAGTTCGAGCTTGAGGCGAAGATTATTGCTTCGAGAATTTACGAACTGCTTGGCAGAAAAGACGGTAAAGCGCTCCGCGTTTTTGATACCGAAACCACGACAAGAGACTTAAAGCCGTTAGATATAGCGGTTCTTATGCGCTCCGTTAAAGGCTCGTCCGAGGTGTTAAAACGTGAGCTGCGTTCACTCGGGATACAGAGTTTTTCCGATGATACAAGCGGAAATTACTTTAACGAAACAGAAATCATAACCATACTGAGCTATTTGCAGATTATAGACAACCCCAACCAAGATATCAGCCTTATAACCGTCCTTTACTCTGAAATTTACGGACTCGGCGCAGACGAACTCGCTATAATACGCAAGTGTTCGGACAGCAAGTACTTCTACGGCGCTTTGCGCGAGTACTCGCAAAACGGGAACAATGCTTTGGCAACCAAGGTAAGCAGATTCATCGAGACCTTAAACTCTTTTAGAAAGCGAGCCGAAACTTCGCCTGTCAGCGATATCGTCCGCTTTATACTTGACGAGACCGGTTTTTACGATATAGCGGGGCTAATGCAGAGCGGAAGCATACGCCAATCGAATTTGACCGCGTTTTACGAGGCTTCACTTGAGTACGGCAAAACAGACATGACCGGATTTTTCGGGTTTGTCAGGTATTTCGATACACTGCGAAAAAACTCGAAACTCACAAGTGCGATCAAGACCGTAACCGAAACCGATTCTGTTAAGATAATGACCGTACACAAAAGCAAAGGCTTGGAATTTAGTGTTGTTTTTGTATGCGGGCTTGGAAAAAGATTTAACGAAGCCGACTTGCGGCAAAAGATTATGTTCCATCCGGATATGGGTCTTGCGATGGATTATGTTGACACTCAAAAACGCGTAACCGCCAAAACAGTCATAAAAGAGGCTCTGAAAGAAAAAATCCGAAGAGAAAACCTGTCGGAAGAAATGAGAAATCTGTACGTGGCAATGACAAGAGCAAAAGAAAAATTGATTTTAGTCGGAAGCTGCGAAAATATCACAGGCGGCAAGCCCGAGAACGCTATAATACCTTGCGCGGACGGTTCGAACGGCTCAACGCTTTCTCCGTCCTTGCTTGTAAGAAAAAAAAGTTTTATGGATTGGATAGTTGCCAGCGTTTTGAGACACAAAAACTCTCCGTTTCAGCTTAACTTTTCCGCACCGGCAGACGTATATAATTGTGAGTCGAGTTGGAAAATATCGATTAAGTCAATAAACGATATTGTCAACGGCAGCGTCTCCGAAAAAAGCTTTTTCCAAGGAAACGAACCCGCAGCTGAGTGCTGTAGCGCTTTATACGCAGAAATAAAAAAACAGCTGGACTATCGCTATCCTCTGAGCGCCTATACCTTGATACCCGCGAAGATTACAATATCAGAAATTAAGCGCCTTAATGAAAAGACTGACGAGAATTCTGTCAGGTTTTACGAGCGTAGTCAAAACCTCACCGAATTTAAAAAGCCAAAGTTTGTCGATGGTGATAAAAAACTGTCTGCAGCGCAAATCGGCAGCGCGATGCATATTTTTTCCGAACACTTGGATTTTGGTTTATCGTACGGTTACGATGATTTGGCGGCTCTAAGAGACGAGCTGCTCAAGCGCGGCATCTTAACCGAAGAAGAAGCAAGATCTTTAAATCTTAGTAAATTTAAGGCATTGCTCGAATCCGAACTCGGACAGAGACTTAAAAACTCGTCCCGCGTTAAGAAAGAACAGCATTTTGTCATAGGTATAAAACCGGGCGAGGTATCCGCGGAATGGAATGATATACAGGATCTGTTGCTCGTAAACGGTATAATTGACTGCTATTTTTATGAGGGCAACGAAATCGTGCTGCTTGACTATAAAACCGACAGAGTAGGGCAGGGCGGCGGCCTCGAAATCGCGGAACGTTATCGTATACAGATATCGATTTATAAACGGGCTTTGGAAGAAACCACGGGAAAAACGGTTAAACAAGCGCTCTTGTACCTGTATGATACCGGAGAAATCATAGAAATGTAGGTGTTTGATGAAATTAATCAGAGAATTTTTCAAAAAAGAAGGAAGAACAAACAGAATAATAACGGCCTTTGTATTTTTGTCGCTCATCCTGTCCGCGGTTTACGCAACCGTAAACATTATTTTGTCCGACCCGGGAGCGATATCATCTGTTCCGCACGAGAGGATGAAGAGCGACTATACGCTGATACTCGTTCAGTGCCTGCTCGGCATGGCTGTAATGTTTTTGCCGAACTTGCTTGAAAAAAGGCTGAGAATAACAATACCTAACGCCAGCCATATAGCTTTTGTGGTTTTCCTTTACTGTGCGATTTATCTGGGCGAAGTCAGAAAATTTTACTATACCGTATCACATTGGGATACCGTTTTGCATGCGTTTAGTGCGGTTATGCTCGGAGCTGCGGGGTTTTCTGTCGTTGACCTCCTGAACTCGCACGAGAATGTAAACGTTCGCCTTGCGCCAAAATTTGTCGCACTGTTCGCGTTTTGCTTTGCACTTTCCTTTGGAGCGTTGTGGGAGATATACGAGTTTGCGGGAGACAATATTTTGGGACTCAATATGCAAAAGTACGCTTACGAAAACGGTGTGAAGCTTATCGGCCAGGCGGCATTATTTGATACAATGAAAGACATAATCGTCGATGCGTTCGGCTCGCTGGCCATGGCGATTTTCGGGTATTTTAGCCTGAAAAAGAGATATATTTCCGAGAAAGCAAAGCAATCCGTTTAGTATAACTTTCAAACCAATAACAGGCTTAACGAGAAGCTCGTAAGCCTGTTATTGAATTCTTCATATATGTTTTACAGCAAAGCACAGCAGTGCTACAGTCGTTTAAGACAATATCAGATTTTTTTGACTGAGCTCCCCAGAGTCAGCGTTGAGCGAACGACATGTTCGATAACAACATTATCTTCGGGGTTTTTTATCATTTTTAATATTATTTCCGCACACTTTTTGCCAAAGTACTGATGATCCTGAGAAATGTGAGTTATCTTGAAAGGCAGCAAATTGCTTGTGAGCACCTCTCCGTATGACACGAGCGAAACATCGTCGGGTATGGTCAGTTTTAGCTCGTTTAGAACGCGCAAAAGCAGTTCCATTCTGAAGCTGTTTGTAGTGTAGTAAGCAGTAGGCTGCTCGATTCTCGAATACGACTGTATTTGCTTCTTCACAGAGTTAACCACGTCATCGTATGATTGGCTCGTTACAACGCTCGCGTCAATCGCGTATTTGTTGTCAAAGGGTATGCCGTTGTTTCTCAGCGCTTCCTTGTAGCCTTCAAAACGGTCCGCGCTTGTAATAATGTTCATCGGGCCGTTAAGAACAGCAACTTTTCTGTGACCCATAGATAAAAGATGAGTTACGGCACTGTATGAAGCTTCAACGTTGTTTTCGTATACAAGGTTCACGCTTACTCCGTCAATTCTTCTTCCGAAAAAAACAACGGGGACTTTTTGGCAAAGCTCTTTGATATTTTTCTTATCGGTTTGTCTTGCTAATATTATCAAACCTTCGATTTGTTTATCCAAAAACATATCGATTGACTGCTTTTCTTTTGTAATATCGCCGTATGTCGAGGCTATCATCAAATTATAGCCGGCACTTTCGGTCAAAGTCTCGACGCCTTTTAGAAATTGCCCGTAAAACGGTATGCCTATGTCCTGAAGTATTACACCGATTATTCCGGTTCTCCTGTTTTTCATGCTGCGAGCAATGATGTTAGGAGAATAACCTAAGATATCAACGGCTTCTTTGACTTTTTTCGCTGTTTCGGCACTGACGGAATAATTGCCGTTAACAACTCTGGAGACCGTTGACACGCTGACATTTGCAAGCTTTGCAACGTCTACTATCGTACTTTTATCCATATCTAGCCAACCTCCGTTACCGGCTTATTTGAGTACTATACAGCTATAAGGTCTCATTCTTTCTTATCGAACAGATTCCCAATGCAGAAGGTCCGATATGCACGCCGACTGTCGAACCTATGCTGAAAATACGGTCATCGATTTCGATGTCGTAATCGTCCTTAAGCATCTTGGACAGTCTAACGGCCTCATCATAGGCCTCGGAGTGTATCAGCGAAAAATTACGGCTCCGATAGTCGGGACAAGCTTTCAAATGAGAGGCAACAAGTTCGGAGATAGACTTCTCACGTCCCCGAACTTTCGAGTACGGGCGTATTTCGTTGTCGGAAAGTACAAGAACGGGCTTAATATTGAGTAAAGCTCCCGCGAGAGCAGCTCCTTTGCCGATGCGTCCTCCGCGTTGCAGATACTCCAATGTGTTGGCAGTAAAACTAATATATGCCGTTTCGTTAACCTGTTGAAGTTTTGTGTAAACAGTGTCGATGTCGAAGCCCAAGTCACGCATTTTTACGGCTTCAAGCACCAACAGCCCCTGACCGGATGAGACGGAAGTCGAGGGTATAATATGTATTTTCATACCCGGATACGCTTCTTCCACCATCGATTTTGCAAGCAAAGCTGATTGGGACGTTCCGCTGAAAGCGGGTGTAATGGTAAAGCAGATAACATCAATATTCTCTTCGGCGCATCTCTTGAACTCGGTTAAAAACTCATCGGGTGTTATTTGCGCTGTTTTTGCTGCCTTGGACGCAATAAGCTTCTTATAAAACTCGGCTGTTGAAATGCTTATGTGCTCCAAATGGTTTTCGGTATCGTTAAAAATAATGTGGTATGGAAAAAAGTTAACGTTATACCTTTTGTAATCGTTTGGCGAAAAATCGCAGGCAGTATCCGTATAAATTCTAAACTTTTTCAATACATCCTCCTTGAAATACTTTAAAGTAATCGTTGAACAAACTGACTCCAGACGTGAATTCAGGCATCGCGTATTCGCCTACTTGAACCATAAAACCCACGGTTATGCGTTTAATACAATGCCTTCATGTCATAAAGCCTGGTTTTTTAAATGTTTAACCCTTGTTCGCATTATAACATAAGATTATTGTTTTGTGAATATTAATTCAAAATTGTATTTATTTCCTGCATTTGGTTTTTCAATAGGCGAACGCCCGACGAATATACGGCAGGCGATTTTATGCCGTAAGCCCGGACATCGTTTCGCCTGCCGCCCTCATTGCAAGTTACCGATCCACCTATACCGGCCCTGCGGGCCGAAGTGGGAATTTAGGCAACAAGTTTAGCGAATGGTTTTATTGTCGCCTCAATAAGTACGTGCCGATTTATTTCGCCGTACCCAACATATCCTTGACAAGCTCAGTCGCCTTCTTAAGCACATCTTCTGCCTTTGAGACATCCTTGATTCCTGCCTGCGCGGATGTCGGTTTGCCGCCGCCGCTTCCTCCGCCGACCTTTGAAGCTTCTTTTGCGATAGTTCCTGAGTTTACTCCTTTTTCGGCAACGTCGCTTGTGACGGTAACAAGAAGGTTAGCCTTGCCGTCCTGCTCTCCCAGGAGCACGACTATACCTGAACCGAGCTTATCTCTGAAACTGTCGCCGAGCAGACGAAGAGCGCTCATGTCGGCAACGGCGACTTTTTCGATTATAGCGTCTACACCGTTTATATTTATCTTTCGGTTTATCATATTTTCGACATCCCCGGCAGAAAGCTTTTGCCGAAGTTTTTCGATTTCGGATGACATATCTTTCGATTGCGCAACAACGGCCTCGGCTCTTTTGATTACGTTTTCAACCGTTGCCTTGAGTATATAGGCCAGCGAATCCAACTTGTTTTCTACTTGCCGGTAATAGGAGAGGGCGCCTGTTCCTGTCACGGCCTCTATTCTTCTGACACCGGCAGCAACTCCTGTCTCGGACAGAATCTTGAACGAGCCGATCTGCGCGGTATTTCTTATATGAGTTCCTCCGCAAAGCTCAACCGAGTATCCACCCATATCTACCATGCGAACGACATCGCCGTATTTTTCGCCGAAAAGTGCCATAGCTCCCTTAGCTCTCGCTTCGTCAATACCTGTCTCGGACACATCGACATTCAGCGCTTCAAGAATACGGGCATTAACTTCGTCCTCTATTTTTAGCAGCTCTTCGCTTGTTACCGGAGAAAAGTGCGTAAAGTCAAAACGCAGCCTGTCGTGCGACACAAACGATCCCGATTGCTCGACATGTTTGCCTAAGACGATTCTGAGAGCCTTTTGAAGCAAATGTGTAGCCGAATGATTTCTTGCGGTTTGCATACGTCTGTCTTTGTCCGTCATAACCTTCGCGCTTTGGCCTGTTTTGACAGTTCCGAATACAACTTTTCCGGAAGCTGCGATTTTGTTGCCCAGAGCCTTCATGCAATCTTCTACTTCGACTCTACCCGTTTGAGTCTCGATAATACCGGAATCTCCGGCCTGGCCTCCGCCTTCCGGATAAAGCACTGATTTATCGAGTATTACCGTAACGCCCGAACCTTCGGAGACTTCCTCCGCTATACTGTTGTCCGATATTAGAGCGCAAACCCTCGCGTTGTCGTATTCTAAAGAGTTATAGCCGACAAACTCACTCACGATGCCTTTGTCCAGCTTGTTAAACACTGTTTCCGATGCGCCCATATACGTTGACTCTTCTCTGGCAGCGCGTCCTCTTTCTCGTTGTTCTTCCATTTTTTTTCTGAAATCTTCAACATTGACCGTAAGATTATTTTCAGAAAGTATTTCCTCCATCAGTTCAAGAGGAAAGCCGTAAGTGTCATACAGTCTAAAAGCCGAGTTTCCGTCAAGAACGTTCTGTTTCGTTTCTATGATTTTAGCGACAGAGTTTTTCAGAATTTCCATGCCGGCGTCAAGAGTTTCGTAAAAGCGAGTCTCTTCGGTCGAAACAAGCTTAAAAATATAATCCTGCTTTTCCTCAAGTTCGGGATAAGCCGACTTCGAAATTTTTATAACCGTTTTGACAAGCTCGGCCAGGAATTTGTCCTTGATACCTAAGAGTTTACCGTGCCGCGCCGCTCTGCGCAAAAGCCTGCGTAATATATATCCTACGCCTTCGTTAGAAGGAAGTATGCCGTCCGCGGTCATAAATGTCATAGAGCGCAAATGGTCGGTTATGACCCTGATAGAGTAATCGTCTTTTTCCGATTTGTTGTAAGATTTTCCGGCGAGTTTGCACACTTCGTCACGAATTGTCTTCAAAGTGTCAACATCAAATATCGAGCCGACATCCTGCATCATAACCGAGATTCTCTCAAGGCCCATGCCGGTGTCGACGTTTACGTTCTTTAGTTTGCTGTATGACCCGTCCTCTTCTTTGTTAAACTGCGTAAACACAAGGTTCCATACTTCCATAAATCTGTCGCAATCGCAGCCTACGGTGCAGCCGGGCTCTTTGCAGCCGTATTTTTCGCCCCTGTCAAAATATATCTCGGAGCAGGGGCCGCAAGGGCCGACTCCGACCTCCCAGAAGTTGTCGTCCTTACCCATCCTGAATATCTTTTCTTCCTGGAGTCCGACTTTTTTGTTCCAGATATCATAAGCTTCGTCATCCTCAAGGTATACCGATACAAAAAGACGATCTTCCGGTACTTTCATAACCTCGGTCAAAAATTCCCAAGACCAGGGGATTATTTCTTCTTTAAAATAATCTCCGAAAGAGAAGTTACCGAGCATTTCAAAAAATGTCCCGTGGCGCGATGTTTTGCCTACATTGTCAACATCGTTTGTTCTAATGCATTTCTGGCAGGTTGTAATACGCTTACTCGGCGGTATTTGCTGACCCGTAAAATATGGCTTCAGAGGCGCCATGCCCGAGTTTATTACAAGCAGGCTTTTATCGTTATTTGGAACGAGGGAAAAGCTTTTCAATCTTAAATGCTCTTTAGATTCAAAGAAGCTTAAATATTTCTCTCTGATTTCGTTTAATCCGAGTTTTTCCATGTTTTTTACCTCCGTTTTCGCGTTAAAAAAATAAAAGTCCCTGAAAAATCAGGGACGAAAAATCGCGGTACCACCCCGGTTGCGCATGAGCGCCTCTCCGAGCAAATAAATTGCGTCCGTTAACGCCGGATACGTTCGTCATTACACGAAAGCCGGAATAATCCGAAAAAGCAGCTTCACCCGGCAAATGATAAAGGCTCGCATCAACCGCCTTTTTTCTGAAATCCCTTTGCAAAGCTACTTGACTTTTTCATGCTTTTGGCATATTAAACAATATTATATCTCTCATTGAAAGCCTTGTCAACTTCAACAGCAAAGTTTCCGGCGAATTCTTTAACTTTTGTTATATCTTCGTCCGAAGGTTTAAGTATGGTCTTAAATGAAGGAACGGGTAAAGCAAATTTCAGCTGTTTAAATCTCTCTTCGGTAAAGCTTATCGCTTCGCCGCTCCAACCGTACGAACCGAATACGCCAGCAAGCTTGCCTTTATGAATGACCGGATTAAATGTGCCGAGAATTTCCCAGATCGGCGGCAGCATATTGCCGATAAGAGTGGGGGAGCCTAGCAATATTCCGTCGGCTGAAGACGCAGCCTCAAAAGCTTTGTTCTTGTCACAGTCTATAAGGTTAAACAAATTTACTTCAAACTTGCCAAGCTCGGAAACCGCTTCGTAAATTGCTTTGGCAAGCGTCTCGGTATAACCGTATGATGAGACATAGGCTATTGCAATACTTGGTCTTTCCGGCTTAACCGGGGTTGACCAGACCCTGTACTTTTCTAGCATTTTGTCGATATCTTTACGCAGCACAGGGCCATGGCCGGTACATACGTATTTTAAGTCCAAATTCTTGATTTTGTCCAGAGCCTGTAAAACATAGGACTTGAAGGGCCCCATTATCAC
The DNA here is from genome assembly GCA_031550435.1 of Eubacteriales bacterium. Taxonomy (GTDB): domain Bacteria; phylum Bacillota; class Clostridia; order Lachnospirales; family WRAX01; genus JAVBOO01. The sequence continues at coordinate 64,212 of JAVBOO010000002.1, forward strand.
GTCAAAATAATACTTATAGGCAATATCGAAATCTCCGTCTACCAAGTCGTTAAATATCTTGTCGGAGCAATAATGGCAGCCGAAGGAGTCACAGGTGAAAAGTACGCTGTCTTCGACGCAGTAGGTGTACATGCTGTCCGGCCAGTGTAAAAAAGGCGCAAGTATGAACTTGAGTGTCTTTCCGCCCAGATCGATTGTATCACCGTCTTTAACAACCATGCTCTTAAAATCACAGTTTGCGATGTTTTTTAGGAAACGTATCGCAGACATACTTCCGACAACAGTAACTTCGGGATTCATTTCAATCATCTTTATAAGCGAACCGGTATGGTCCGGCTCGGTATGATTCGCAATAATATAATCGACCTTTGCGGGATCGCAAACTTGTTTGACGCGTTCTATATATTCGTCAAAGAATTTTGCCTTAGCTGTTTCTATCAAAGCGGTTTTTTCGGAACCGACCAAAGCATAGGCGTTATAAGTAGTTCCGTACTCGGTATACATGACAACGTCAAATACTCTTATATTGTAATCCAGGGAGCCGGTCCAATAGATTCCTTTTGTAATCTCGACTGCGTTTTTCATATCATTCTCCTAAAACAATAATGTTTCTTACCTGATAATTATTCTATATTATTACTTATCATTTTGCAAGAGGGAATTGAGTTGAATCTTTTCGCAAAACAAAACTTTAACGAAAAGATTCAGTGAAGATATCGCGGGTTTCGTCCTACAGTCGTTTAAGAAGGGTATTGTCTTAAACTGACTACATATTATTGCCGAAGTAATATTTACTTTATATAATAAGTATGGTATCGTAATACCGCCGTTATAACATAAACGGCGTTTTCGCGAATACGATATTACAATATTTTAAGCGGAGGTATTGAAATATGATAGTACCCTATATTTGCTTTAACGGTAAATGCACCGACGCTATTGCTTTCTACGAAAAAGTATTTCAGACAAAAGCATCGTCCGTAATGAAATATTCCGATGCTCCTCCCGAAAGCTGTCTGCAATTCTGTGACAGCGAAAAAAATCTTATAATGCACTCCTCTGTTGATATTTTGGGTTCGACTGTTTTTATGTGCGACTCGACCGATGATGTTAACTACGGAAACGGCATTACTCTGCAAATCATTTTAAATGATTACGGCAAAGCTGCTGCCGTATTTAAGCTCTTGCAGGAAAACGGAATTGTTATAGCGGACTTGCACGAAGAGTTCTATGCAAAGGCCTATGGCGCGGTTTGCGACAAATTCGGCGTAAACTGGGCAATAATTTGCGAATAGATTTTTAAAGTCCGTTAAAATCAGGTACAAACAAGGCCGTTATTTGCCATTTTATATATAACGTGCCATGATAATAAACAATGAACTATTTTAAGGCGGTTATTAAATGATTGAAACTATAGGCATATCGATACAATTCGGAAAGCAGCCGCTTTTCGAAGATGTCAGCATCAAATTCACTAAAGGTAACTGTTACGGACTCATAGGAGCAAACGGAACAGGCAAATCGACATTTTTAAAGGTACTCTCCGGCGAAATCGAGCCCAACAAGGGCGAAGTTATCATGCCTGCCGCGGAGCGCCTTTGCGTACTCGAGCAGAACCAGTACAAATATGACGACTGTGAGGTACTGCAAACAGTCATAATAGGATATAAGCGGCTGTATGAAATCATCCGGGAAAAGGAAAAACTGTACTCAAAGCCCGATTTCTCCGATGAAGACGGTATCGCCCTCGCCGCTCTCGAATGCGAATTTGACGAACGAAACGGCTGGAATGCCGAGTCGGATGCCGCAACTTTACTCAATAATCTCGGTGTATCCGACGAGTTTCATTCCAAAAAACTGAGCGAGCTTGAATCCGAAATGAAGGTTAAAGTTTTGCTGGCTCAGGCTCTTTTCGGCAACCCTGACGTTTTGCTGCTGGACGAGCCGACAAACCATCTTGATATAGCCGCTATTTCATGGTTGGAGAACTTTCTTTCCGACTATGAAAACACGGTAATTGTAGTATCCCACGACAGACATTTCTTAAACCAGGTTTGTACGCATATTGCCGACATCGACTTTAAAAAAATTAAGCTTTATGTCGGTAACTATGATTTCTGGTACGAATCCAGTCAGCTTGCTTTAAAACAGGCCAGAGACTTTAATAAGAAGATAGAATCGAAAATCAACGAAATGAAAGACTTTATTCAGCGTTTCAGCGCAAATGCTTCAAAGTCGAAGCAGGCAACTTCGAGGAAAAAACTGCTCGAGAAACTGGAATTGCAAGATATACAACCCAGCTCGAGGCGCTATCCCTTTATAGATTTCAAACCCGCCAGAGAGATGGGAAATAATTGCCTTTTTATTACCGATGTTTCAAAAACTATCGGTAACGAGACTGTTTTGGATAAGCTGTCTCTTACCGTGAACCCGGGTGACAAAATTGCCTTTGTCGGAACAAACGCAATCGCTAAAACCGCTTTATTCCAAATCCTCGCCGAAGAGTCGGAAGCGGATTCAGGCGAAATCAAATGGGGCGTAACAACGTCCAGAGCTTACTTTCCGAGAGACAACTCAAAGTACTTCGATAACGTTGAGCTAAACCTCGTCGACTGGCTGAGGCAATTTTCGGAAGAAAAGGCAGAAAGCTTTATAAGAGGCTTTTTTGGACGTATGCTTTTTTCCGGAGAAGAAACTCAAAAGTTTGTTAAAGTGCTTTCCGGAGGAGAAAAAGTGCGCTGTATGTTCTCAAAAATGATGTTGTCAGGCTCGAACGTCGTGATACTCGATGAGCCGACAAACCATTTGGACCTCGAGTCCATAACATCGCTCAACAACGCGCTTATTGACACAAAATGCACCGTCTTGTTTACGTCTCAGGATCATCAGTTTGTGCAAACTGTTGCAAACAGAATCGTTGAGATAAGCGATACCGTTATTTTTGACAAATACTGCAGCTATGATGAGTACCTCGAATATAAAGAGCAACAGAATAAATAGTTTTTTGATTTGACAAGACCTTATCAGAGTTCTTCCGTATCTTAGAGTAAATCAAAAGATTGTGAAGGTGATAAACTATGTGGGCAGCAGTTATTGTCGCAATTGTATTCGGGTGTGTTTACAACATTGTCAGAATGGGTATAAGACATTCTGAGAACTTGGAAAGAATTAAACACGGATACCCTCTTCGTGACGGTTCAAGACCCGGCGGATACATCGAAGTCGAAGGCTATGCCAAAGACGAAGCCGATTATAAAGATCTCAGAACACAGAAACAATAGATAGTGCCACCCTACCCCAACCCCAAAAAATTACCGTCGTAACGTTAAAAACGAAACGGCGGTTTTTTTGTTTTGTTTATTGTTGCTCGCCTCCAAGCACAACCGAGGCTAGTATATCGGCTAGCGGTTCCATAGCGTTGAAAGCCTCTTCTTTTGTATTTGTCTGTGCTCCGACCTCAACCAGCATTGATTTAGGTTTTTGAAAGAGGCTGTATCTGTAAGCCTTCAGGTATACCTTTCTTGTCAAATTCGGGTAGAGCTCGTTTGCTTTGAGCTGCATGTTAAAGCTCATTGCCAAATTGTCTTTCAGATTATCATTAGGAAGATATGTGATATTTGAAACCTTACCGTTTTCCTTCAACATGCTTAATCCGTTGAAGAACATAATTTTTGCAGTTGGTTTTCCGTTTATGTCGGTAACAAGTTTTACTGTTTCGTCCGCAATTCCGTCCCTATGGATATCGATTACTATCTCGATTGACGGGTACTTTTTTAAGAGCTGAGCCACATCGGGTTCGAGGCGTTCGTAAGCGCCCATTATCGCGGGCTTACCGTCAACGATATCGTATCTCGTTGTATTGTGTACTGAAATAATCCCGTATTTATCGTATAACAGTTCGGCAAGTTTTTCGCCGACTCCGACTACTCCGTCGTACAGGTTGCCCGGATCGCTGTCAACATAAGCTTCGTACGAATGAGTATGTACTATTAAAACCTTTGGAAGTCCGTCGCTTGTATCGATATGTAAATCAGCGTTTAAAAAGTAGTCTATGTCAAACACATCTTCTGTCATCTCGGTCGTCGGGTCAACAATGTAAAAGTTTGACCTCAGATAATCCAAGTCATGAAGCTTTGCGATATCATCTTTTGTCAGATTCAATTTACCGTCAGCCGCAACACTTGATCCGTGGTCGCTTTCTTTAAAAGATATGTCATTAATCCCGACAACATCGCCGGCATTATAGTCTCTAAAAATTTTTTCGACGTTTATCGTACCGTCCGCAACATTTGCCGCTTCATTTGCCTCGTTAGCGTTATCAGTAAAAATCCTGACGTTTATGACAGAGTCGCTTTGAGGCTCTTTTGTCACTGCCGACGTTACATTCTGCTCGTGAGTATCTGCAAACGCAAACACTTTTTGGTCATTTGCGGTCTCAAACTTAAATATTTCGGCAACGGCTTCACTTGTACTATAGAAAGGAACGGTCTCATAAAACATCAGCTCGGCCGCAACAGTAAAATTGTTTCCGAACAAAAAAAGAAATGCCGCAACAACAATTGTGGCGACAGCGCCAGCCGAAATACATTTCAAATAATAGTAAGTATTCCTTTCTTTTTCGCGCATGCCTACCTCCCGGCTTGTAGAGTAAGTGCTGCTATGTAAGTGCTGATTTAATCAGCCGTGTATCTGTCAAAAGTGAATCAATCAGTGTTTACCCAGATCAATTCTCGGGAAAATTTGTCTAAACATATTATATGATAAGATGATTTGTATAGAACTCTGCCAAAGTAAAATAATATCCATAGAATTTTATCGTCATCATACTCTTACTATTAATTTGCGTATATTGTATTAACTAACGATTATTATATAGTTAGAGAACATTCACATATTAAGGAGGAAAACCATGAACGAAGAAAAAATGAAAATATTGCAAATGGTTGAAGACGGGAAAATAAACGTTGACGACGCATTAAAATTGATGGACGCCGTCCGCACAAAGACAGTAAGAATCGATGGAGAAGACTTCGATCAAAAAGTCAAAAAATTCGCCGGTAATGTTGACAGCTTTGCCAGAGAATTCGGCGGGAAAATGGAAGTTAAGTTCAAAGAAATGGAGCCTACAATCAGAAAGGCTACAAAAGTAATAGTAGAAAAAACCGCTTGTGTCGTAAACGATATATCCAGAGCTTTAAACGAAAGTGTTAAAAACATGGAAAACAAGGACTGCGGTTGTGACAATGAATCTTGCGAAGACGAACACTGTAAAGACGATTGCTGCCAAGGAGACGACAACACTCCGAGAGAGAACTAAGCAGTGTTCGGTGTCGTTAAAGACCTTTTTTGGCTTATACGACTGTAAAAGATAACATTGATTCCCCTCAGACGATCAGTCTAAGGGGAATTTGTTATTTTATACAGTATACCGGGCTTGACAATACTCTACAGTTATGCTAGAGTTTACAAAATGAAATTACGGGTGATACGCAAAAATTCAGTAGCTACGCGCTTATTGTACAGAAAGACGGCGGTTGATGCGAGCCGTTCTCGGCGCTAATGCGAATTACACTTTTGCCGGCCTTCCTTTTGTGACGTTTACCGGCGTTAACGGTTTTAAGGTGCGGATTTTTCCGCATGAATTAAGGTGGTACCACGGTCTCCCGTCCTTTGTGACGGGAGTTATTTTATTTTATCAAGTTTAAGGATGTGACAAAATGAGTAATGTTTATGATGTATTAAAAGAAAGAGGCTTTATTCAGCAGGCGACGCACGAAGAGGAAATACGCAAATTGCTCGGTGAGGAAAAAGTCACATTCTATATCGGCTTTGACCCGACCGCCGACAGCCTGACTCTCGGCGGGTTTCTGCAAATTATGCTCATGAAACACATGCAAAGCTTTGGGCATAGACCGATTGTTCTTTTGGGCGGGGGTACCGGTATGGTAGGCGACCCGACTGACAAAACCGAAATGCGCCGCATGATGTTTATGCAAGAAATCGAGAAAAATTGCGAAAGTTTTCGCGTTCAGTTTGCAAAATATCTTGACTTCGGCGAAGGCAAGGCTGTTTTCGCAAACAACGCCGATTGGTTGGCAAGGCTGAACTACATCGAATTTATCAGGGATGTCGGCGTTCATTTTTCCGTCAATCGTATGCTTACAGCGGATTGTTATAGGACAAGGCTTGAGAAGGGCTTGTCGTTTCTTGAGTTTAACTACATGCTGATGCAGTCGTATGACTTTCTTGAGCTTAACAAGAGGTACAACTGTAAGTTGCAGCTTGGCGGAAACGACCAATGGTCAAACATAATCGGCGGCGTCGAGCTTGTGCGCAGAGCAGAAAGCAGAGATGTTTACGGTATGACTATCTGCCTTCTTACAACCAGTGAAGGTATAAAAATGGGAAAAACAATGTCCGGCGCAGTATGGATTGACCCTGTTAAGACCCCGCCTTATGATTTCTTTCAGTACCTGCGTAATATAGACGACAATGATGTCAAAACCTGCCTAAGACTGTTGACATTTATTCCTATGGATGAAGTCGAAAGACTTGGAAACCTCAAAGACGTCGAAATCAATAAAGCAAAAGAGATTTTGGCATATGAAGTGACTAAAATAGTACACGGGCAAGAAGAAGCCGAAAAAGCCCTCGCGGCGGCAAAGGCGCTTTTTGGCGGAGCCTCTGACGGCGGTTCTATACCAACAGCGGAAATAAGCGAAGAAAAGCTTAGCCCCGGCTTTGGTATCATAGACGCTCTCGAACTTGGCGGGCTAATCGCGACAAGGAGCGAAGGCAGAAGGCTTATCACACAGGGTGGTGTCACTTTAAACGGCAACAAGATAACTACAATTGACTATATGATAACAAAGCAAGACTTTGAAGACGGCAAACTAATGCTGCAAAAGGGTAAAAAAGGCTTTTGCCGTATAATTCTAAAGTAAGAGGCTGATATGATTTTCGAAACTTTTTCACGAGAAGAAACATACAAGCTCGGAATGAGCCTTGGCAGCGAAGCAAAGGAAGCCGAGGTATACTGTCTGTCCGGTGATTTGGGTACCGGTAAAACCGTGTTTGCAAAGGGCTTTGCACTCTCGCTCGGTGTAGCGGATGATATCACAAGCCCCACGTTCGCACTCGTTAACGAATACACCGGCAGACTTCCGTTTTATCACTTCGACGTGTACCGAATTAGATCTGTTTCCGAGCTTGAAGATACGGGCTTTGAAGATTACCTGTATTCGAACGGAGTATGTCTTATAGAGTGGGCCGAGCTTGTCAAAGAAGCCCTCCCCCATAGCGCCGTGTGGATTAATATATCAAAAAACCCGGATAAAGGAGATAATTACAGGCTTATAGAAATAACTGGGAAAGCATAAATGTCATAAATCTAAGTATTAGAAGGTGTTTTTGTGATAACTCTCGCTATTGATTCCACGGGACTTGTAGCCGGAGCGGCTCTAGTTTCGGAAGAAAAGGTTATAGCGGAATTTGCGGTAAGTAATAAAATGACACATTCCGAAACTTTGCTTCCATTGATTGACAGCATGTTCAGTTTGAGCGACATCGATAAACGCGATGTTGATTTCATATCCTGCGCCGCAGGACCCGGCTCGTTTACGGGCCTACGCATAGGAGCTGCTGTCGCAAAAGGGTTGGCGTTTGGGCTTGTAAAGAAAATTGTACCTGTTCCTACGCTTGATGCGTTGGCATATAATATTTCAGAACATAATAAACTGATTGTTCCGATTATGGACGCAAGACGTAATCAGGTTTATACGGCTGTTTACGGATACGAGAACAACATTTTAACGCAAAAGTTAGACTATACGGCAATGCCTATTAGTGATTTGCTTGAATACGTTGCCTCTCAAAATAGGCCTGCCATTTTTTTGGGAGACGGAACCGCGGTTCATAAAAAAGCTGTTGCGCAATACTCCGAAATGTTTTCGTTCGCTCCGCAAAACATGAATGCTCAAAGTGCTGCTTCCGTCGGGATAAAAGGAATTGAGCTTTTTGCGGAAGGTAAAGCGGTTAACCCTGCCGATTTTGCTCCGTTTTATTTAAGATTGTCACAAGCCGAAAGGGAGTTTGACGAGAAAAAATGAGCGCCGACATCACAGTAAGACCAATGAGTCTTGAAGACTTAAATGAAATAATCGAAATAGAGCATAAATGCTTTACAATACCCTGGTCAAAATCCGCATTCGAACAAGAGCTGAGCAGTAACGAGCACGCTTTCTATTTTGTCGCGCTTTTCGGCGGAAAGATTGCCGGATATTGCGGCATGTGGCACATAATTAACGAAGGCCATATCACAAACATAGCCGTGTCCGGTGAATTCAGAGGTAATGGTATCGGGCAAAGACTTATGGATGAGCTGTTAAGAACCGCACTGGATTTAGAAATGATAGGGATAACTTTAGAGGTGCGGGTTAGCAACTATTCCGCTCAGCGCCTGTATATGCGTAACGGATTTAAGCCGGAAGGCTTTAGGAAAAACTACTATGAAGATACAAAAGAAGACGCAATAATAATGTGGAAGCATCTCGATGCTGTACACAACAGTGAATTGGGGTGAGCATTTGGCACGTGAGCTTAAATATGACGAGCTCAAAAGGTTTCCCGGAAACGAGCTGAAAAAACTTAAACTCGATTATGATAAAGCTGAACATTCTGAGGTTCTGATAGGACAGGAGAAAGCGAAAGACGCTCTAAAGCTTGGACTTTGCGTTAAAAACCGAGGCTATAATATTTATGTATCCGGGCTGAAAGGCACCGGGCGGACTTATTTCGCAAAAACCTTGGCAAAACAACAGGCTGCTCTTGAGCCCGTTCCAAACGACCTCTGCTATGTGTATAACTTCAAGGAACCCAAAAGTCCTCTGCTTTTAACGCTAAAGCCAAAAACCGGCAAGCAGTTTAAAACAGACTTTGAAGATACATGCAGCCTAACAAAAGACCGTTTGAACAAGGCGTTTTCCGAACGGGACTTTGAAGATGAAAAAAAGCTGATTCTTAAGAGCTATCAGGGCTTTCGAGACGAAATAATGCTCAAAATCACCGATGAGGCAAAACTTAGAAATTTTGGTGTAAAACTCACGAATACCGGTATTTTTTTTATGCCGATCGTCGAAGGTGAACCTTTATCGGAAGAACAGTTTGAACAGTTATCGGATGACGCTAAAAAAGATATAAACTTAAAATCAAACGAAATACATGAACAAGCCGCTGATGCAATGTATGAGATGCGCGAATTTGAGTCGGCGGCAAAAAAAGAAATTTCTGAACTTGAGTACAGAACCGCTGTCTTTATAATTGGTAAATCTTTTGCGCAAATTCTAGAAAAATATGACAAAGACCCTGAGATTAAAGCATTCTTACTCCAGGCAAAAGAGCACATTCTCGATAATTACACGGATTTGACTGAAAACGAGGACGAGGACGAGCAAAACGCACAAAACGCTTTACCGTGGCTTATGAAAAAAATGACCGATAATCCTCTGGGTAAATATAAGGTTAACCTGTTTGTTGATAATTCAGATGCGAGCTGTGCTCCCGTCATTGCAGACTTTAATCCGACTTTCACGAATCTGCTCGGCGAAACTGAATACGACAGCGAATATGGCAATCTTTCAACGGATTACATGAAAATCAAGCCGGGGCTTCTCCATAAAGCAAACGGCGGATACCTGATACTTCAAGAAGAAGATGTTTTGACAAATTACGCCGTATGGGAATTGATAAAAAAAGTGGCGAAAACCGGAGAGGTCGTTTCTGAACCTCCGAGAGAATTTATGACGGGTATTACAATCTCGGGAGTTAAGACCAGGCCTGTCAAGCTTGACATTAAGTTTATCATTGTAGGTTCATTTATTTATCATGAGCTGTTATCGGCATATGACGCGGATTTCGGCAAATACTTCAAGATAAACGCAGTTTTCGACAGCGAACTCAATTATTCCGACGATACCGTAACGAAGTTTATCAGCTTTATAAAACGCAGCGTTAATGAAGAAGCTATGCCAAGGCCTGATACAGGGGCTATAGCCGGACTTCTTGAGCAATTTGTCCGCATGACCGAAAGCAAGGATAAAATCACGGCAAGCTTTAATGCCGTAAACGACCTGTTGATTGAATCCGCTTATCACGCTAAACTCGAAAATTCTTCATTGATATCGGCAGAGCATGTAAAAAAAGCGGTCAAAAGCAGAGAAGATCGAAGCAATCTCTATGAAGAGAAGCTGAACGAACTTATAGAAAAAAACGTCATCATGATAGAAACCGAAGGAAAACGCGTCGGGCAGATTAACGGCCTTTCTGTAATCTCCGTCGATAACCGCAGCTTCGGAAAACCGTCAAAAATTACCGCGACTGTATATATGGGCAAGGCCGGTGTTGTTAATATCGAGAAGGAAGCCGAAATGAGCGGCTCTATCCATAACAAGGGTATTGAAGTCATAACGGGCTACCTCGGCCAAAAATACGCTCAAGAATTTCCTCTCACCCTATCCTGCCGTGTCTGCTTTGAGCAAAACTACGGGGGGATAGACGGAGACAGCGCATCCAGCACAGAGCTTTACTGTATACTGTCAGGACTCTCCGGTTTCTCCATTACCCAGGAAATCGCGGTCACCGGCAGCGTAAACCAATTCGGTGAAATCCAGGCTATCGGAGGTGTAACGGCAAAAATCGAAGGTTTCTATGACTTGTGCAAATCCCGTAAACTGACAGGTAATCAAGGTGTAATGATACCCGAGCAAAACGTCGGTGATCTTATGCTTAAAGACGAAATTATACAGTCGGTCAAGAATAAAGAGTTTCATGTATACGCAATTAAAACTATCGACGAAGGGCTTGAAATCATGACCGGCGTAAAGGCAGGCAAACCCGGTGCAAACGGAAAATATCCGCAGAACAGCGTTCACGGCAAAGCATTTAAAAAGTTGAAGCTGTATCATGAAAAATCGGAAGAATAGCACTGTTTAAAACTGTTACTTCGGCAATAAAATATAGGAAAACGCTATATTTGTTGTACCCTCACTAAGAAGCAAGATACGCCGCAACTAAGCGCTGCGGCGTATTTGTCGAGCGTCTGCAAGACCCAAGTAACCGACATCTAATGAAAAACTATAAGACACGCTAAAAAATTTAATGAATATACCGAAATATATAATACACAAAAGATAACGAAAAGGAGCAAATCATGACAAATACTCTGAAGCATTTAACACGATTTATTTTACCTTGCATTCTGCTGATAACTATGACTTTTTCATCATCGTTATCCGTTGTAAAAGCGGCGCCTAACGGCACAGGTAGCGGAACACCATTCGGCTCTAACTCAGACAAGGATTATTTTTCTGAAAATGAGGCAGATATTTCCGGTGGGGTTTTCACTCTCGAAATGGATGTTTACAGACCTAACGGCTCAGGACATTTTATAGACCCTGCCGACCCAGATTCGGAGTTCATACCGTATATGGCAAAAATTAATGTCTACAGGCATGACGGAACCGACTATGAACTTATTTATCAAATGGACAAAATCTTTATGGTAAATTATTATATCGGCGAAGGAGATTATTTAATAACTCTTGCAACAAACGATGATACTATTTTCCCCAAAAACTTATCAAATCCATGGTATAACTCTAACACAAATGAGGACTACCAAAATCTAAGCGATGAGAAGGACTATGCTTTGAATTTGGTAATCGGAGCTGACGGAAAAGTTGTCAGCAGCGATATCTCTCATTTTAAGATGGGAAATCCCCATTCATCTACTATCAATGTGGGCAGCAGCAGTTGGTGTTTGGAATATAAGCTCAGCGCTAACAGCAATTTCAGAATCATTAAGACCGACGATATCGGAAATCCCTTGGAAGGCATAATATTCCATATAGAGGGATATAACATGTGGGCTGACTGGTCGATAGCGGGCGATATTGACACGGCAGATTCTGAATACTTTAGTGATACCCGCAATGACCTCGAAACGGTAAGCTACGTCTCGACCGGAATCGACGGATATACCGAATTCATTTATCTGCCGCTTTACTCTCACTTTTATAGAGTAACCGAAATTAATCCCCCGCAAGGCGCTAGGGCTATCGTATTCTATGTAGAAACGTCATCCGACGGCTCAATTTACTTATCGAAACCGAATCCGTCCGAGGAATACGGACTCCCGGGTATACCCTACGTCCCGTTGCTAAACCCGAGCAGACCAAGCTCCGGAGCCGCAGTGAAAATTCATTCCGTTGAAATACAAACAATACAAACTACCCTACAGGTTATAAACACATTTACTACCGACGATAACACACTGCCGACTGAAAATCCGACTCCGCAAATTACAGAGGAACCTATACCACCTCAACCCGTAATCGCTTCGCCGTCTCCTTCGCCCTCGCAGACTGCAACAGCTTCGCCGTCGCCCTCGCAAACTGCGACAGCTTCACCGTCTCCTTCCCAGACAGTGGCGCCTTCAATCCCTCCGTCCGAGACGACCGAAACTGCAACGGAAAACGTGACTTCTTTGCCGCCTGAAAGAGAAGCTCCTCAGACAACCGAACCCACAAACAGAATTGTTGTCGAGACTCCTCCCGAAGGGACCCCTCCCAACATTGTAATCACTTATGACGACGAGCTTGACGAATATTCCATTTTCGAAGACGGAACACCTATGGGAACGTTTTCTCTTCCGCCGGGAAAACATTTAACAGACTTCAACTTCAAAGAGATCCGCGAATTAATTGTTCCCTACGGCGGTTTTCATTTAAAGGTTAATCCCAATACCGGAGATAACGTAAGTGTATTGATATTGGCAATATCGTTGTCTGCTTTGGGAATAATTTTACAGATTAAAGGCAAAAGAAAAACCGAAAACGCAAACGCTTAACAACTAATTAAAGGATGTGCCGCACAATCAACACTGTGCCGGCACATCCTTTTTGTTATACGGTTAATAAAGCTGAAAACGTATTAAATGAGCTTGCCGGTTCATGTTTACCGACTATACATCTCGACTCCTGATTTGCTTACTTTTGCATATATAAGAGGCTTTGATACCGGGGCTGTCTCCGAATACTCAAAGCAAGACCTCAGGCGCTCAGACGCATCATGCATCTTCTCTTTGACGTTTGAGTACATAGTCGCGACTGTTTCGCCTGCTCTCACGTAATCGCCGGCCTTTTTGGCGAAAACTATGCCGGCTGCAAAATCAACCGTTTCTCCCGCTTTTTCTCTTCCGCCTCCCAGCATAACACTCGCTATACCGCAGCCTTCGGCATCCAGACGGCTGATATATCCGTCAGCACCGGCTTCCAGCTCCATGCAGTAAGCAGCCTTTGAGAATTTCCCGGTATCGCGTATATAGCTTTCGTCTCCGCCCTGAGCCTTTACCATAACACAAAGCGATTCCAAGGCTTTACCGGAGGCAACAGCCCTTGCCGCAAGATTCTTGTGATCACCGGAAATTCCTCCGAGCTCGAGCATTACCGCCGCCAGCTCTACGCAAACATCGTATAAATCCTTTGGACCTTTGCCGTTAAGAGTATTGACGGCTTCAATTATTTCAAGCGAATTTCCTATGTTATTCCCGAGTGGTATCTCCATGTCGGTTATGAGCGCGATGGTCTGTCTGCCGACAGCTTCTCCTATCTCGACCATTGCCTTTGCCAAGGCTATCGAATCGTCAAGCGTTTTCATGAAAGCTCCGCTTCCGGTCTTAACGTCCAGTAATATGCAATCCGCACCTGCCGCAATTTTCTTACTCATAATACTGGCGGCGATAAGCGGGATGCTGTCAATTGTGGCAGTAACATCACGCAGAGCGTACATTTTTTTATCGGCCGGAGCAAGATTTCCGGATTGCCCGGCGACACAGATACCGTGTTTTATTACGGTATCCACAAAATCTTCGGCAGAAAAAGCTGTTTTGAGACCCGGTATAGATTCAAGCTTGTCAACGGTTCCCCCGGTATGCCCGAGACCCCTGCCCGACATCTTTGCTATCGGTACTCCCAAAGATGCAACTATCGGCGAGATAATCAGCGTTGTTTTATCCCCTACTCCTCCGGTTGAGTGCTTATCTACCTTTATGCCGGGAATACGCGATAGGTCGGTAACATCACCGGAATATGCCATGGCAAGTGTTAAGTCGGCGGTTTCCCTTTTTGTCATTCCTTTTAGGCAGATCGCCATTAAAAGTGCCGACATTTGATAGTCGGGAATGTCTCCACACGTAAACCCGGAGACAACGAATTTAATCTCTTCTGTTGTAAGCTCTTGACCTGTTTTCTTTTTTTGAATTAAATCATATATACGCATAAAAAACCCCTTTTAACAGACGAAACCGACTTTATCTTATGCCTTTTTCGTACGGCAAACCGTCAGCCTTTGGCGCAACCGACTTTCCTACAAACGTTATCAAAACTATTATTGTTAACAGATATGGCAGCATAGAAAGTAAATGCGGCGATACAAAGTTGTATCTTCCAAGCAATACTATAAGAGCCTGCGCAAAGCCGAACAAGAAACATGCTCCCAAAGCTCCCTGCGGCTTCCATTTACCAAAAATAACCGCTGCAAGCGCAATATAACCGTGACCGGATATTACGGCAGGCGAAAACTGAGAAACAACAGAAATCGAACGCGCCGCACCGCCTAAACCGGCAAGCACGCCGGACATAATTACGCAGCCGTATCTGATCAGGTAAACATTTACGCCCAAAGTATCTGCCGCAGCAGGATGCTCGCCGACAGCCGTGATTCTCAACCCGAGTTTAGTTTTGTACAGCACTATCCACATAATCACAACACAAGCGAGGGCTAAAATTATCATATAATCGGCATTAAAAGCGACAAGAAACAAGTTTGGCTTATCACTTGTCGTATCAACAAACGCACTTAATATTTTGGGGATTTTGTTCGGAACAGAGGCAGACTGCGTTCCGCCAAAAATATAACGGCATGTAAAAACAGCGATACCGGGGCCTATGAAGTTAATCGCGATGCCCGATATTGTTTGGTTTGCCCTAAATGTCACCGAGGCAACAGCATGAAGAAGGGCTAAAAGCGCGGATGCCATAGCTGCACCGACAAGACCGAGCCACGGGTTTTTTGTGTAATAAGCCGCAACGGCTCCGACAAATGCGCCTATTGACATAAGACCTTCCAGTCCGATGTTAATGACTCCGGCTTTTTCGCTGATAACGCCGCCCAAAGCCGCGAATATAAGCGGTGTCGCATAAAGCAAAGTTATGTTTATCGCAAGAGCAATACTGGTCATGATTTAGCTTCACCGCCTTTCTTCCGGAATCTGTCCGCAATTTTTGAGAAATTGTGCGAAATAATGTTGAAAAGGTTCGCCATACCGATAAAGAATACTATCGTACCTATCATTATATTGATTATTTCAGTCGGGACCCCCAACTCTGATTGAATCGACGTTCCTCCGTACTTGAGCGCCCCGAACAGCAGCCCCGAGAATATACATCCTATCGCATTGACATTTGCTATCAGCGCAACCGAAAGACCGTTTAGACCGAAGCCCTCAAAAGCTGATATGGTCGAAATCCTGTGCGGACTGACACCGACTATCTGCAACGCTCCCGCTAAGCCCGCTATAGCTCCCGCAATCGCCATCGAAATAATGATGTTTTTCGATACGTTGATGCCGGAAAACTCTGCCGCGCTTTTGTTAAAGCCTACGGCCCTCAGCGAATAGCCTAAAGTAGTGCGTTTTAAAATAAACGCTGCTATAACAGCCACAGCTATGGCGACCAGTATACCATAGTTCAGATCTGTTCTCAGCAATACGTCTTTCAAAAATTGATTTTCCGAAAGAGCTTTAAAACCTTCGGGTGAAGTCTTGTAACCCTGCAAAACAGTCGTGTAGGCAGATTGTAAAACCTCGTAGCTTGCTTCCGTTCCGGGTTTTTTAACTCCTGGAATCGTGATATACAAATTGTTGAGATAAAACGCCATCCAGTTAAACATGATTGACGATATTACCTCATGTATACCGAATCTTGCCTTGAGAAAGCCTATCAATGCTCCGAGCAGACCGGCCGCAACCATAGCGCACAGTATGACCGCAATCGGGTGTATACCGGGAGGGAGAGGTAAAAATTTGCCGATAAAAGCCGCGGTGACCGCTCCGACAATATATTGTCCCTCGGCTCCTATATTAAACAGCCCTGTTTTAAACGCAAACGCGACGCTTACGCCTGTTACGATAATCGGGGTTGCGTCGATAATCGTCTGCGCGATATATTTCGGTTTTGAAAATACGCCCTTAAGCATTATCCAGTAAGATGTTATCGGATTGAAGCCTGCAATCAACAGGACAATGCCGCCGACTATAAAACCTGTCAGTATTGCCAGGAAAATAGTCGCAAGCGGTCTTTTTAAAAAGCGGGACATAAGGTCAAAGAAGCTTGCTCCGAAATTATCGACCGGTTTTGCGGTTTTTGCCTTAAAGTCTTTCGGTTTCGCCATTTTTTCCGCCTCCCGCCATTAAGAGTCCGATATAATTCTCATCGGTATTTTCGTTGTCCAGCACTTTGACAATTGACCCGTCATACAGTACCGCTATTCTGTCTGACAAATCCATTACCTCGTCAAGCTCGAACGATATCAGCAGCACCGCTTTTCCGTTGTCACGCTGTTTAATCAGCGATTTATGAACAAACTCTATCGCTCCGACATCAAGACCTCTCGTAGGTTGAACGGCAACCAGCACTTCCGGGTCGTTTGTTACTTCTCTCGCAATAATAAGCTTTTGCTGGTTTCCTCCGGAAAGTGCTCTGACAGGCAAATTGGCGCAGTCTTTCGGACGAACGTCAAACCTTTCTATAAGGCCGTTGCAAAATTGCTTGATAGTATCTAGTTTCAGTATGCCTTTGTTCGAAAAATCCCTGCTATCAAAGTTTTCGATAACCGAGTTTTCAGCACAGGTAAAATCCATAACAAGCCCGCGTTTCTGTCTGTCTTCATGTATTGTCGACACCTTGTTTTTTATAGTAAAGCGAGGTGTAGTATTCTGAATTTCAATATTGTTTACGGTAATCTTTCCGGATTTTGATGAGCACAGGTTAGTAATCGCTTCGACAAGTTCTTTTTGCCCGTTTCCGTCAATGCCGGCTATGCCGAGTATTTCGCCTTTTCGAAGCTCTAGGCACAAATTTCTAACCTTCTCGATACCGCGAGCATCTTCAACACAAAGGTTTTCGATTTTAAATACGGTATCGCCGAGGTTCGCTTCGCTTTTTTCGACGTGAAGATTTACTTCACGCCCTACCATCTTCGAAGCAAGCTCGTGTTCGCTTACGTCTGATACCGTGACCGTGTCTATATACTTACCTCTTCGTATAATAGTGCAATAATCGGATGACTGCTTAATTTCCTTTAATTTGTGGGTTATAATTATTACGGTTTTTCCGTCATCGATAAGGCTATGCATTATCTTTATCAAGTCCAGTATTTCCTGAGGGGTTAGGACTGCCGTAGGCTCGTCCAGAATCAGGATTTCCGCTCCCCTGTACAGAGTCTTGAGTATTTCGACTCTCTGCTGCATTCCGACCGATATGTCTTGAACTTTTGCGTCCGGGTCGACAAAAAGGCCGTATTTTTTTGACAGCCCGACTATATCTTCTTTGACCTTCTTATAGTCTATCATTCCCAAGGCGTTTGTTGTTTCCATGCCGAGGATAATGTTCTGAGCAACAGTCAGCGTGTCAACGAGCATAAAGTGCTGGTGAACCATGCCTATTCCGAGCTTGATTGCTATATTCGGTGTCTTTATATCAACTTTTTTCCCGTTAATATAGATTTCGCCCATATCGGCATTGTACCAACCGTATAGTATATTCATCAGCGTTGACTTCCCCGCTCCGTTTTCCCCGAGCAAAGAATGTATTGTCCCTTTTCTGACATTTAAATCAACCTTGTCCAGGGCACAGAAATTACCGAAAAATTTTGAGACGGATCTCATCGAAACAGCAATATTATCCATTCAAACACCCCGATTTCTGCCGGTATAAGTTATAACCGATTATTAATGCAAGATGCGATATTTCTTAAAATAACTTTACTCGCACACATAGCAAAAATTTTCGCTTATGTTAGAATATAAATCAGGGGTCAACCCGGCATTCCGGCCAAAGTCAACCCCTGTTGATTGTCTTTTACATGTTCTAGCTGCTTTAGTACCGTAGCTTGCCTATTTTAGAGTCCTGCAACGTATAAGTCAAAGTCAGCTTCGTTAGCGGGAACTACTATGGTACCGTCGATTATTTTAGCTTTTAAAGCTGTAGTTGCGGAAATAGCCTCTTCGGTTGCAAGCTTCTTTGTAGACTCGTTGTTAGCGAAGTCGCAAGCTTCTTCTTTCAGACCAAATACCAATGTTTTTCCGCCGATCTTTTCTCCGTCGAGAAGTTTCTTCGAAACGTCTTTCATAGCTTTTCCGACAAGCTTCAAAGAAGATGTAAGTGTGTTGTCGGGAGCAAGGTCAGACTGGTCACGGTCAACGCCGATAACAAGCTTGTTCATTTCCTTTGCAGCTTCAAACACTCCCTTGCCGACATAGCCGGCAGCGTGGAATACGATGTCGCAACCTTCTGTGTACATTGTTGTTGCGATTGCTTTTCCGGCAGCGTCGTCCGCAAAGCTGTTAGCATACTGAACAACTACTTCAACGTTTGTGCCTTTTTCTTTGTTAGCGTAAGCAACGCCTGCTCTGTAACCAAATTCAAACTGATCGATAACTTCGCCCTTGATTCCGCCTACAAAACCGATTTTATTTGTCTTTGTTGTTCTTGCGGCAAGGTATCCGACAAGGAAGCTGGGCTCCTGAGCCTTAAAAACAACGCCTGTAAGGTTTGCAGGTGTATCGGTGTAAGCAGAGTCAACAATAGCATAGTTCTGTTCTGCGTTGATTGTTGCAGCGTTAAGTACCGCATCAGCCATCATGAAGCCGATACCCCAGATAATATTGTGTCCTTCGTCTGTAAGCTTGTCGAGGTTAGGACCATAATTGGACTCTTGAACGGACTCGAGATAAGAAACTTTGATACCGTAGTCGGCTTTAGCTGACTCAAGGCCTTCCCACGCGCTCTGGTTGAAGCTCTCGTCTTTAACGCCGCCAACGTCGGTAACCATCGCTACCGAAAAGCTTGAATTGTTTTTGTTATCATTGCTTGAACATGCCGCCGCTCCAAAAACCATAAGGCCGGCTAAAACAACGCTTAAAAATTTCTTCATTAAAAATATCCTCCTTTAATAATAGACGCACCGCGTCTTTATCTTAAATCGTTCGGCCCGAAGCCGAACGGTAAAAGCTGAGAAAGCTTATATTCTTTGAAATCCTCGGCGGTTTTCGCGATTAGAACGATAAACTCATCCGCATTAACAAACTCGTTGAGAACCTGTCTGCAAACACCGCAGGGATAACAATAGTCCGCGGTTTCATCGGAAAAACCTCCCGCAATCGCTATAGCCTCAAACTCCCTGTAACCTTCGGAAACAGCCTTGAAAACCGCAGTGCGTTCCGCACAGTTAGACGGGGTATATGCGGCATTCTCAATGTTTGCGCCTGTAAAAATCTTACCGTCTTTTGTCAGCAAAGCAGCTCCGACCTTGAAGTTTGAATATGGCGAATATGAAGCCTTTTTAGATTCGACTGCCAGTTTTGTAAGCAAATTCTTGTCCATTAAACGGTCTCCCCGCTCGGTTATTATTTTGTTATTCTAATACCCGCCGGCCAGCTCGTTTTTCACAAGCTTCACTATTCTGCTTGTTCCCAGCCTGTCAGCACCGAGTTCTATAAATCTTACCGCATCGTCCAAAGATGAAATCCCGCCGGCGGCCTTAATCTTTACGTGGTCAGCGACATGCTTTTTAAAGAGGGCAACATCGTCAAAAGTGGCTCCTGCAGTCGAAAAGCCTGTTGATGTTTTTATGAAATCCGCACCGGATTCGCTGACTAGACCGCACATTCTGATTTTTTCGTCTTCGGTAAGAAGGCAGGTCTCAATTATTACTTTAAAAATCTTCTCTCCGACAACCGCTTTAATACTGCGAAGTTCTTCCAAAATGAGACTGTACTTCTTGTCCTTTAGCCATCCGATATTGATAACCGTATCTATTTCGTCGGCTCCGTTTCGAAGTGCCAGCTCGGTTTCAAAAACTTTTACGGCTGATTCGGCATAGCCGTTCGGGAATCCGACCACAGTGCATACTCCTGTTTCGTTTCCGACTGTTTTCTTGGCAACAGTCACGAAAGACGGGGGAATGCAAACGGAAGCGACCTTGTATTTCACACCGTCTCTGCATATCTCGGTAATCTCGTTTTCGGTCGAATACTGCAAAAGCAGCGTATGGTCAACGCGTGAAAGTATATCTTTAAAATCCATTTTAGGCTCCATAAATTTTGTTTGTAATATTTCGTTAACGATATTGCGGCATTTGACGATTTTAAGCGAAGTTTGCCGACAAGGAGCAAATCTTGTCGGCGAACTTTCAATTATTTTAATATTACCACTAAAGTACGGAAAGGTCAAGTTTAATAGTCGAACGTACACCTGTACACTTACCGTTTTTCAATAGCCGAGCAAGAGAAGTGGTCAAAATTTTCGCGAAAACACAAGTGTGTATCCGGATTTTCTGCCAACCCTGCTGTCGACTTCGCCCTGTTCGGCAGCAAACTCATTCTTTACTATCTCTTAACACTTATTACCGCGTCTTTCCCGTTAATATTCCATTGTTTTACAAGACCCTGCGCACCTTCAAACTTAAGCTCGAGCGCAAGTACCTCTGCCTTAATTTCTTCAAGATTGGCGGAAATTATACTACTCAATTCATTGTCGGTTTCAACGGTTACGGTAATTTCGTCCATTACCTCAAAATCAGCTTCTTTCCTCATCGTTTGGATTTTGCTGACTATTTCTCTGACATAGCCTTCTTCGATGAGTTCCGGTGTAAGCGTCGTATCCATAACGACAGTCACTCCTCTGTCTGACTGGGAAACAAAGCCTTCTGTTTGGGTCTCTTCGACTAAAACATCCTCAAGTGCGAGCTCTACTTGTTCTCCGTCTATCACAAATGAAGCCGCTCCGTTCTTAAGAGTCGCCATAAACTCTCTTCCGTTAACGTTCCTTAGTGTTTCGGTAATTTTAGGAATAAGCTTTCCGTATTTTTTGCCGAGAGTTTTCAACTGAGGCTTAAAACTGTATGAAACATAGCCTTGAGTATCATTTGTAAAGCTTATATTCTTCACGTTAAGCTCGTCTGTTATTATACTTTCGTAACTCTTTTCGATCTCGAACGGAGCGTTTACAAACATTGTACCTATCGGCTGGCGGTTCTTTATATTGCAGACATTTCTTGCGGCTCTGCCGAGTACGACGATGTTAAGAGCGAGCTTCATGTTTTTTTCGAGTTCGGAATCTATGAGTTTTTCATCAACGGCCGGATAGTCGCAAAGGTGTACGCTTATAGGCGCCTCTTTGTCGTTCGTTCTCACAAGATTTTCATATATCGACTCGGTCATAAACGGAGTAAACGGAGCCGCTAGCCTTATAACCGTTTCGAGCACGGTGTAAAGTGTCATATATGCGTCAGTTTTATCCTTTTCCATGCCGGAAGCCCAGAAACGTTCTCTCGAGCGTCTTACATACCAATTGCTCAATTCGTCGACGAAATCGTTCAGCTCTCTTGCGCACTCTGTCAGCTTATATTCGTCCATCGCTTCGTTCATATAGGCGACAAGCGAGTTAAGTTTCGAAAGAACCCATCTGTCCATAACGCAGAGTTTATCGGTATCAAGCGTGTGCTCTTTGGGGTTAAAGCTGTCAATGTCGGCGTACAGCACATAGAAGGCGTAAGTATTCCATAACGTTCCCATGAATTTACGGCACGCTTCGGAAACGGCTTCTTCATAAAATCTCGAAGGCAGCCATGGCGAGCTTCCTACATAGAAATACCAGCGAACCGCGTCTGCTCCTACTTTGCCGATTATTTCCCACGGATCAACTCCGTTGCCCAGGTGCTTCGACATCTTCTTTCCGTCCTTGTCGGCTACAAGACCCAGTACTATACAGTTATCGTAAGGCGATTTGTCAAACAAAATCGTTGATATCGCAAGCAGAGTATAGAACCAGCCCCTTGTCTGGTCGAGAGCCTCGGAAATAAAGTCGGCGGGGAAATTCTCCTCAAAAAGCTCTTTGTTTTCAAACGGATAGTGCCATTGAGCAAACGGCATCGAACCCGAATCAAACCAGCAGTCTATAACCTCACTGACGCGTTTCATTTCTTTGCCGCATTTTTCGCAGTGCAGGAATACTCTGTCAATAAAAGGTTTGTGCAGCTCTATATCGTCGGGAACATCTATTCCGTGCTCTTTGAGCTCAGCTATGCTTCCGACGGCATGCCTGTGGCCGCAGACGCATTCCCAGATCGGAAGCGGGGTTCCCCAGTATCTTTCGCGGCTCAGGCCCCAATCGATTACGTTTTCAAGGAAATTGCCGAACCGGCCGTTTTTGATGTTTGACGGCATCCAGTTTATTTTATCGTTGTTTTCAAGCAGTCTGCTCTTAACTTTTGTCATCTCGATAAACCAGGTGTCGCGCGCATAATAAAGCAGCGGTGTGTCACATCTCCAGCAAAACGGATAACTGTGTTCAAACTCTAGTTTTCTGAAGAGTTTTCCGTCAGAGTTGAGTTTTTTTACTATGAGAGGATCCGCATCTTTAACAAATACTCCCGCCCAATCCGTTACGGCTTCCGTAAACTTGCCTTGTTCGTCAACAAGCTGAACAAACGGCAAGCCATAAGCCTTTCCGACTCTGGCGTCGTCTTCGCCGAACGCAGGAGCGGAGTGGACAATACCCGAGCCGTCGGTAAGCGTAACATAGGCGTCGCACGTGATAAACCAGGCCTTTTTGTCCGTCGTTACAAAATCGAACAACGGCTCGTATTCCGTGTATTCAAGCGCCGAGCCTTTAAAGGACTCGAGTATCTCGTAGCCTTCTTTGAAAATGTCTTTAACAAGAGCTTCCGCCAATATAAACACTTCGCCGTTAAAATTAACTCTGGCGTAGTTTTCCTTGGCGTTAACCGTAAGCGCGACGTTTGAAGGCAAAGTCCAAGGCGTAGTCGTCCATGCGAGAAAATACTCGTTATCCTTTGCTTTAATCTTGAACTTAACGAAAACAGATGTCTCTTTTACATCCTTGTATCCCTGGGCAACTTCGTGGCTGGAGAGAGATGTCCCGCAGCGCGGGCAATAAGGCACTATCTTATGGCCTTTATAGAGCAGTCCCTCGTCCCAAATCCGTTTTAAGGCCCACCACACGGATTCAATATAATTATTGTGGTATGTTACATAAGGATTTTCCATGTCCGCCCAGAAAGCAACTCTATCACTGAGCTCACGCCATTCCTTCTCGTATTTCCACACACTTTCCTTACATTTTGCTATGAACGGCTCAACACCGAATTTTTCTATCTCGGGTTTTCCGCTTATATTGAGCGATTTTTCAACTTCAAGCTCGACAGGAAGCCCATGCGTATCCCAGCCGGCCTTTCTCAGAACTTTAAAGCCTTTCATCGTCTTATATCTGGGGAACAAGTCTTTCACGGCACGCGTTATCAAATGGCCGACATGCGGCTTGCCGTTCGCTGTCGGAGGGCCGTCGTAGAATGTGTAGACTTCTGCGTTTTCCCGGGACTGTATACTTCGCTCAAATATGCGCTCGTCCTTCCAAAACCGCATTATTTCCTTCTCTCTCTCTGCAAAGTTAAGATCGGTGTTTACTTTTTTGTACATATCTGCCTCCATATTGCTGATTTGTGATATATTATCGAGGCGACAATTAAACCGTTTGCTAAACTTGTCTCCTCAATCACCCCTAGCCCGCAGGGCCGGTACAAGGGGGTGATTAAACCGCATGGTTCAATCAAGGGATCACTACAAACAAATAAAAAAAGCTCCTTCTCCCTACAGGGCGAAAAGAACTCCGCGGTACCACCTGAATTGGCATTAATGCCCACTCTGCCTTATGGCTTTGTCCGTAACGAGGACTGTCGTCAGAGCCTACTGTATTTCGGTCTGCCGTTTGGTTTCCCGACTCCGGTGATTTTCGTTTGAAGTTTGTTGCGGGGCTCGCACCTACTCCCGCTCGCTGAAAACGCCGTTCAAATTACTGTCCGAAGCATAACGTTTGGTTATATTATGCGCCTTGCATTAAGCAAGGCGCACGACCCACATACTAATTGTACTTGCGTTTTCTTGCGACTTCAGATTTCTTCTTACGTTTTACACTCGGCTTATCATAAGCTTCTCTTTTACGAACTTCTCCCATGATGCCGGCCTTTGCGCAATTTCTTTTGAAACGACGAAGGGCGCTATCTAAAGTTTCGTTATCCTTGATTCTAACCTCTGACATGAACTTCCCTCCCTCCGTTTGCCTGTTTCCCGGCAAAAACCAACTTGTTGCAAGCAACAAATCATTAAAAAGAATTATACACAAGAATCGTACGGCAGTCAACATATTTTTTCAAAATGCTGCTAACTTATGATAATTTCAGTATAGCTAACAAACGCAAGAAAATTTCATACCTCTGGGAAGAATAGAGGCATGAGAGAAATGTTAAATCGGAGCGAACGTAACAAAGCAGAAATCATCGGGATGTGCGTCAA
>JAVBOO010000014.1:0-11595 GCA_031550435.1 Eubacteriales bacterium
TCCCGCTGTTTCTTCTTCAAATTCTCCACCTGCCGGACGCTCAGTTTAAGCCGCTGCGCTGCGTCTTTGGATGTGATTTTTCCTTTGACGCACATCCCGATGATTTCTGCTTTGTTACGTTCGCTCCGATTTAACATTTCTTTCATGCCTCTATTCTTCCCAGAGGTATGAAATTTTCTTGCGTTTGTTAGCTATACTGAAATTATCATAAGTTAGCAGCAGGCAATTTATTTATGGTTGACATTGTCGCCGCCGTATGATAGAATCTCAGGGTTATTGTGTAGGAACGCCTTGCGTTCCAAACCGCACGGGCAGGTTTAAGCCATTGGGCACCGATCCCGGCGAGTACTTCTTAGAGAAGGAGGTGTGCTATGTACGCTATTATCGAATCGGGTAATAAACAGTACAAGGTAAGTTCGGGTGATGTTATCTTTGTTGAAAAGCTCAACGTGAACGAGGGAGACGCAGTTGTATTCGAGAACGTTCTCGCTGTTGCCGAAGATGACAACGCCGTTAAATTCGGAGCCCCTTATATAAAGGGCGCAAAGGTTAACGCGACTGTAGTTGAAAACGGTAAAGAAAAGAAAGTTATCGTTTACAGATACAAGTCAAAGAAGCATTATCACAAGAAAAAAGGTCACAGACAGCCTTTTACAATGGTTAAAATCGGCGATATCAAGGCCTAGTCATGATTAATATAACAATTTATAGGAACAGTAACGCTGAGATTTACGGATTTAAAGCCGAAAACCACGGTGATTCGATAGTGTGTTCCGCCGTTTCGGCGCTCACGCTCAACACCGTTAACAGTATCGAGGCGTTTACGTCTGCCGAGTTCGTATGTGATTACGAGGAGGAAGGCGGATTTCTGAGTTTTGAACTGACTTCGGTTAAAAACGGCGGACACGACGAGAAATGCGGGCTGCTCCTGAATTCTCTGACGCTCGGTCTCCGTATGCTGGCCGATGAAAATAGGAAAGACATTTGTTTAACAGAGGAGGTGCACTGATGTTAAGATTAAACCTTCAGTTTTTCGCTCACAAAAAGGGCGTCGGCTCGTCGAGAAACGGCCGCGACTCCGAGTCAAAAAGACTTGGACCCAAGCGCGCTGACGGACAATATGTTCTTGCGGGCAACGTGCTTTTCACCCAGAGAGGTACAAAGATACATCCCGGAAACAATGTAGGCAGAGGCTCCGATGACACGCTTTTTTCACTGGTTGACGGCAGAGTCAAGTATGAGAGAAAAGGCAGAGACAAGAAGCAAGTTTCCGTATACCCTTTGGAACAGGCATAGATTGATTATTAAGAACCGGTAGATATTTTCCGGTTCTTTTTATTTACGGTGGACTTGAAAAGATAAAACTGTCGCAGTTCACGGCCCGCCGCCAGCGGGCTTGAGGACAGTGCTTTTTTCTACACGTTATTATGCGCGGTTACAAAGGAGGTATGGCAGGTGGAAGAACTTCACCCCGATTTTGAAAAGGAACGAGAGTACTTGGAGTATGTACTGGGTTATCTTAACAGCTACTACGAGAAGATGTATTCAACCAAGCTCCGGATAGACGGGGAGCTTGCCGAATCGATTAAGCGTTACGACCCCGATAACCTTGAACAGTACCACGAATTGACGCTGAACACGCAGATCCAAGCTTCGCTTGAGCAAAAAACGAAAATGGCGGTTAAATCTCTTAAAAAACCTTATTTTGCGCGAGTTGATTTCCGGGCTGACGACGAAAAATCCGTGGTACCGTACTATATCGGCAAAATGTCTTTGCTTCGCGAATCGGACAGCAAGCCTCTTATCATTGATTGGCGCGCGCCGGTTTCCACGCTTTATTACGAGGGCCGAATCGGCGATGCGGAATACGACTGCCCCGATGGCATAATCAAGGGCGACATCTCGCTTAAACGCCAGTACTTTATCGAAAACGCCCGCCTAAGCAACTTTTTTGATATAGACGTTACTGCAAACGATGAGTTTTTGCAGGTCGCGTTAGGTTCATCAAAGGACAAAAGACTGAAAGACATTGTTTCGACGATACAAGCGGAGCAAAATCGCATAATCAGGGCTGATATGAATAAACCAGTTGTCGTTCAGGGAAACGCCGGCAGCGGTAAAACGACGATTGCTCTGCACAGAATCGCCTATCTTCTTTACAACTACGAAAAAGTCATTGCTCCGAAGAATATTATGATACTCGCCCCGAGCAGGTATTTCCTTAGTTACATTTCCGAGGTCTTGCCTGATCTTGGCGTTGAGAATATAATACAAACAACTGTTGAGGATTTTGCCTGCGCGTATATAGGCAGCAAGCTGAAGATTAAACCCGCTGCCGACAAGCTTGCCTTTCTGATAAAAAACCCGGATTACTACAACTCGGTCGCAAGGATATCAAAAATTAAAACCTCGTTGGCTTTTAAGCGCGTAATAGATAACTATGTATCTAGAGTTACTGAAAAACTGATACCTGAGAAGCATTTCATGCTCGGCGGCTTTGTTCTTTACGACTATAAGGTTATAAGAAGACTGATTTGCGAGGATTATTCCTATCTTCCGGTAAGCAAGCGCGCAAACGAGGTCAGAAAGTACCTCGTGAACATGCTGAAACAGCGAAAGCCCGTTATTGCGGACGAAATATGCGCAGGCTATGACAAAAAGCTAAGCGCTCTTAAAACGGAAATGCCCGAGGACAACGAAGAGCGCAGGGCAGCGGTCGTTGAACTTTTGAATAAACGCGACGCGGAGCTTAAACAGCTGCAAAAGCAGTCCGACTCGATAGTGAAAGAGTATTTTGCTCTCGTTACGTTCAAAAAAGCCGAGCAGTACTATGAGGAGTTCATAAGCGATGAGGCAATGCTCATTGAGGCGGCAGAGAGGTATTTGCAGCATGAGGATATAAGGAATTTGCGAAAGCTCAGTGTGCAGTCTCTAAAAAGCGGAGCATTCGAAGCGGAGGATTTGGCTCCGATTATGTATATCCATAACTTGATTTACGGAAACGATGAGTTTGACATAAGACATATTGTAATCGACGAAGCGCAGGATGTCGGGTTATTCCAGCTTGCTGTGCTTAAAAAAATCATGAATTCGAATTCGTTCTCGATACTCGGGGATCTTTACCAGGGGATATACTCGTATAAGGGCATCACAGACTGGAGCGATGTAACGGGTAAGGTGTTTAACCATTACGCAAGGTTTATGACGCTTGAACGGAGCTATCGAACGACGGTTGAGATAATGGATTTTGCGAACAGAGTGTCATCCGGGCTAAAGATGCCGCCGGGAACGCAACAGGCGGTTCCGGTCATACGCCACGGCAGTGAGGTTTGCGTCAAGGTACTCGATTCTTCAAAGGAAATTGCCGAAAATATTGACGAAACGATAAAAAAGAGCGTAGAAGCCGGCTACAAATCTGTTGCGGTTATTTGCAGAACGATAGAAGAGGCTCAAAGCTTTAAAGAACTTCTCGACTGTCAGGACATTCGGTTGATTGACGGAAAGGACGACGACTACGGCGGAGGCATAGTGCTTGTTCCGGCGTATCTCGCGAAAGGCCTCGAGTTTGACTGCGTTATTATTGCCGATGCGGGCACTGAAACATATTCGGGCAGCGAAACGGACATAAAGCTCTTGTATATAGCGATGACTCGTGCGCTGCATGAGCTGACAGTTTTTGCGAAGTGGGAACTTTGTGATATGCTGAAGGAGAACGCAAACAGTGAGAGCATAGGTTAGAGTATAAATCTGAGTATAAATAAAAGCGGCTGTACCGTTGATAATATATCCGGTACAGCCGCTTTACACAACTGCATCCAACCAAAATCAGGTCGGGTCAGTTTATTTATTTGCCGGCCATTCTGCTGACCTCTTCTGCGAAGTTGTCTTCCTTCTTTTCGATTCCTTCTCCTCTTTCGAAGCAGACGAAACGTTTAGCGGTGACTTTGCAGCCGACTTCTTTTGAAATGTTCTCAAGATATTTTTCGCAGGTAATCTCGTTGTCTTTAACATAAAGCTGGTCAAGCAGGCAGATTTCTTTAAGCTGCTTTTGAAGTCTTCCTTCGACCATCTTGTCGATAACCTGCTGAGGTTTTTTGCGCTCAGCCTCGGCTTCTTCGTTCATCGTAGCCGTTCTGATGATCTCTCTTTCGCTTTCGATAAACGAAGCGGGGAGATCGTTTTGGCTGACATATTTCGGGAACAAAGCGGCAATCTGCATGCAAAGGTTCTTTGCCGCCTCGGTGACCAAATCGCTTTCCTTCTCGGATTCGATCTCGAGCAATACGGCGATTTTTCCGCCTCCGTGGATATATGTCGCGAATTTGCAGTTTGCGCCTTTTTCAAGAACCGCAAAACGTCTGATGCTGATTTTTTCGCCGATGGTTGCAACCATTGAAGAAACGGCGTTTTCGACTGTCAGTGTTTTGTCAAGAGACCAAGTTTCCTTGAGGAACTCGTCAACATCCTTAGCGCTTGAAGTCATAAGCTGTGTGCTGACATCGCCAACGAACTTAATAAAAGTTTCGTTTTTAGCGACGAAATCGGTTTCGCAGTTAATCTCGACTACTACGCCCTTGTTTCCGTTATCTCCGATAGCTACGTGCGTAAGACCCTCGGCTGCTATTCTTCCCGCTTTTTTAGCGGCTGCCGCAAGTCCCTTTTCCCTGAGAAGCTTTATTGCGTTTTCCATATCGCCGTCGCATTCCATAAGGGCGTTCTTGCAATCCATCATGCCTGCGCCGGTGCGGTCTTTCAATTCTTTTACCATTGCTGCGGTAACAGTCATATATAATCCTCTTTCCCTATCAGTATAGTATACGGCAATTCAGTGTTAAATCCGTAAAACATTAGGAGACTTCATAAGAATGTCCTGCCGGATAGCTTTACTTTGTCTAACGACATCGTATATTCGGTGTTGGCTAAACTTATGCAGTCAAATATTTTAAACTATTCGGCAGCTTCCGTTTTTTCGTCGGCAGTCGCATAAGAAACGCCCTGTCTGGATTCGATAACTGCATCTGCAATTTTGCCGGCGATGAGCTTAACGGCGCGGATAGCGTCGTCGTTACCGGGGATAACAAAGTCGATTTCGTCCGGATCGCAGTTCGTGTCAACGATTGCGGCTACGGGGATACCGAGAGTGCGAGCTTCCTGAATAGCGATTCTTTCTTTTCTGGGGTCAACTATGAAAATTACGTCGGGAATACGCTTCATCTCTTTGATTCCGCCGATGTTGGCTTCAAGCTTTTTCATCTCAAGAGTAAGTCCTGCGACCTCTTTTTTCGGCAGCACGTCGAATGTGCCGTCGTTAGCCATTTTTTCAAGCTGTTTGAGTCTTTTGATTCTCGTTTGGATTGTTCCGAAGTTCGTGAGCATTCCGCCGAGCCATCTGTGGTTTACATAGTACATGCCGCATCTGTCGGCTTCTTCCTTGATTGCTTCCTGAGCCTGCTTTTTTGTTCCGACGAAAAGTATCTCTCCGCCGTCTTTGAGGATTTCGCTAATTTTCTCGTAAGCTTCGTCCATCTTTTTAACAGTCTTTTGCAGGTCGATAATATAAATACCGTTTCTTTCGGCGAAGATATATTCCGCCATTTTGGGGTTCCAGCGTCTTGTTTGGTGTCCGAAATGCACGCCGGCTTCAAGCAGTTGTTTCATTGCGATAACGCTCATTTTAAATCCTCCTCAGGTTTTGCCTCCGCAGCCTGTTTTGTATCTCAACCCGAACAAAAAGCTGCGTGAGTATTTTCTAAAAAGCAGCAGAGCCACTTTGTTTATAACTAATAGATTCTAGCATATCGCAGCCCGAAAAGCAACAACGTTAGGAAAAAAATTAACAAACTGTTGAAAAATGTATCAATATTGAATATACTGGATTGAAATTGCCGGAGAAAGCACAAAAATCCATAAACCGAACGTGGTGGGAGTAGTCATGCTTAAGAACGATGCGTACATGTTATGGTTCGTTAAGTGTTTTAAGGCCGAATATGCTAAGATGACATTGCTCTATAAGAGGTTCGGTTCCGCCGCCGCCGTTTACAATGCGCCGCAAAGCGATATACGAGGGCTCAAAGGCATAGGCGCGGCCGATCTGAAAGAAATGTTTTCGGGTGAAAAAGATGCAAAACTCGGAGAATACATCAGGCTGCTTGAAAAAAAGCACATAGACTTTGTATCGATAGAGAGCGAAAACTATCCGGCCTTGCTTAGGCACATTGCCGACCCGCCGTTTGGTTTGTTTTCCAAAGGCAAGCTTATCGACGAGCCCGATACCTTGAAAGTTGCGGTCATAGGTTCAAGGGATTGTACGGACTACGGCAGAAACGCAGCCTACAGACTGAGCAGGGATATAGCGGAGCGCGGAGCGGTCGTTGTAAGCGGCCTGGCAAGAGGAATTGACGGAACGGCGCACAGGGGAGCGCTAGACGGGAACGGTTATACGATAGCCGTTCTCGGAACGGCTATCGATAAATGCTACCCGAAGGATAATACCGAACTTTTTGACGAGATAGAAAAATCGGGCTGTATAGTGTCCGAGTACCCCCCGGACAACGTTTACAATACAATGAACTTCCCGAGACGCAACCGCATTATCAGCGGGCTGAGCCATGGTGTCGTAGTTATCGAGGCAGCGCTGAAAAGCGGAACGGGAATTACCGTTGAACAGGCGATTGAGCAGGGGAGGGAGATATTTGCCGTACCGGGAAATATTTACAGCGAAGTAAGCGAGGGGACAAATGCCCTGATAAAAGACGGAGCGGTTATGGTGACCGGCTATGAAGACATATTTGCAGATTTTTTCTTAAAGGGCCATAACATAAATATTTATGACAAGAAACGCAGTTCGGACAGTCCGAAAGAAAACACCGGCGATATACATAAAACGGCATATGGGTACGATAATATATACGATAGTAAAGACAGCGAAAACAATAAAGCCGATACTGACAATACTGACAGCGCTGCAGATAATACTATAAAGGAAAAAAGCTCAAAATCGAAAAAAGCCGCAGGCTTAGTTTTATCGGCGGACGGTCATGGAAACGGAACGGCCGCCAAAATAGATACGGAAATAAACCGCGAGGTTTTAAACGAACCGGATGTCTTTAGGGTTTACGGCTGTTTCGGGTCAACCGCGGTCTATCCGGACGAAATTGTCGAAGCTTCGGGCCTGCCGGTGCAGACTGTTTTATACGCGCTGACGGTCTTGGAAGTGTCCGGCATGATAAGAGCGGTACCGGGCGGAAAGTTTGAGTTGCGGTGAACAAAGACGAAGCGGGGGAAAAGAGAAAACTCGCTCGGTTCGGTTTCAACTTTGTCCGCTCTTGTACTAAGCACATAATATTGAGGGGAATACTGAATGCCAAAAAACCTTGTAATTGTTGAATCACCCGCGAAAGCCAAAACGCTTAAAAAATTTCTCGGCGCAAACTATAAAATCGAGGCCTCCATGGGTCATGTAAGAGATTTGCCGAAAAGCGAGTTGGGCATAGATACCGAAAACGATTTCGAACCGCGTTATATTACGATCAGGGGCAAGGGCGATTTGCTTAAAAAGCTGCGCAAGGAAGTTAAGGCTGCCGAAAAAATTTATCTCGCAACCGACCCGGATAGAGAAGGGGAAGCTATTTCTTGGCATCTTTGTCATGCTCTCAGTCTTGACGGCAAAGAAACTTACAGGATAACGTTTAACGAGATAACGAAGAATGCCGTTAAAAAATCAATAAAAGAAGCCAGGGAAATAGATATGAACCTTGTTGACGCGCAGCAGGCAAGACGCGCGCTGGACAGGGTTGTCGGCTATAAAATCAGTCCTCTGCTGTGGAAAAAGGTCAAAAAAGGTTTGAGCGCGGGAAGGGTTCAGTCCGTGCTTTTGAAAATGATTTGCGACAGGGAAGAAGAAATCGCTAATTTTGTACCAAAAGAATTTTGGACGCTTGAAGCGGCTTTGACTCGTGACGGCAAAAAACAAATAGCCGCTAAATATTACGGCAACCCCGAAAAGGCAGAGCTTAACACTAAGCAGGATGTCGACAAGATAATCGATGAAATATCGTCCGGTACTTTCAAAGTAACCGAGGTTAAAAAAGGGAAGAGAACGAAAAAACCGCTGCCTCCGTTTACGACGAGCACAATGCAGCAGGAAGCTTCTAAAAACCTTAACTTTACCGCGGTTAAAACAATGTCTGTCGCTCAGCAGTTATACGAAGGAGTGGATATAACCGGGCAGGGTACAATCGGCCTTGTGTCGTATATACGTACCGACTCCACGCGAATTTCCGACGAGGCGTTTGCAGAGGCTAAGACGTATATTACAGAGACTTACGGAGTCGAGTTTGCCAATCCGGAAAAGTCGGAGCACAAGAACTCCGGGAGGTCGCAGGATGCTCACGAAGCTATACGCCCGACCTATGTAAACCTCACGCCGGCAAGTATAAAGGATTCTTTGACGAAAGAGCAGTTAAAGCTGTATACGCTTGTTTGGGAGAGATTTGTCGCGGCACAGATGATGCCTGCGCTTTACGATACGGTTTCGGTATCCATCGGGATCAACGGGCACGTTTTCAGGGCATCGGGTTCAACGCTTAAGTTTGCGGGTTATAAGACTGTTTACAAACGCGACGAAGAAGAGAAGGAACCGCTGCTTCCGGAAATCAACGAAGGCGATATACTCATGCAGTCGGAGCTGAAGCCGGAACAGCATTTTACACAGCCGCCCGCGAGATTTTCCGAGGCCATGCTCGTCAGAACGCTCGAGGAAAACGGAGTAGGCCGCCCGAGTACTTATGCGCCGACAATTGCAACCATAACTGCAAGGGGATATGTAACAAAAGAAAACAAGGCATTTTTCCCGACGGAACTCGGAGAAGCCGTAAACGAAATTTTGTGTAATAATTTCGGGGATATCGTTGACGCGGAGTTTACATCGCGCATGGAGAACCAGCTAGACGGGGTTGAAGACGGGGATGTCGAATGGAAGGAAGTATTACGGAAGTTTTACCCCGATTTTGCCGAAAAGGTTAAAGAGGCAGAGGAAAAAGTTTCCGAGGTCGAAATTAAGGACTTGGAATCCGATGTTATCTGCAACATTTGCGGAAGAAGAATGGTCATAAAAATGGGGCGCTACGGCAAATTTCTTGCCTGCCCCGGTTTTCCGGAATGCAGAAACACTCTTCCGCTTTTCGAAGATGCCGGTGTCTCGTGTCCGAAATGCGGAGCAAAGGTTATAATTAAAAAGTCAAAAAAAGGCCGCAAATTCTTTGTGTGCGAAAACTCCGAGAACTGTGACTTTATTTCGTGGAGTAAACCCACCGGTGAAAATTGTCCGACCTGCGGGTCTTTCCTTGTTGAAAAAGGCTCCAAAGGTGTTGTATCGTGTTCGGACGCAAAGTGCGGATACAGATGTGAAAAAGAAAATAATGACGAAAAAGAAGAATAGAGTTTACCTGAATAAAAATTAGTGTTATAATCAACCGGTTGTATTGCCGAAAAAAATATATATAAACATAGGTCACTAACAAAATCCTAACATCACGTCATCGCCAAATACTTTAAAGCCCAACGGCTGAGATATGCTAAAGTGCATGTTATCAACCGCGCCGCCTTAATTACGATAAGACTTATGAAAAGCAACAAACGGCAGTTTGCAGTCGACCGCTCCGCGGTTTGGCTGTTCGGTTTGCCCTGCGCGGCAAAGCAGGATTCGTTTCGGGCGAGGACGGCTTCCCGGTGTTTCCCCGGGAATACTTGCTTCGGCTGCCTTAAAATCAGGGTCTTCGTCGATTGTATGCATAGGTTTTTCAAATACGGATGAAGCATACAGATTATTCTTGGGCAATATATTCGAAAAATTTATTCTTATACCCGTTTTGTCTGTACTTCACCGGTATTTATATTTTGACATTTTTAAAGGGCTTGGAAGGAGAAGCAAGACTATGGAATTAGCAACTGGGTTTAAGCAGGTAGCAAACGTTGTGCAAAGCAGTAATTGCGGTGACGAATCTTTTACGTGTCGAATCTCCGAAATGATGAAGAACACTTTGTCGGGCGAGGTAATGGTTGTTGACAAATACGGCTATTTACTTGAAACAACGACGACGGAACATGATTTTTTAACCGAAAATAAGAACCTTAAGGGGAATTCGCAGGTTGATGCCAGGTTTAACGAGCAACTAAAGAGCGTTTATGAGACCAGAGCAAATATCAGCTTGAAGAATGTGCTTACAAAGAATTACCCCCAGTCAAACTTCAGCGCGGTTGTAGTGCCGCTTTTGAGCGATAATGTCAGAATCGGGACGCTTGCCGTTTTGAGAGACGGCAAACTCTTTGATGAGAATGAGACGGTTTTTTGCGAGCTTTGCGGCAGTATTTTATCTATGTACGTATTTTTCAGCCGCCGCGAGGAAATGAAGAGCACTGCCGCAAAAGAGGAGGCCGTAAAGGCTGCCATGTCTACTCTTTCGTATTCGGAGCTTGCGTCTGTCGTACATATCCTCAAAGAGCTGGATACAAACGAAGGCAGGGTTGTTGCGAGTCACATTGCGGATAAAATCGGCGTAACGCGTTCGGTAATCGTTAATGCGATAAGAAAGCTCGAGAGTGCGGGAGTTTTGGAATCCAGGTCTCTCGGAATGAAGGGAACCTACATCAGAATAACAAATCCGAAGCTTAAAGAAGAAATACGTGCTTACGCAAAGTAAATATTCGAATTTTATGCGTTTATTTTAGATAAATTCGGATTGAAAAACGTATTGGTTTGTGTTACAATTGCAGAGATATTACGGCGGAATGTAAAGAAATCGAAAACCGGTCGCCGTATCTCCCGGAACCGGGCGTTTGCCGCACAGGTTTTTCGCGGGGGATTAAATTTTTAGGAGTGTTTGCATGCCCGAAATACCTGAAGTTAACAGCTTCGTTGACGGAAAAGTAGTCAGAATAAAGCCGTTTGGCGCAATAATATCGCTTGAAGGCGGACAGCAGGGATTAGTGCATATTTCCCATGTTTCGAATAAATTTGTACAAGACATAAACGATTATATATCCGTGGGGGATATTGTAAGAGTCAAGGTGCTTTCTATCGATGCCGAAAGCGGGAAAATTGCGTTGTCTATAAAAGAAGCGGATTCGTTCAAGAAAAAACCCGCTCCGTCGATTTTTGATGAGGATGTTCAAAAGCCCGTAAAAGAGAGCCTTACTTTTGAAGAAAAGTTTAAGGACTGGGTAAGGGCTTCTAACGAACTTCAGGCTACACTCAGCAAAAGAAAGAAACGCAAGTAGGTTTTTTAATCGTCGAAACTTTTTTGATTAAGCTGTGGCTTCCACAGCTTTTTTGATGTTCTCAGGCCTAAAGCATGCCTGCACTCACCAAAGCGCACAACAATAACGGCTGCCCGGTATGACTTTGGGCAGCCGCTTGCTTATTACATCGGCAATAAAATATAGTCAATTAAATTCAAAACAGTCCATGCGAAGCTTGAGCGGTTTTGAATTTAACGCCCGACGTCCTACAGTCGTTTAAGACAGATATTGTCTTTAACGACTGTTTAACCAAACCCGCGCGATATTTTTTTGTACCCTCGCAAGATTTTTAAACGC
>JAVBOO010000043.1:0-12431 GCA_031550435.1 Eubacteriales bacterium
TTCTGCGCCTTAAGAATTTCCGCCGCATTGCCACTCGATATGATAAATTGGCTCACACATTTGCTGGGTTCGTTTGTTTAGCTTCCATTGTTATTTGGTTAAAGTGAACAATCATAATGATTTTTCAAACACGGTCTAGTCATGTCGCCATAGCCTATCGTGACAATCTAAAGTATAACAATAATATATATTTTGCAAAGAAAGCATTTGATTTTATAAGAGATTTTGAAGATAGCTATATAATAATTGGTGATTTCACTAAATTTTTTGATAGTCTAGATCATAAATATCTAAAAGGAATGCTATGCAATCTCCTTAATATTGCCCAGTTGCCAAGCGACTTTTATGCAGTATATAAAAATATTACAAAGTATTCTTATTGGGAAATTGACAGTTTACTTGAACTAAACAAACTTGATAAAACAGAAAGCGGAATTAAGTCTTTAAACAGTAGAGAAAAGGCTTTATCTTTAGATCAATTAAAAAAAAATAAAAGCACGTTTATGAAGAAACAATGCAATGACTATGGCATACCCCAAGGATCGGCTATAAGTGCAGTTTTATCAAACATTTATATGTTAGTATTTGATAAGAGAATTAATGACTATGTTAATTCTTTAGATGGCTTATATATGAGGTATAGCGACGATTTTATTATTGTATTACCCAAATTAACAAAAGATAACTTCATAGAGAAATTTAAAAAAATTTCAGATGAGATAGATTCAATTCCCAATCTAGATTTGCAGCCTGATAAAACACAGGTTTTTCATTGCTCAAATAAAATTCTCGAAAGTTGTAACAATCTGGTACTAAGTGGTGTTCCTAACGGGAACGATTTCATAAACTATTTAGGATTTACATTTGACGGAAGGGTTGTATCGATTAGAGATAAAACCATATCAAAATATTACTATAGAATGTATAGAAAGCTAAAAACGATTGTTAAAAACAATGGTTATACCAAAAAGGGGAATAGAATTAGTAATAGCAATGTATATGATAAGTATTCCGTAAAAGGAGCTTTTAAAGGAAATGGAAACTTTATAACATATGCAAAACGAGCTGAAAAGATTTTTGGTGAACATGAAGCAATAGGTAGAGTGACAAAAAGGCATATGAAGAAGATAAAAGATGTTCTTTCTACCATTAAATATTAAGAAATCATTTACTACCATATGCCTTTAAAGAAACATTCTAACATCATTAAAACTGGCTACATTTTGGCTACAAAAATTTTACAACTTCTCATTCAATACATATAATCAGGTGAAAAACATACAATATATGCACTACAAATACATAAAAACATGAGAAAAACATTCGTAAAAGTCGAGTGGGAATAATAGCAACTGGTTTATTATATGGTGATTTTTTGGTGATTGAAACTCTGAAAACCATAAAAAATACGGATAGATTAGAAAATGCAAATATTAAAAACCTCTTAATATCAAGGAAAATACTATGATACAAGAAATCATCTAAGGGGTGAGGGTAGAGTTTTTGAGCGTGAAATCCTTGAATTTAAAGGGTTTCATGCTCTTTTAATGTGCGCTCGGTAGGCAACGGCAGCACGGGGGATGACCGTTTTCTGCAAAACCGCGCTCATAATTCCCTCCATTGCTGATTCCCGTTTCGTTACCCTAACAGAAATGATACAGTCGTTTAAGACACTATCAGTTTTAAACGACTGTAGGGCCGTCGGGCGTTAAATTCGAAACCGCTCAAGCTTCGCTTGGACGGTTTCGAGTTTAACTGACTATATATTGATTGTATAAATTATGATTATGCAATATAATGTTACGAGGAAGTTGTTACCGCGGAAGTTAGATACCGCATAAAAGACTTACGCGGTTACTTGGGCGCGTATCCGTTCAAAGAGATTTTATCAGTGTTTACCAAGTTGATTTTTTTCGGCGAGATCGAGAGTTAAAGGTATGATAGCAAAGTAAGTGCACGCAGAGTTGCTTGGCAGGTTTTGACTGCCGTTAAAATATGGGGGGGTGAAAAAGTGAATATGCTCATCACTTACTTTACTCGGCACCAGAGCATTTTCGCGATAATGTTTGCCATAGCTCAAAATACTGTGAATCATTATTTTTTGTTGAGGGTCATTTTTGAACTATTCGGAATCAGGATTTCATTTAAAAAGCACTTGCTTTGTTCATTAGGAATATCTCTTGTATACTTGGTCCCGTTGTATTTGGTCGATTGCTTTTTCTTTGCCCCGGGTATCTATTTTTCGGTTTGGCTCTATACGATGCTTATATTCATCAATCCGCTTTCGGCAGTTGTAGAGTATTTCGTGATTAAAAAAACTCTGAAACTGTCGCCGACAAAGAGCAGCATAATTTTAAGGAATCATTTATTGATGCATTATTGCGTTGTTTTGATATACTTGATGCAAAACAATGTACTGTATAGCGTTTTGCCGTCATTTCAAGTGTTTCCGCATTTTTATTTTCATGAGATTGTATCAATTATGCTGATTATTGCTTTGTTGGCGACTGCCTATTTGCTGTTCAGATTTTATATGACAAAGCGGAAACGCTATATTTCGATACCGCTCAATTACTTTGACAACAATATTCCTGTCCAATTTCTTCAGACTTTTGCGGTACTATCCGCCTTTTACGGAGTCATCGTTTTTTTCAGAATAGAGTGGCTGTCGGGCTATCTCGACCTCTTAGACCCGACTGTTATATTCATATATTTGCTGTTAATTGCCTGCGTATTTTTATATATAATTATATCTATTTTCGGTTTTCGCGCCAAGCTTTCTGAATGGGAGATTCGCGCATCGGGGACTTATATCAGCTCACTGTTGAACGTCAATCAAGAGTTTAGAGGCATAAAGCATGATTTTTACAATGTTTTGCAGACATACGAGGGCTATCTGGAAATAGAGGATATCGAAGGTTTGAAAAAGTATCATCGTACGCTTTTTGCACAAACAAAGATAACAGGGGATTTTTTGAGCATTATAGAAACGCTGAAATCACGTGTGGCCGTATACAGTCTGCTACGGTCAAAATCAGAAACTGCCGGTAAAGCGGGGATTTCGTTTTCGATTAATATGGTATGCGATATCAGGAATATCGTGCTTAACGATCTGGATTTGTGCCGTGTTTTAAGCATTGTTATTGATAATGCCAACGAAGCGGCTGCCGAATCCGAGCGAAAGCAGATTAATATATCGTTTGAGCAGAAAGATGAAAGAACCATTATTTTTGTTATTTCGAATACGACGAAAGACCATGTCGCGATAGATGAAATCTTCCATAACGGGTATACGACGAAGAAAAACCATTCCGGTATCGGGTTGCCGCAGGTCGCGCACATTATGCATTCGTACGAGCATTGCGGGTACAGGGTTAACTACCATGATAATCAGTTTACGCTTTTCTTGATTTTCTATGCCGGCGAAGAATAGCGCTCGCAGGCATCCGAAGCAATGTTTACTATTACCAAAACAAGGAAGCGACACGCAGCCGCTTCCTTGTTTTATGGTAAATAACCGGTTCTACTCGTCGATTATTCCGTTGAAAATATAGCCTTTTTCACTGTCAACAGTAATAAGGCTTCCGGTCTTTATAAGGTCGGTTACCCTGTCGTTACATATAACCAGAGGTATTTCCAATGCGCGGGCAACAGCCTCGGTGTGGGTAAAGTCAAAGCACCTGTCGGAGCCGATGACAACAGCGCTTGCTTTTTTGATAAATTTCAGCCAGTCGTTGTTCGTTTCGGTCGTAATCAATATGTCTCCGGTTTTGAAGAAACGCTCTGCCTCTTCAATTACTTTTGCCACGACTGCCAGGCCGGAAACTTTTTTGTTGCCGATTCCGGTACCTTTTGCCAAAACCGAACCAACAATTTCAACTTTCAGTGTATTTGTTGATCCGACAATACCGACGGGAAGCCCGGCAACTATAACTATCGCATCCCCTACTTTGGCGAGTCCCGTCTCTTGAGCTTTTGTCGCGCAGACCTCAAAGATATTTTCGGAGGGATTAGTAAACAGGTAGGGGACACAACCCCAAACCAGATTCAATTTTCTCCAAACGGCAATATCCTCGGTTATTGCCAGAAGAGGGCAAATCGGGCGGAAACGCGAAACCATTCGCGCGGTAAAGCCGGACTTCGTCAGAGTTACTATGCAAGGGGAGTTCAGGTCGGCCGCGGTTGAGCAGGTAGCGTGGCTCACGGCGTTTGTGATTCCGGACATGTTTACGGCATAACGCGTTCTAAGCTTTTCTTTATAGTCGATTGCCTGCTCGGTGCGTTCGGCGATACGCGCCATCATACTTACCGTTTCGACAGGGTAGCTACCCTTCGCGGTTTCACCGGAAAGCATAATCGTGTCGGAACCATCGAAGATTGCATTGGCGACATCGTTTGCTTCGGCTCTTGTCGGCCTCGGATTGTTGACCATAGATTCCAACATTTGAGTCGCTGTGATAACAAGCTTGCCGATCAGGTTTGCCTTACTGA
Organism: Eubacteriales bacterium; assembly: GCA_031550435.1. Classification (GTDB taxonomy): domain Bacteria; phylum Bacillota; class Clostridia; order Lachnospirales; family WRAX01; genus JAVBOO01. Next base: position 4,492 of record JAVBOO010000043.1, read on the forward strand.
TTAGGCTCTTTTGTACCAACGGTACCTCTTCGGGGGGAAGCTCGACACCTAAGTCGCCTCTTGCAACCATGATGCCGTCGGCAACTTCAAGAATAGAATCAATATTGTCTACCGCGAAACGCGTCTCGATTTTTGCGATAATATCGATGTTTGTGCCACCAAAGCTTTCGAGGACCTCTCGTATTCTGATAATGTCCTCGGCCGTATGCACGAATGAGGCGGCAATATAGTCAAAGCCAATTTCAACCCCGAATCTGATATCGTCGATATCCTGTTGTGTCAGCGCCGGGAGATTGATATTCACGCCGGGCACATTTATACCCTTCTTAGAGCTCAAATAGCCGCTGTTTAAGACTTTGCACGTTATATCCGGGCCGCAGACACTTTCAACCGCAAGCTCGATTAGTCCGTCGTCAATCAGTATGCGCGTTCCCTTTGTAACATCTTGGGGCAGTCCCGTATAAGTTACCGAGACTTTTTCGTTGTCTCCCTCTATGTCGGTTGTCGTTAAAATAAAATCCTGGCCCTGACGCAAAAATACCTTATCGTCACGGAAGGATTTTGTTCTTATTTCCGGCCCCTTTGTATCGAGGACAAGCGGTATAGGCTTTCCTAGCTCTTCACGGGCTTGAATCAGTTTGTTTATTATCTCGGTGTGAGTCTCGTGTGTTCCGTGCGAAAAATTAATCCTGGCCGCATCCATACCGGCAAGAATCAACTCTTTAAGCTTATTAACATCGTTGCAAGCCGGACCCAGCGTTGCGAGTATTTTCGTTTTTCTCATACTAACCTTCCTAATGTTTTGATTATTACACTATAACCATTTTGTCCATGTTTGGCAATAGATACTTATCATTGGTGTAAACTGTCTTTTTTTCAGAATTTACCGACTTAGATTACCGCGGAATTTCTGCGTTTGTACAAAAAAACAGGCAAGCTTATCCATGCCTGTTAAAAGTGAAAAATCGCTATATCATATGTTTTACTGTGATTTGTTTCTGTATCTGGATATGTTGAGCAATACGCCCATACCGGCCATGACGAACACTATTGATGTTCCCCCGTAGCTGATAAACGGCATCGGAATACCCGTATTCGGTATCGTATTTGTTACAACCGCGACGTTGATAATAACCTGTACCGCTATCATAACGGTAATTCCGAGAGCAATCAGCGAGCCGAACAGGTCCTTTGCCTTCATGGAGATTACAACACCCCTCCAGATGAGCACAACAAACAGTATCAAAAGTATCGTCGCTCCGAAAAAGCCGAGTTCCTCACAGACTACGGCAAAAATAAAGTCGTTGAAAGGCTCGGGCATAAAAATCAGCTTTTGATGGCTCTTGCCGAGTCCCAGACCGAAAAGCCCGCCGGAAGCTACGGCATACAAGGACTGTATGGTCTGATAACCTCTGTCTTGCGGATCAATAAACGGATTTTTCCAAACTGCGAAACGTTCGGACCGGAAACCGTCCGATAAAGTGAGATAGGCGACGAGGGCGGCCACTGCCGCGCCTGCAAGCCCGATAAACGGCAAAAAATACGGACTGGAGACAAACACCATGCAAAACGCTATTGCCGCTATTATAATAGCCGTACTCAAGTTGTTGCCCCAGAAAACAAGGGTGCAGGGGAGAAGCGCTATGGCTGCACAGACAGCGAGGCCCTGAGGCGTTCTGACACGGTTTTTGTCCTCGGATATGTAGTAGGCAAGAAGCAGGATAACCATAATTTTTGCGAGCTCAGAAGGCTGGAAGGAGCCGAAAACGGGGATTCTTATCCAGCGTCTCGCTCCGTTTATAACCTGACCGAAAAATTTCACATAGATTAGCAGCGCATTGGACACGAGGTAACCCAAAAAAATCGGCAGGCCTTTTAGCCGTTCGTAGTTTATCGCGGACATGACAAGCATGGCTATAAAACCGAGGCCGACCGCCAAACTTTGCTTTACGATAAAGTAAAACATGTCGTTGCCCCATTTTGAGCTTGTGGCAGCCGCGTAATAGCTGGATGAAAAAATCATGACTACGCCAAACAGCACAAGAGTAAGCACGGTAAAAAACGTTATGTTGTCGTAGCCGCCGACGATTATTGTTTTGTTGTATTTACTCTTCGTTTGCGTCGAATCTTGCATATAATCACCTTTACGTGCATATTGGGAAGTGTTGAAAATTGCGCACGAAACCCACTTTAGTGGGTTGAGCGAGCGGCGCTCTCCATTGAAAAATGGTGTTTTTCCATTTTTAATGGAAAGCCGCAAGGCGATTTTTCAACATGCCATATTGGCGCGGCATTTCGAAGTTTACCTAGCCTAAATTCTTCACAAAACTCTTGAACAAATAACCTCTTTGCTCATAATTATCAAACATATCCAAGCTTGCGCAAGCAGGTGACAAAAGTACGCATTCCCCGGGCAGTGCCCTGCTGTGACACAGCTCAACTGCGGATTTCAGGCTGTTGGTTTTCTCGTAGTTCGTGAACCCGTGCGCTTTGCAGTTTTCGGCAATTTGATCGGCGGTTTCGCCTATGAGCGCAATAAACTTGACCTTTCCGTCAAAAAGCTTGACCCATTCGGAGAAATCTACTTTCTTGTCCTGTCCGCCTCCGATAAGCAACACGGTCTTTGTGATGCCCTCGAGCGCTTTGACTGCTGCGTCAACGTTTGTTGCCTTTGAGTCGTTATAGTATTCCACACCGTTTATTTCGGCACAAAACTCGACTCTGTGCTCTATTCCCCTGAAATCCCTTAGAACCTCGCGTATAATTTCTAAAGGAACGCCGGCGCATACGGCCATGCCGGCCGCCGCCATGCAATCTTCGATTACATGATCGAACGCTGTATTGATTTCTGCTCTGGAAATCAATTTTTCTGTTTTACCGTTCCATTTGAGGATAAGGTCTCCGTCCTTCAAAAAGATACCGTCCGGTAACTCGAACTTCATGCTGAAGAACATGACGTTTGCTTTTGTTCTTTCCCACATGGCGCGGCATGCCTCGTCATCAAAGTTAAGAACAAGGAAGTCGCCTTCACCTTGATTTTGGAAAATGCGTTCTTTCATCTCTATGTACTTTTCAAGCGTTTTATGGCGGTTTATATGGTCGGGGGTAATATTGATAACAGCGCTGATTTTCGGGCGGAAATCTACGGTTGATTCCATCTGGAAGCTAGAAATCTCGACGACGGCAAAGCAGTCCTTGGGTATATCGAGTGCCTCGTCGCAAAAAGGAGTGCCTATATTGCCTACGGTAACGCTTCCGGGGCGGTACGCGTTCATAATCCGGCCGGTCAGAGTTGTAGTCGTCGTTTTACCGTTTGTTCCCGTAATTGCGACTATTGGAGCCGAACAGCAGCGAAAACCCAGTTCGACTTCGCTTAAAACGGGTATTCCGGCCTGTTTGGCCTTTTCGATAAACGGAAGGTCGATAGGTATGCCGGGGCTGAGCACGAGACAATCAAAATCCTTGACAATATCGTCGGGATTTCGGCCAAAGCGCATATGCGCGCCGATTTTTTCGAGTCTTTCGCAGTCGCCGTCTGAAATTTCGCTTCTGTCTTTCACATCCGCCACGGTTACGTCTGCATCAAGCCTTCTTAGCAGAACAGCGGCAGAAATGCCCGAGCGGGCAACGCCGCACACAAGAAATTTTTTGTTTTTAAATTCCATAGCTTCCTCCGTCTAAAACACCGAATTTGAGGCAAGATAGCCAACAAGGCACGCAACAGCAGTCGCGATATAAAACATGGCTACTATTTTTGTTTCTCCGGTACCGCCAAGTTCAAAATGATGGTGCAGCGGAGCCATCCTGAATATGCGTTTGCCCTCGCCGTATCTCTTTTTTGTATACTTAAACCAACTGACTTGAAGCATAACCGACAGTTCTTCGACCAGATACACGATACCGACTATGCAAATCAAAAGCGGCATACGAAGGAGCACTGCCGTCGAAGCGACGAGGCCGCCAAGCGCCAGAGAGCCGGTGTCGCCCATAATGATTCTCGCCGGATGAGAGTTAAAAAGCAGGAAGCCCAAAAGACTGCCGGCTGCGGCTCCGAGTATCGGAAGAAGCCCGGAGTTTAGCCCGAGCGCAACAAAAGCAAAAAACGTAACGACGAGAAGCGTTACACCTGCCGCCAATCCGTCAAGCCCGTCCGTGAAGTTAACACCGTTGACCGTTCCGACCATTACAAAGAACAGGAAGGGGTAAAACATAAAGCCGAGGTCAACATAATTGTCCGTAAACGGTATAAATATCTTTGTGTCTATACCCGATGAAGCATAGATATAATATGCGAAGACCGCGGTGATTATTATCTGCCCTATCATTTTATAAGAGGCCTTAAGACCGCGGTTGTTTTTTTTGACGACTTTCAGATAGTCGTCGATAAACCCGATAATCGCATAGCCGATCGTAACGAACATTACAATAAGCCCGTCATAGTTCTTATTAATAAAGAACACGGCAGAGATAACAAGCGAGAACAATATAACAAGGCCGCCCATGGTAGGAGTACCTGCCTTTTTTTGGTGCGATTTCGGTCCTTCGTCGCGGATATACTGCCCAAACTTGATTTTTGTCAGATAGGGTATCAGCAAGGGGCACAGAACGACACTCGCCAAAAATGATATGAGCAGCGCATATATCGCACTGTTTACGGAATATTCCAAGTGATTCACTCCAAAGTAAATGCTTATTTTATTATTGAGGTAATTATTTCTTCAAATTTCAGAGCTCTGGAAGCTTTAACAAGTACGGTGTCGCCCTGTATCAAAAGCCCCTTAAGCTCCGATATAAGAGCGCTCTTCGAATCGAAGTGCGTAACCGCTGTTTTGCCGTTCGAAAGCTCTGCGCATTTTTCGGCAGTCAGCCTTATTTTGTCTCCGAAGGTGAAAACATAGTCGAAGTCTTTTTCGGCAAGGTCTTCGCCCAGCTCGGCATGCAGCCTTTCGGCCTCTACTCCGAGCTCGCGCATGTCTCCGAGCACGCAGAACTTCCTGCCTTTGGCAAAAGCAAGCACTTCAAACGCCGCCTGCATTGAAGAAGGGCTCGCGTTGTACGCATCGTCGATTACTGCTACTCCGTCTTTTGTGTCATGTATTTCCATGCGACTGTCCGACGGTTTGAATTTTTCTATGCCGCTCTTGATTTCGCTTAGCGTCAGCCCGTAAATATCGCCGACTGTCGCGGCGCACATCGCGTTTATCACCATATGCCTTCCGGGTACGGGAACAAAAATGCGTTCCTTTGCTCCTGAGGCTTTTATAAGCGTAAACGTTACACCTCTTATCCCATTATATTCTATATCTTCACACGAGAAATAATTGTCGGATTTTGTTCCGAAATATAGGCTGCCCTTATATTTTTCTTTTAGGGAGAAAAGCATGTCGTCGTCCGCGTTTAGAACTATGCGGCCGTTTTTGTCAAGAGAGTCGATAAGCTCGCATTTTGCCCTCATTATGCCTTCACGTGAGCCGAGTATTTCAATGTGCGAAAATCCTATATTCGTGATTACCGCTGTTTCGGGCTTGGCAATGCCTGCAAGCTCTTTGATCTCCCCAAAATTTCTCATACCCATTTCGATTACCGCACATTCATGCTTGTCATTAAGCTCAAGCAACGAAATCGGCATTCCTATATCGGTGTTGAGATTGCCCTTTGTTTTCATTGTGTTGTATTTTTCGCTCAAAACACAGGCAATCATGTCTTTTACAGTCGTTTTGCCGACAGAACCGGTTACCCCGATTACGTGCACGTTAAAAAGCGAGCGATAATACTTTCCGAGCAGTTTCAGGGCCTTAAGCGTACTGTCGACGTATATAACCGGCCGGTCGCCAAATTGTCTGTCCTGCTCGCAAAAAACCGCTGCGGCACCGTTGTTGAACGCCGATTCGATATAGTCATGGCCGTCAACGTTTTCTCCCTTAATAGCGACGAAAAGCTTGCCGCTCAAATCTCCGCGAGAATCCGTTGCAGCGCCGTTTATCGAAACTCCGGCATACGCGCCGGCGTTCAGTTTTCCGCCGACGGCCTCGCATATTGTTGAAAGCTTCATAGGTTTCATAGTGTCGCCCCCTTGGCGGCAAGAGCTTCTTTTGCGACTATTCTGTCGTCAAAGCTGATTCTGCGCTTGTTTTCGTATTCTTGATAATCTTCGTGGCCCTTGCCCGCGATAATAACGCAGTCTCCGCTTTCGGCAATCTCAAGGGCTTTAAAGATCGCAAGCCTTCTGTCGGGCTCGCTTATGTACCGGCAGCAGGTCGGTGCAATTCCCGGCAAAATTTCGGCTATTATACTCTCGGGTTCTTCGCTTCTCGGGTTGTCGGAGGTAACAACGCAAAAATCGGATAATTCCCCCGAAACTCTTCCCATAATCGGTCTCTTTGTTCTGTCCCTGTCGCCGCCGCAGCCGAAAACGGTGATAACCCGTTTTTCCGTGAAGGAGCGGACAGCTTTTATCACCTTTTCCAAACCGTCGGGCGTATGCGCGTAATCGACTATAACGCCGATTTCGAGGTCGTTCTTGACCGGCTGTATTCTGCCCGGTATAACTCTAACGCTTAACAGGCCTTCGGCTATAACGTTATACGGTATGCCGGCTTTCTTTGCGGATGCAATTGCTGCCAAAGCGTTGTAAACGGAAAAGCTTCCCGGTATCGGCAGGAAGAAGTGCTCTCCGTTAAGATCAAAATCCGTTCCGTCAGGAGAGAATTTAAGATTTTCGGCGCGAAAATCCGATTCGGCTTCAACGGAATATGTAAAGCGTTCGCATAACGAATCTTTTGAAATCACAGAGGAAGACTTGTCGTCCGCATTAAGTACAGCAGAGTCAGAAAGTTTGAAAAGCCTCGATTTTGCGGCCAGATACTCTTCAAATGTCTTATGGAAATCCAAATGGTCTTGCGTCAGGTTTGTAAAAAGGGCGTGAGAAAAATGGAGGGCGCTAAGTTTATGCAGCGCGAGTGCATGGCTTGTCGCCTCCATGAAAATATCGCTTACGCCTTCGTTCCTCATGGCGGTAAAAATCCGAAACAGGTCGATTGTGTCGGGAGTTGTAGACGTCGCGTATTTGAAACGGCGTTCCTCGCCGTTTATTCTGACGCCGGCGGTTCCGATTACACCGCATTTTCTGCCGGCTGTTTTATAAATACCCTCCAGGAAATACGTTGTGCTGGTTTTGCCGTTTGTTCCGGTAACTCCGACCACATTTATGCCAGAGAGCGGATCACCGTAAAATTCCTTGCAAACGAATCCGAGTGCCTCTCTGGAGTTTTCGACCTTTACACAAGGCAATTGTGGCCTGTTCTCAAGCTCGGCTTCGCATAAAATTGCCACAGCCCCGTTTTTAACGGCTGTTTCGATATGCTCGTGCCCGTCTCCCGATATACCCTTTATGCATATATACAGCGAGCCTTCTGCCACGTCGGCCGGGTCTTTCGTTATATGGCAGACCTCAGCATCGCCGTTTGTTACAACGCTATATATGATGTTTTTTATTAGCAATGAAAATTTCAAAAAAACCACCTCGATATCATTTTAAGGGATAAGGTGAAAAAGTCAAGCAAACATATCATAATACTATTCCAAGCCGAGCCTTAATATGCTTGTTTGCATCCGAGGATGAGACAAAGCGCATCTGCACCGAAATCGCGAAAGGTCAGACTCGGCTGCGGATTAAACACATGGGGCTAATCTCGAAAGTGTTTTATGCGGCAGATTACTTCCGCGTAATAAGACAAAAAGAAACACCCGGTCGAGATGTTCCTTCTTAGTAAATTAGAAAGTGTTCACACTAAAATTGCATCAAAAACCATAGCCAAGTTAACAACCGCTATATAAGACGAATCCAGCTTGTCATAACGAGTGAAAACCTTACGAAACCGCTTTATTCTCAGAAAGAAGCGCTCAATCTCGTTCCTGCGTTTATAAAGCCTTTTGTCGTA
>JAVBOO010000028.1:0-17065 GCA_031550435.1 Eubacteriales bacterium
GTCGACCTTTGCTTCCCGTATTCTCTGGTGGTAATAACATAACCACCTTGTTCCATTCTTCGTCCGTCAGTTCGTATCTTCTGGCTGATGCCATTCGCTTCACCCTGTTTTTGCTTTATTATAGCACAAAACAGGATTTAGGTGTGCAACTTTTATTTTTCAAACAGTATCTAGGTAAACACTGATTAATTGACTTTGGACGGATACACGGCTGATTTAATCCGTGCATCCTCGTCCTAAGCGGCCGTTATACGGCCTTTGTGCGGAGCGGGATGCTTGCCGGCGCAACCGTTCGATTAAATCGGCACTTACCTAGCCGCTCGTATAGTCTGTTTCACCTTTATTTACTAAAAGCATAAAAAACGCCGGGAAAGCTTCACTCACGCTTCCGGCGTTTTTTTATGCCCGTTTAGGTTTAAACGGCTATATAAAGGCTTAAATCGCATTATTTTTTGTTCTTGAAGAAGCCTTTTTTTTCTTTTTCGCGCTCTTTTTCTTTGATATCTTCTCCGGAAGCCTTTGCAAATTCATGGAGCAGCTCTTTCTGCCTTTCGTTGAGCCCTGTCGGAACCACGACGTTAAACGTCGCTATCAAATCACCGACCTGACGATTGTTTCTGACATTCGGCACGCCCTTGCCCTTTAACACGGCTCTTGCGTTCGGCTGTGTTCCGGGTTTTAGCTCGTACGGCTCGTCTCCTGTTACCAGCGGTATAGTCACCGTATCCCCGAGCGCCGCCTGCACTATGCTGATAGGCACATTAACATACAGGTTCAGGGCGTCTCTGGTAAAAAGCTTGTGCTGCTGAACTCTGACGGTAATAATCAAGTCTCCGTTCTCTCCGCCCCTCGTTCCCGCTTCGCCTTTACCGGATATCCTGATTGACTGACCGTCGTCAATTCCCTTCGGTATGGATATCTGTATTGTTTTTGTCTTTTTAAGCTTACCCTTGCCCGAACATTTCGGACAGGGGTCTTTAATTACTTTTCCCTCGCCTGCGCACACCGAACACGGCCTGACACTTGTCATTGCTCCGAAAATCGTTTGTTGCGACACGCGTTCCTGACCCGTTCCGCCGCAGTTGCGGCAGCTTTCCGGATTAGTGCCCGGCTTTGCGCCGTTTCCTTTGCAATTATCGCAAGCATCGTTTATCGAAAGTGTGAGTTCACGTTCGATGCCGAAAATCGCCTCTTCAAACTTTATGCTTATGGAAACCTGTACATTTGCCCCTCGCGCCGGCCCGTTTCTCCTGCCGCCTGACGAGCGTCCGAATATATCTCCGAAACCTCCGCCGCCGAAAAACTGATCAAACATGTCGCCGAAATCGGCATTAAAACCTCCGAAACCGCCTGCGCCTGCGCTTCCGTCAAAAGCTCCGTGTCCGTATTGATCATATGCGGCCCGTTTTTCGGAGTCGGAAAGCACCTGATATGCTTCGCTGGCCTCCTTAAACTTCTGCTCGGCTTCTTTGTTGTTTGGGTTTACGTCCGGATGATATTTTTTCGCGACGTCTCTGAACGCCTTTTTTATCTCGTCCTCCGTTGCACCCTTTTTGATTCCCAATATATCGTAATAATCCCGTTTATCAGCCATAATTTACTCCCGAATGCCTGTGAAAGGCAGTTTCCAGACCTATCGATCTTTTCAGCGCTTAATTAGGGCGGCATCTGCCGCCCTAAAAGCGTTAAACTTTTTATTTAGCTCATTAAACCTCTTTGTAACCTCCGTCAACGAAATCATCGTTGCCGTCGTTACCGTCCTGAGGCCCCTGCTCTTGATCTTGCTGATGCTGAGTACCGCTCTGCTGATACATCTTCGTCGTAAACTCGTGCACGACCTTGTTCAGACTTTCCATAGCGGTATTTAGCACGGCAACGTCACTGTCGGTCATCGTTTCAAGCTTGATGCCGTCGTTAACATCCTTTAAGTTCTTAAGCTCCGCTTCGATTTTTTCCTTGTCCTCGCCCTGTAACTTGTCTCCAAGCTCACCGATAAGCTTTTCTGTCTGGAAAACAATAGAATCGGCATTATTTTTTGCCTCTATCTTTTCTTTGTTTTTCTTGTCTTCCTCTGCATATCTTTCGGCTTCTTTTATCGCCTTTTCGACTTCGGCTTCCGAAAGCTTTGTGCTCGCGGTTATGGTTATCTTCTGCTCTTTGCCCGTTCCGAGATCCTTGGCAGATACGTGCACGATACCGTCTTTATCTATATCGAACTCGACCTCGATCTGAGGTATTCCTCTGGGAGCCGGCGCGATGCCGTCAAGCCGGAAACTGCCGAGGCTCTTGTTGTCTCTGGCAAATTGTCTTTCGCCCTGCAAAACATTTATGTCAACCGCTGTTTGATTATCTGCCGCAGTTGAGAAAACCTGCTTCTTGCTTGTGGGTATACGCGTGTTTCTTTCGATAAGCTTCGTTGAAACTCCGCCAAGCGTCTCGATTCCGAGCGTAAGAGGTGTAACGTCCAAAAGAAGTATATCCGTAACTCCCGGATCTCCGGCAAGCTTTGCGCCCTGAATCGCCGCTCCGAGCGCGACGCATTCGTCGGGGTTGATGCCTTTGAAAGGATCTTTGCCCGTAAGCTTTCTGACGAGTTCTTGAACTGCGGGTATTCTTGTCGAGCCGCCGACGAGCAAAACTTTGTCAAGCTGTTCGGGTTTAAGCCCGGCGGAGCTCAAAGCATCCTGAACGGGGCGTTTTGTTCTGTCAACAAGGTCAGCGGTAAGCTCATCAAACTTAGCTCTTGTAAGCGTGATGTCCAAGTGCTTCGGCCCGTCGTTATTAACCGTTATAAACGGAAGATTTATGTTTGTGCTCGTAATGCTCGAAAGCTCTTTTTTAGCCTTCTCGGCAGCCTCTTTCAACCTTTGGGTCGCAACTTTGTCTTTGCCCAAGTCTATGCGTTCAATCTTGTTAAACTCTTGGATAAGATATTTGACGATTCTTTCGTCAAAGTCGTCTCCTCCGAGCAGGTTGTCGCCGCTTGTGGAAAGAACTTCGATAACGCCGTCGCCGATTTCGATAACGGAAACATCAAACGTTCCTCCGCCAAGGTCATACACCATTATTTTCTGCGAATGCTCGTTTTCAAGGCCGTATGACAACGCAGCCGAAGTAGGCTCGTTTATGATTCTCTGCACGTTGAGACCGGCGATTTTTCCCGCGTCTACGGTCGCCTGACGCTCGTCGTCGTTAAAATACGCCGGAACCGTGATTACAGCGTCTGTTACTTTTTCGCCGAGATAGCTCTCAGCGTCCGCCTTAAGCTTTTGGAGTATCATAGCCGAGATTTCCTGAGGCGAATATGTTTTTCCGTTTGCGGTAACGGTAACGGGCTTGTTGTCCGAGCCGCGCTTGCCCATTTTGCGCTTTATGGAAATAATCGTATTATCGGTATTAGTAATCGCCTGACGCTTCGCCGCTTCGCCGACAAGCCGTTCTCCGGTCTTTGTAAAAGCCACTATAGACGGTGTTGTTCTCATTCCTTCGCTGTTTTCGATTACGACAGGTTGGTTGCCTTCCATTACGGCAACACAAGAGTTTGTTGTTCCCAAGTCAATGCCTATTATTTTCATATTTGTCTTCCTCCGAATTGATGTTGTAAGATTTTTTAAGTTTTTTACTGTTTTTGTGTGTTTTTGATTCGTTGCTGCCTAATTAGCCACTTTGACCATACTGTGCCTTATTACTTTGTCCTTATATACATAGCCTTTTCGTATTTCGTCAATGATTTCATTCGCCCCGAACGCTTCGTCGGTAACATGCATGACCGCGTTATGGAGCTGCGGGTCAAACTGCGCTCCGAGAGCGGATATTTCCTCGACTCCGATGTCGAAAAAAACATTTTTAAGCTGGCGCAGTATCATTTCTACGCCTTTGTAGAACACATCCTCGCGATTTGTAACGGCGTTGACGGCAAGCTCGAAATTATCGAGCACCGGTAAAAGCTTATCCAAAAGTTCTCTGACGCTGTCGTCATAAATAGAGGCTTTTTCTTTTATCGTGCGTTTGCGGAAATTGTCAAACTCCGCCATGTTTCTTCTGAGTTTATCAAGATAGTCCGCTGCAAGTTTTTTTGCTTCGTCAAGTTCTTCTGTCGCCTTGCGATTTTCATCCTCGTTCTCTAAAAGCTCGGGGATATCACACTCGGCGATTTGCTCGTTCAAACCCTTGCCTATGGCTTCGGTCATTTCCTTTACTTGGGCAGAAAAACCTTTTTTTTCGTTTTCCGTGTTCCCTTTTTTCATTATTTGACTCCTCCGGTGTTTTTATGTGAAGACATACCGGGACGTGTTTGGAAAATGGTTTTTGACAACTCCTTGGAGTCTCCGTACGGATTCTTTAACACTCTCCGGCCTCTTCCTTTGTGTTTACGGCGCTTGCTTTGGTTTATTATTGTCAAGTATTTTATTAATGTTTTTAACCATGCCCTTAAGAACGGATACAACCCTCGGATAGTCCATTCTTGTCGGACCGATAACCCCTATGCTTCCGTAAGACTGTCCTCCGAGACTGTAGTTTGCCTTTATTATACTGCAATCCCTCAAATGCGCGACTTCGTTTTCCTCTCCTATAACGATTTGCACCGTTTCGCCGTCCTCTTTAGAAATAAGCGAAATCAGCGTTTGTTTCTCGTCGAGAGCGTTTAGTATGGTTCGCGCCTTATCCATATCGGAAAATTCGGGGAAAGAGAGCAGATTTTTGACTCCGCTTGTATATACGTCAGTATTCGACTCCGAAATTATAGTGTTTAGAACAGCTCCGACTATCGGCTCCAGCATATACCCATATCTTCCGAGTTTTTTCTCCACCGACTCGCAGAACTCGGGCGTAAACGATTCATAAGACGCCCCTGAGAACGAAGTTCCGAGTACAAACGATATTTCCGTCAGTTCGTTAAACCCCAACGGAGTTTCAACCGTCAGCGTCATCTGTTTAACGACTTTCGCATCAGTAACGAGTATTATCAATATATTGTGCTCATCAACACTTACGAGCTGCAAATTCCTTATTCTTGTTTTGTCAAGCTTCGGCTCTGTTACGACTGTCGTATAGTTTGTCATAAATGCGAGCGCTTTTGCGGTTTCTTTCATAAGATAGTCGATCTGGTTTATGTTTCCTGCTATCAACTCTTTCAAGAATGCAAACTGTGCTTCGTCAAGTTCCTTCTGCTTCATCATCGTATCGACATAGTAGCGATAGCCCTTGTCGGAAGGAACGCGTCCCGAGCTTAGGTGCGGCTGTACTATATAGCCCATTTCCTCAAGATCGCTCATCTCGTTCCTTATCGTCGCCGAGCTTACGCCGAAATCAAACTTTTTAGCTATCGTACGTGAACCAATAGGTTCTGCGGTGGCAATATAGTCTTTTATGATAGCATCAAGGATTTTTATCTTTCTTTCATTTAATAACATATGCCACCTCCGTCCAATTTGTTAGCACTCGGCGTTCGCGAGTGCTAACACTAAAATACCACTACTTTATTATATTGTCAAGCGATTTATTAAATATTCCCGAGCAAATATCTCGGGTTATAATGTGTTGTTGCCGAAGTATTAAATCAGCCGTGTATCTGCTCAAAGTCATTTATTCAGCGTTTACCGGTTCTTTGCTTTGCCGCTCAATAAAATGTTTGTATTCTTCAATGTTTTAGGTATAATAGATAAATATATGTCGAAAAAAACGTGAACCCAAATAAATTTGTAAGGAGATATAAATATGTTCAGCTTTGGAACCGATATAGGTATTGACCTGGGTACCGCCAGCGTCCTGGTATACATAAAGGGCAAAGGCATCGTTTTACAGGAGCCCTCAGTCGTTGCGATTAATAAAGACGATAATACTATACTTGCCGTCGGTAACGATGCAAGACGTATGCTCGGAAGAACTCCCGGAAACATCGTAGCCGTTCGCCCTCTCCGCGAAGGTGTCATCTCTGATTTTGACATAACCGAGAAAATGCTGAAGTATTTTATCAACAAAGCAATAGGCAAATCTTTTTTGTTTAAAAAACCGAGAGTTGCCGTTTGCGTTCCCTCAAGCGTTACGGAAGTCGAGAAGCGCGCGGTTGAAGACGCATGTAAACAGGCGGGAGCCAGAAAAGTATATATAATCGAAGAACCTATCGCGGCTGCAATCGGCGCCGGAATAGACATAGGGCGGGCTTGCGGAAGCATGGTTGTCGATATCGGCGGAGGAACGACCGATATCGCAGTTATTTCACTCGGAGGCTGTGTAATCGGCACATCCCTAAAAATTGCGGGAGATAATTTTGACGAAGCGGTAATCAGATACATCCGCAAAAAATACAACATTTTGATCGGCGAAAGAACAGCCGAGGACTTGAAAATAAACATCGGAACGGCCTATGAACGCACGGAAAACATTTCGATGGAAATCAGGGGCCGTTACCTCGTGAACGGTTTACCGAAAACAATCTCCGTTTCTTCCTCTGAAATACTCGAAGCATTAAGCGAACCCGTTGCGGACATAATAGATGCTATACACAGCGTTCTGGAACAAACTCCGCCCGAGCTCGCGAGCGATATTTCCGACAGAGGAATAATAATGACAGGCGGAGGAAGCCTGCTTTACGGCCTTGACAAACTGATAAAGCTCAAGACCGGCATAAACGCTATCATCGCCGAACAATCAATATCCTGCGTGGCAATAGGCACGGGAAAGTATATTGAATACGTTGCGGGCGAAAAGGTTCGCGGGCTTGACAGCAGAATGCTTGACCCGATAAGAACCAACAGGAGGAAATAATGATAAAAGGTCTTTACACCGCCGCCCTCGGCATGACCGTTCAAATGAAAAGAATGGATGTTGTTACGAACAATATCGCAAATTCAGATACTGCGGGATTTAAGCGCGATATACCCGTAACCCAGTCTTTTTCTGCACTGCTTGAGCGCCGCTTGGACGATTATGCCGGTTCCTCGCGCATACACGACAAGCCTGTCGGCAACGTAAGCCCCGGACTGTTTGTTGACAGCGTATACACGGATTTTTCCACAGGGACGCTTCGAAGCACCGGCGGGCCATTCGAGCTCGCAATATCGGGCGACGGATTCTTTTGTGTGAATGTAAAGACCGACAACGGTGATACAACCGAAAAATATACAAGAGACGGAAGCTTTACGCTGACAGCCGACAGAACACTCGTAACAAAGGATGGCTTTCCGGTCCTCGGCGAAAAGGGAGCGGTTAAACTCCCCGAAGGCGAAGTCTCGATATCAAAAAACGGCGAAATATATGTTAACGGCGAGATGATCGACACATTAAAGCTCGTTGACGTTGAAAACAAAGAAAGCTTGCGCAAGGCGGGAAACAGCTTATACGATATCACGGATGACAGCAAGCTTAAAGGCTTCAAAGGCGAAGTCGTTCAGGGTTATCTGGAAAATTCAAACACGAACTCTGTCCGGGAGATGGTCGATATGATAGCGCTATCGAGGGTGTACGAAGCCAATTCGAAAGTGGTAAGCGCTATGGACGCCAACCTCGGAAGAGCTGTAAACGAAATCGCCAGAAAATAGGAGTGATATATTATGATGCGTTCCCTGTGGACCGCCGCATCGGGCATGATGGCTCAGCAAACTAACGTTGACACGATATCAAACAACTTGGCAAACGTTAACACTACCGGATACAAAAAAGAAAGACTTGAGTTCAAGTCTCTGTTATACCAAACTATGCAGCGCGCCGATCTTGACCCGGCAAATGCGACCGGCAGACCCGTAAACCTTCAGGTCGGACTCGGGGTAAGACCCGTAGCGGTTTCCAGAATTTTTGATACGGGCAACTTCGAAATGACCATGAACAAGCTCGACTTCGCAATCGAGGGTCCCGGGATGCTCGTTGTCAGAGATAACGAAAACCTCTTTTATACAAAGGACGGAAGCCTCAAACTCAGCATAACCGACGAAGGCAGAATGCTGACGACCTCCGAAGGTTTCCCGGTATTAAGCACGGACGGTGAGCCGATATACTTCCCCGATGACTTGGCGCTTGACAATCTGAGCATCAGCCGAGAAGGGGTTTTGGCTTATACGGACGCTCAGGGAACAATAGTCGACATGGGTGTCCGGATTGCTCTTGTCCAATTTTCCAATTATCTCGGACTCGAAGCAGTCGGCGGCAATAAATTCGCGGCAACAGTTGCTTCAGGCGAGCCGCTTTACGAAGCCGAGGGCGGTCTGACAAAAAACAGCAAGCTCGTTCAGGGTTACCTTGAAATGTCAAACGTTCAAGTTGCCGAAGAAATGGTTAAGCTTATTGTTGCTCAGAGGGCTTATGACCTTAACTCCAAGGCGATAACCACTTCAGATGAGATGCTTCAAACCGCAAACAATTTGAAAAGATAGCGGGTGATTAAATGGATATCCCTTCTATAACAGGTACCGCCGGAATACAAACTCAATACGGCGTTGCAAATGCCGACAGACTTGTATCCTCTGTAGCCGACAGACTGAACGAAGCTTCGGCCTCAAAAAACGACGAGCAGCTCATGCAAGCGTGTAAAGATTTCGAATCTTATTTTCTGCAAACAATGTTTAGGCAGATGAGAGGAACATCCGAAGCCTTCGGCGGGGAAAATTCACTTTTTGCAAAAAGTTCCGGAGAAAAAATGTTTCAAGACATGCTGGACGAAGAAGTATCAAAAAAAGCGTCAGACACAAGCGGCATAGGCCTCGCATCATTTTTGTACCGCCAAATGAAACGGGAAGACGCGGCCAAATCCGACCCGATAAATATGGGAACCAAGTAACGCGGTGTGCCGGATGAGTTTCCTGTCCGCCCGATTAGGCCGTTTTTTTGAGAAAGTCCTGTTCTTATAGTCTTTTAAGCTAAAACTGTCTTAAACAAGCACACTCGTTTAGCCCGTTTTCAACTTTTTTTCCAATAAATCAAATGCCGGTTTTGCCGGCATTTTGCATATCTTTTTCGACTTAGGTCATGCTGAAAAATCGCCTTGCGGTTTCTTGCGCAATTTCAATACTCCCGCTTATGTGAGGTCAACCATGGAGATACTTGATGTTTTGCTGGATTTCATTTTCCCGCCGAAATGTTTTCTCTGCGGAAACATAAAAGATTACGGTGAAAAGTCCGCTGTATGCAAAGACTGCGAAGTTATACTTAAACCCATACCTTCCGGCCTGTGCCGCGGCTGCGGTCAGCCGTACTGCGGCACTGAACTTGTCTGCTTGAATTGCACTTCAAAGCGTCTTTATCTTGACGGAAACTATTCCTTCTGTTTTTATGACGGACCCGCAAAGGACGTTATTCATAAACTCAAATTTGAGAACCATCCCGAGTACGCCTCTAAACTTGTCGATTATATCTACAGCCGCGATAAGCTTAATTTTTTACATGAATTTGACGTGTTTATACCTGTGCCAATGCATAAATATAAGGAGGCTGAAAGGGGCTTTAACCAGGCGTCCCTCATCGCAAACTCTCTCGCAAAAATTTTTAAGAAGCAAGTAAATACAAATTTTCTGAGAAGAATCAAGGACACAACCCCTCAGAGCCTTGTATCTCTTTCCGAAAGGGATGCTAACGTAAATGACGTATTCCGGGTATTTCTGCCAAAAAATGTCGTTATTGGAAACGTGCTTTTGGTTGACGATATTTATACCACCGGATCTACCGCAAATGAGTGTGCAAAAGTATTAAAACAGTCGGGCGCAAAAACAGTTTTCTTGTTTTCGTTCGCTTTAGCCGGTAAAAGTAAAACTTTTTTCGATTAATTATTAAATACTTTATCAAAAACACTAAAGTATCGTTAAGATAATCCGATAAATATTTTGTAAGATAAATAAAAGGCGCATTCTGTCTGTACCGGAGAATTATACTGCGCCTACACAATTAGGAGGTGTAAACAATGATTATCAATAACGCTTCAAAGCTTTATACGGCTTACCCGACTTCAAAAGTTAACAATGTCGCAAAAACAGCAAAAACAGACGGGCAAAAGGACGTTTTGGCTGTATCCGACCTCGCAAAGGATTATCAAAAAGTCAGAAGCGCGCTTTCGCAGATACCGGACGTAAGACAAGATAAAGTAAGCGAAATTAAGGCAAGATATAATGCAGGGACCTATAAAGTAGATGCCGCTTCGATTGCCGACAAGATCATGGATATAAAATAGAAATGTTTTCCTGCGGTTGTTATCGTGGCTGCTTGAAAAAATAGGAGTATATATTAGAGAGAACATAAACGTTCGGGAATGCAAAACGTGTTCCCTGCGCATGGAGTAATAAATCGACTGTTTTTACAGGGTTGACCAAGGAACGGCAGACTCTGTTTCCGCGAAATCGGCGGAATCAGGGCTGTCTTTTTTATTTGACAACGGCAAAGACGCGCGGAAAAAACATAGTTTAGCCTTCCGCGGTAATACTGAATTTAAATCGCGCTTATGCCGAAATATATAAGTAAGAAGTGTTGAAAATTGCGTACGAAGACTAAGAATTGGTCTGAGCGAGCGGCAAATAATACCGCTGACTGACTTAAGGAGAAAAAAATGGCAGGACTTGTTGCTGAACTTATAGATGTGCTTAATAATCAATATAAGCTGTATGAGGAGTTGCTGACGGCCTCCGGGCATAAAAAAGAGGCTGTGATAAGAAACGACCTCGATGCCATAAAAGCCGCGACTTCCGAAGAACAAAAAATTGTTGGGAAACTCCAAAAGAGCGACAAAGCCCGTATTCTGATTATGAAGGACATATCTCGCGTTTTGAATGTAAAAGAATCCAACATAACCGTTTCGAGTTTGGCAGATACTATTAACGACGATGCGGAGGCAAAGCGGTTGAGAGAACTTGCCCGGAACCTGAAATTGGTTCTCGGTAACGTGAAACATCTAAACGATATGAACTCCGCCCTGATCGGAAACGCACTAGAATACATCGACTTCTCGATGAATGTTATACGCAGTACATTCGGAGACAAAACCGATTTATACTCACCAAACGGTGCCGCCGCTGACAGAGGCGGGTTCATAGACAGAAAAAATTAATACCGATTCAGGGGGCAAACAATGGCAGGATTAACAAGTCTTATGACGGCAGTGAGCGGTTTACAGGCTGCTCAGGCAGGACTGTATACGATAGGTCATAATATTTCGAATACCGATACAAAGGGCTATGTCAGGCAACAGGTTCTTCAGGCGGATTTCATGAGCGTCACGATCGGCAACAACGCAGTATCTCCCATGCAGCTCGGTTTGGGAACTACAATTGCCGCGACAAGGCAGATCAGAGATAAGTTCCTCGATATGTCCTACCGCTCGGAAACAGGGAGAAACGGTTTTTATAACGCAAAATATTCCGCAGGTGCTGAGATTGAGACAATAATCGGCGAGCTGCAGGGCGAATATAAGCTTCAAGATGTTTTGCAGGACATGTGGAAATCGCTTAACGACCTTAAAATCGATCCGACCGGCATCGAAACAAGAGGTATGTTCATTACGACCGCCAAGACATTTATAGACAAGGTGAACAATGTCTACGAGCGCAGCTTCGAATATCAGCGCAATCTGAACGATCAAGTCAAAAGCACTGTTTCCAAGACCAACAACCTTCTGATTCAAATTGAAAAGCTCAATATGCTTATAGCGGACGCAGAATCTTCCGGTGACAGCGCCAACGACTACAGGGACAGACGTAACGTCTGCCTGGACGAGCTTTCTTTCATAATGAAAATCAATTATAAAGAACAGAAAAACGGTACTGTGGATATAATGTCCGAAAGCGGCTATGACTTACTCGTTAACGGTATAAGAAGCAATATAGGCCTCAGATACACCGCTTCGAAGTGTGACTTTGTCGAGCCTGTTTTTACTTCAAGTACGGAAATACTGCCATTCGATCCGACTTATCAAAACGCCAGAGCAGTTTTTGGCCTGACAAAGGATGTAAACGCCGCAAACGGCAACGATAACGGCAAGCTTATCGGACTTCTCGTTTCAAGGGGCCTGAACCCCGCCAACTATACCGACACGCCCGGAAGCCTTACACCCGGTACGCGAGAGTATTTCAACGTAACGAACTGCCTTATCCCGAAGGCGCAAACGGAGCTCGACACGCTTGTCCACGCCGTCGTTACTTTAATAAACGATACGTTTGCACCTTATGTACCGAGCGGCTCAGGTTTTGCTCAAGACCCGAACGCCCCATACGGACTCGACGGTTCACAGCATACACCGATTTTTACGCGAATTGCCGGAGCTTTTAAAGACAGATACGACGCTTCCGGCAATCTCATAGAAGAAGACCCTGCCGAGCCTTACTCGCTTTATACTATCGGAAATATACAGCTTAACCCCATACTTTTGAGCGCATCCGGCTACAACAAGATCGCAACGTCAAAGTCCGGAGACGCAAGCGACAACAGATCGATACTTGACGGGATATTGACAAAATGGAGGGGCGGCTTTGTCGGTATAGACGGAGAAGAAAAACTTAACTCCGACGATTTCTACTCGCGCATAATCTCCAGGATCGGAATAACCACGAACGAGGCCAAAAATTTTGTGGAAACACAAGAAGAGCTGCTCGTCGGCATCGATAACAAACGCAAAAGCATTTCCGGAGTTTCTTCGGACGAAGAAATGAAGAACATGCTGACATACCAGCATGCTTACAACGCCTCGGCCAGAATAGTCAGTATCATAGATAATATGCTCGATAAAATCATTAACGGAACAGGCAGAGTAGGCTTATAATCGGAGGAATAAATGAGATCATCGTTTTTTGAACTTAACGTCGCAATGTCGGGGCTTTTTATCGCGAGAGGAAACCTGGACACCGTATCGCACAACGTGGCAAACGCTTCAACTCCGGGCTATTCCAGACAATATGTCGAACAGCGCGCCTCTCGCCCTTTAACCTATTATGACGGAAAGGGTATGATCGGAACCGGTGCGGAAATTTACGGTCTGTCCCAGGTGAGAAATTTTTATCTCGACAAGCGATACTGGGCGGAAACACCGGTCCTCGGTGAGTTTTCTGCCAAGAAAACACAGGTCGACGTTATGGAGCGCGTGCTAAACGAGATGTCAACAACCGGACTGAGCTCTCAGTTTAACGATTTTTTCAAAATACTCGAAGACCTGACAACAACATCGGGCGATACAACATACAGAACGAACCTGCTGACGTCCGCAAGCTCGATTACAACGTTTTTCGGGAATACATACGAAACTCTCAAAAAACAGCAAGCGGATATAAACGGAGAAATCAAGGTCATTACGGATACCATTAACAGCTTAGGCATTCAGATAACGGCATTGAACAAGCAAATCACCACTTACGAACTCGACGGCTCTCACGCAAACGATTTGCGCGATCAACGTGCGCGCCTTGTTGACAAACTCTCGTCGTTTGTCAATGTCGATGTTCGCGAAGTCGAACAGAATAAAGCGTTCGAAGCCGGCATGTATCCGGAACCCGAGGACAGAAACAAAAGCCAAAAAAAGTATGTTATATTCATAAACGGTCACGAATTCGTCAATGATACCGATTTAAGCCAGCTTGAGTGCCGCCCGAGACTTATTGAGGACAGCGCTGCGGGCCGTATGGTCGCTTCGGGAAGAAACGCAGAGGATAATCTCGGCATGTATGATATCTTCTGGAAAAATACCGGCAGCGAATTCGATATGTACAATCCCCACCTTTCCGGCCAGCTTAAAGGCCTTATAGATCTCAGAGACGGAAACAACGGAAATTTTGCCCGGTTCACGACACTTGACAATTATAACGCCTCAGGCATACTAACGCTTGAGATTGACCCTAAGCTTTCAAAAGTAGATCTGCCGAACTCCGGCAGAATAAAGTCCACCGACAATGTCACCGGTGTCACCACATATTACGAGTACACAAACTACAGCTACGACCCGTCTACACAAAAGGCCACGTTTGAGATAATAAAACCCTCACCGTCTGAAATACCTTCAAATGCGTTTGCCGGAAAGACTGTTATTGTCGGCGAGACCACAGACTATAAAGGAATAACATATTATATGAACAAGCTAAACGAGCTTGTCAGAACATATGTAACCGCGATAAACGAAGGCAAGTACAGAGACGGAACAAAAATCCCGGACGTAATCGGTCACGTTGACGGTTATGACCTGTACGGGGAAAAAACCGACAAACTGCTCTATACTTACAAACGCGCCGATGGGACAGAGGTTAAATACGGCGATGCTGACTACAGCGTCTATAATTTTACAGCCCAAAACGTATTTATAAACTCCGAAATAATCGGAGACAACAGGCTGTTCGGAGCCTCGCAGGAAGCAACTGCCGGCAAGAGTGACAACCGCGTCGCGCTCAGTTTTTTAAAAATACGTTCGAGCGAATCGCTGTTTAAAGAAGGAAGCCTGCCGGACTTCATCAACGGTATGACCGGCGAGCTGGCAATCGACGGAGCCCAGGCCACCAGATTTGAAAAAAACTACACAGATGTTACTTCCGGCATAGACAATCAAAGAATTTCCGTGTCCGGCGTAAACATAAACGAAGAAATGATAAACATGATAAAATTCCAGCAGCAGTATCAAGCCTGCGCAAAACTGGTTAACGTGATAGACGGAATTTACGACACACTGGTAAACAGACTCGGAATGTAATCGGAGGTCAGCATGAGAATAACGAATCAAATGACAACAAATAAAATGCTCTTAAACATTAACCGTAACCAATTGAGCGTTGACACGCTCTACGGCCAGATGACAACGGGTAAAAAGATACAGATGCCTTCGGACGACCCGATTACGGCTTCCAGGGCTTTGAAATTCAGAACGAACGTGTCTCAAACCGAACAGTATATAAAAAATACGCAGCAGGGCCTTTCCTGGATGAATATTACCGAGCAGGGCTTCGCGAATACGACGGAAATACTCAAGAGTATCAGAGACCGCTGCGTTGAAGGGGCTTCGGATCAGTTTACATACGACGACAGGCAAAAGATGGCTACGGCTATACAGGCGCTTGCTGCCCAGATCGGATCGGAAATGAACATTCAATACGCCGGAAGATATGTTTTTTCGGGGTACAGAACCGATTTGCCGCCGACTGTGGAAACTTCCGACTCCTCTGCCGATTTCGATATAACTCAGTATTTCAGAGTCCAGGATATCGAAGCGTCAAAGAGTTACGTCAAAACCTCTGCGGACGCAGCGCCCGAAGTTTTTGACTCTTACAGGCTGAAACTGCCTTACACAAGCGTCACTCCGGCTTCCGGCCTAACGCTGACAAGCGCAGCCGGTGTTACGTCCTCAATGAATATCAACACGGTAAATGTTAATAACATCTCTGCGTATAAACCCGCAGCCGGCGAGGTAAACTATATACCTGAGACAGGAGAATTGATTTTCAACCAAGACGATATGTCTGCGCTCAGAACAGACGCGGCCGGCGGAATCAGCATCACCTACAACAAAAAAGGCCTTGAAGCCGGCGAGCTTAATCCTATAGTATACTTTGAGTGTACAGACAATATTAATTCAAAGTCATACAATATGAACGAGCAGCAGCTCCGGTTTGAGTTCGGCGTGAACACAAGGATAACGATCAATAACCTTGCAAAAGACAGTTTTACCGCTAACTTATACTCCGACCTGCACTCGCTTATCAATCTTCTTAACGGAGTCAACCTTTCGTCCGAAAGCGATTTGCTCTCTAAGTATAAAGCTGCCGGCCTGTCCGACGAGGACGCCGCCGCCGCGGTGAAATCACAAATCAATGAAGAAACCCAAAAATACAGAGCCGTTATGCGCTCCTCTTTCAGCAATATGCTCGGGCTAATTGATGGTCACAGCTCGCAGATTTCCAAAGAATACACGCTTCTCGGAAGCAGGATGAACAGCCTTGAGCTCATAGAGAACAGGCTTTCCGAAGATAGAGTCAGCTATACCGAACTTATGTCGAAAAACGAGGATGTTGATTACCTCGAGGTCATAATGAACTTAAGTTCGGCAGAATACGTGTATAACGCCGCCCTGAAGGCCGGGGGAAGCATAGCTCAAATCTCTTTGGTAGACTTCATAAGATAAATATTCAAAAAGGCTTTTGGATTGGTTGCGACGGCGTAATGCTGTTTAGTGCGGCTGACTTGATCCGCGCATCCTCGCCCGCAACGGCCGTTATACGGCCTTTGTGCTGAGCGGATGTTTGGGTGCGCAACCGTTCGATTAAATCAGCACTTACCGATACCGAGGTGAGACCAATAAAATTACTGTTAAGGCGGGGGGATTAATTATTAAAGCGGAGGATAATGAAATGACACTTGTTACCAGACATTTCGGCGAAATTAGTATCGACGAATCCAGACTATTAAACTTCAACAGCGGCTTGCCCGGCTTCGAGCATCTGAAAAGGTTCGCGCTGTTATCGGAAAAGGACGAGGGAACGGGAAGCCCGTTCTACTGGCTGCAATCCACTGAAGATCCAAGCGTTGCGTTTGTTATGATGGATGTTATAAAAATGTATCCCGAATATAACCCGCTTGTCGACAAAGACAGAATCGAGGGCGAGCTCGGCTCATACAACCCCGACAATTTTTTCATATACAATATTGCGAACATCCCCGAAAACGTATCGGACACAACAGTTAACCTCAAAGCCCCCATCGTTATAAACGACGACAGCAAAAAAGCCATGCAGATTATCTGCGATAACGATGATTACTCCGTAAGACACTACTTGTTCAAATAAATATCACCGCGGAAGTTAATCATCCCCCGATTAAACCATACGGTTTAATCACCCCCTTATACCGGCACTGAGGCCTAAGGGGGATTGAGGCGACATGTTCAGCGAATAATTTAATTGTCGCCTCAATAAATACCGCATAGAATACTTACACGGTTACTCGTGCCGAGCCGGGCGTTTATACATCTTGCGAGGGTACAATAAAATATAGCGCGGGTTTCGTTATACAGTCGTTTTATACAAAATATGTCTTTAAAGACTGTAGGTCGGCGGGCGTTTAATTAAAAACCGGACAACCGTCGCATGGCCTGTGTTGAATTTAATTTACTATATTTTATTGG
>JAVBOO010000020.1:0-54956 GCA_031550435.1 Eubacteriales bacterium
TCCGCCAGTTTGTGAACCACCTTCCACTCCTGACGTTCGTCTACTATCCCTGTTAAAAATACCAATATCTCTTCCACTCCGACACAACCTTTTTATTCAATTGTATCAGATTTGTTTTGTTTTTTCATGCGTTTGTCGTGAATTGCCGCCCACAATTCGATATTTTATAAGTTTAAGGAAATAATAACTAAATATGCGTTTTAGTCTGCCACCACCACAGACAAAACTCGCAGTACAAACCGAAATTACCCATTATTAGCCCTGCGCCGCCGTTAGAAACCGTTATAAAAAAGCATAAATATTCGCGCTCAAATCGGGCGAAAGGCTTACAGACATTGAAAACGCTTGATTTTTGAAAAGCCGTATGTTAGAATCATCACGATTTCAACCTGGGTACTTATATTTTGAGGTGACATTCATGAGATTTGCCGGGATTACTTTCGGCGTTCCAAAAGAAATCATGCAAGGAGAACGCAGAATCGCCGCGATACCCGAAACAGTCAAGAAAATGGTTCTGAACGGAGCAAAGGTCTTGATCGAAAAAGGCGCGGGCGAGGGCTCTTTTTTCTCTGATGAAAAATTTATTCAAGCCGGAGCGGAAATTGTTGACAACGCTAAGGACGTTTACGGCAGGGCAACGGTTATATTGAAGGTTAAAGAACCGAGGTATAACATTGAGCTCGGCGTACACGAGGCTGATATGCTCAAAAAAGGGCAGCTTTTAATCGCGTTTCTTCACCCCGCATCTCCGCAGAACCACGAACTCATAAGAAATATTGCAAAAACCGGAGCAACTTCCGTAACGCTGGACGGCATCCCCCGGATGACAAGAACCGCCTGCATGGACCCTCTGATTTCCATGAGCACTGTTGCGGGCTACAAAAGTGTTATTTCTGCGGCAGACAGACTGACAAAATTCCTCCCGATGCTGGGAACGGCCGTGGGAATGATAAAACCTTCGCATGTCGTAGTAATCGGTACGGGCGTAGCCGGACTTCAGGCTGTCGCGACCGCAAAGCGGCTCGGCTCGGTTGTCAGCTGCACGGATGTCAGGGCGGATGCTTGCGAACAGGCAAAATCTCTCGGAGCGCGCATACTTGATCTTGAAATACCCGCAAGCGCCGCTCTGGGCGAAGGCGGAAACGCAAAGCGTTTGTCTGACGAATGGCTTACGCTGGAGCGCAAAAAAATTACCGATCTCGTCAAAACAGCCGACATTCTGATATTAAGCGCTCTGATACCCGGTAAAAAAGCCCCTGTACTCGTGACAGAAGATATGGTAAAATTGATGGGACCGGGTTCGATTATTGTTGATATTTCCGTTGACCAAGGCGGAAACTGCGCGCTGACCGAGCCTGAAAAAATCTGCGTTAAACACGGAATCATTATAGACGGAACAAGAAATATCCCTGCGACAATGCCGGCGAGCTCGACTTTCATGTTTTCTCACAATATTTACAATCTTGTTGAGTATCTTGCCGCAGAAGGCAGAATCAACGCCGATAAGAACGACCCGATAGTCAAATCCATACTGACCACGCACAACGGCGAGATTGTACATGCCGGAGCGAAAGAAGCTATGGCGCACAGCGGAGAATAACCGCATGAAACTCTGACACCCACAACCCGGAAACTAAAATCACCCGGTTTATATCACAAACGTCTCCGGATTCGCACTTACCAATACGACGGAGGTAATTATGAAAAAACTGTTAATAACCCTGGCTGTAACCGCCTTGTCCGTATCGATGCTCTGCTCATGCTCAAGCAACGCGGGTAACTCACCCAACGGGACAACAACACCGCCCGCTTCAGGCGCGACCGAGAGTATAACAACAACGGCGGGAAGGTCTGAAACCGATAAGTATTTAGTAAAAGAAGACAGCGAAATCGAACAGCTTAAAATGCCGCAGGTCGGTGAAGAAATAGCGGTAATAACAACAAATTTCGGCGTTATCAAAGTACGCTTCTTCCCTCAGTATGCACCGAAGGCAGTCGAGAATTTTATAACGCACGCAAAAGAAGGCTATTATGACGGCTTGATTTACCACAGAGTTATTTCCGGATTTATGATTCAAAGCGGAGACCCTCTCGGCACCGGAATGGGCGGCGAAAGCATTTGGGGCGAGCCGTTTGCGCGCGAAATTGTTCCCCAGCTCCACCATATCAGAGGAGCTCTTTCTATGGCAAAAACATCGGCAGATATCTCGCAGGGCAGTCAATTTTTTATTGTTGACGGTTCCGCGCCTACGAGCGACCAGGAAAAAGAGCTTGACTATTACTCCGAAAACCAGGACGAAGATGTCGAAGGCACGGATGGTTTAAAAATTAAGGACTATTTTCCGAACGAAATCATAAACATTTACAAGAATATGGGCGGAGCAATGCATTTGGATTACCAATACACGGTATTCGGACAAACATTTGAAGGAAACGACGTTGTTGCCGAGATCGCAAACGTCGAGAGAGATTCTTCCGACAAACCGCTTAAAGACGTTGTTATCGAAACGGTAAAAATCGTTACCTACGGAGGTCAATAGCATCAATGCAAAAAATACTTAAATCGGCAGCGGCGATATTTACAGCCATGTTGATGGTTTTTAGCTGCACCTCGCTTTCCGTGCGAGCGGACGACGGAGTAAACGTAACTCTTAACAATATGCCGGCGACATTTGAGCAAAAACCGCGTATTATAAACGGCAGAACAATGGTCCCGCTTCGCTCGGCCTGCGGTGTGCTCGGAATAGAGCTGTACTGGGATGCTTCCTCAAACACGGCCTACCTGTCGAGCGGAGACATTAAGGCCAGCCACCGTTCGGGCACAACAAGTATAAATGTTAACGGCTCGGTGACAAGCTATGACACCGCCTCAAGGATAATCGCAGGCAGAATATTTATGCCTTTGAAAATGCTTGCCGATATGGTCGGAGCAAAGGCAGATTATGTAAAGGCCTCAAACACCGTTGCTCTGACTTACGACCTCGGCGGCTACTCTGTCACGGTCGGTTCAAAAACTGTAACTACGGGCGACAATGTAACAAAAGTTAAATCTGCATTCGGAGAGCCTCAGCGGATTTCTCCGACAGCCTACGCCTACGAATGGTACTCGTACGGTGCAGGAACCGATTCTTTTGTTCTGATCGGAATGCTTGACGGTCTTGTAAGAGCGTTTTATACGAACGCGAAAACATTTAGTTACAACGGAAGCGTGAAATACGGAGATATGATTCCTGCGGATAAGTCGGACAAACTCACGTTTTTCACAGATAAGTTCAACGGAAACAAAGTATATGCCGTATACGTTAATCAGTGCAAGTACGAGCCATCCGGCTATACATCCTCCTTTGCGGTAAAATCTGCCGGAGAAGAGCTGACTGTAGCCGATCTCACGAATACTTTCAGGTTTAATTACGGCGTTTCGGCCTGTGCTTACAGCAATGACGTGGCAAAGGTCGCAAAAAAACATTCGGCCGATATGGCTGATAACAACTACTTTGCTCACAGCGACCTTAACGGCGGCACATCGCTTTCAAGGCTCAAGGCGGCAAACGTGTTCCTGAAGAGCTGCTCGGAAAATATTGCCGGCGGCAACATGAGTGCGGTTATGACCTTTGACCAATGGGTGAACACGGAAACCCACAGGCAGGCAATGCTTAAGCCCGAATTTACGCATATAGGCGTCGGGATAGCCTATAATTCGGCTTCGAATCTTAAGTATTACTATACTCAGTCTTTTATAAACGCCTCAAAGTAAGGCATGTTGATAAATTGAAAAGCGGCTTTCGTGCTCAATTTTCAACACTTCCAAGCAGCAAAACGCGGAGTCCTGTAGAACGGGCTCCGCATAATTTTTTTACCGGAGTAATAGCCTGCGTAATTTTGTCTCGCGGTTTCGGCTTTTTTATCTTGACACCGGTTTGAAACGCGTTTATAATTGCCTTGTAATCAGTTCTATGTCAACTCGCCGTTAAATCATCATCCGTCATTAAGAAGAGTTGTGCGATACGCTTTTGCTGCCGGATTTTGCTTTTCATTAAACTAACCGGCCTCTTTACCTGAACCCAAGAGTGGTTCAACGGGGTTACGGCACCAACCGGCGCGTACCGGCTTGGCGTATATGATTTTGTTTTAAGTTTTCCGCACTAGCCGGGGATGTAGCGGATCCCTGTACCTGCAATCCGCTGTAGCAGGGGTGATGTCTCGCCGTAGGCTCCTTTTCTGTGGAGTCCGCCTCACGTAAGCGGCGTTGAAGGTTGAGTCTTGCGCAATAGGGCCCGTCGAACCGTGTCAGATCCGGAAGGAAGCAGCACTAAGGCGGTAACTTTATGTGCCGCAGGGGTGCTTGGCCCGAGCAGGCTGCGTGGGTACCGTCCGGAGATTAGTGTCGATGGCAGGCGTGCGGATTTATAATAAAAATAGGGCTGTATCCGGTTGCTTAGCTCCCGGTGCAGCCCTGTATAAGTTTAGAGCGCCACAATTTCACAGGAGCAGGCATGTCATATTCCGCGCTGTACAGAAGAATGAGGCCACGGATATTTTCGGAAGTCCGGGGCCAGGATCATATTGTAAAAACTCTTGCCGGTCAAATCAAGTCCGGCAGGATTTCTCATGCCTATCTTTTCTGCGGAACAAGGGGCACGGGAAAAACGACGACTGCAAAGATTTTCGCCAAGGCTGTCAACTGCCTCAACCCTTCGGACGGCGACCTCTGCGGTTGCTGCGATTTTTGCAGCCTTCCTCCGGAAGATTTGTCCGCAGTTGTTTTCGAAATAGACGCTGCCAGCAATAACGGCGTTGATAATATACGCGACCTGAGAGAAGAGGTATACTACCTCCCTCCCTATGGGAAGTATAAGGTTTATATTATAGACGAGGTTCATATGCTCTCTGCCGGAGCTTTTAACGCGCTTTTGAAAACGCTAGAGGAGCCGCCGGAACATGTGATCTTTATACTCGCGACAACCGAACCGCAAAAAATACCCCAGACCGTGCATTCGAGATGCCAGCGTTTTGATTTTCGCAGAATCTCCGTCAAAGAAATCGCTTCCACTCTCGGGGACTACATGAAAAAAGACAATTCTCTCGTAACAGGCTCCGCGCTGGGATACATCGCGAGAGTTGCGGATGGCTCGATGCGCGACGCGCTGAGCCTCCTGGACCGGTGTCTTTCTTTTTTCTCCGGAGAAGAGATAACCGAGCAAAAAGTACGCGAGGTTCTCGGGGCGACTGACAGCTCCGGACTTTTCGAACTCACGGATGCTTTGTATGCCAGAGACAGCGAGCGCTGTCTTGAGTTAATAGCCGCTGCCTCGTCTTCCGGCCGAGATTTGGCTTTTTTCGCGGAAGAGATGCTGAATCATTTCAGAAACTTGACTATAGCCGCTTCGGTTAATAATACAGCCGAGATTTTTGATGTCTCGGAAGATGAAATGTCTGATATTACTGCCCAAGCAAAAAGGACGGATATTTCCGCTCTTATGAACTATGTAGCAACTTTCTCCGATCTTGTTTCGAGAATGAAATATGCCGCAAATCACAGGATACTGCTGGAAATCGCTTGTATCCGGCTGTGTTTGACACTCGGGGCCGGCGCTCCCGTCGACCTGCTCGAGCGCGTTACCGCGCTTGAACAAAAAAGCGCAAACTATACGGCAGCCGACGAGCCGCAACCAAAGGCACGGGCGGCAAAAACTACCGTAAAAAACGATGTGCCGGCCGCGGATATAAAACCCGCTGACGCAACGCTTCTTCGAAATGCCGAAACCGTGAACACCCGCGAACCCGAGAAGGCCGAAGCCGAAAATCCCGTTGGAAAGTCTCCTGACGATTTGCGCAGGAGAATCGGCAATATTATCGCTAACTGGCAGGGTTTCGCAAAATCGTTTTCAAATATCAAGGTTCAGCTGTTCCTTAAAAAAACGGAACCGAAATACGTTGACGGAACTTTTAACATTATATGTGACGCTATCGGCATCCTTGATGTTATAAAACCGTACGAGCAGGAAATACAAAAAGCGCTCACAGAAAACGGAGCTTATGACATACCGATACGCTGCCTTTTGAGGCAGGAGTTTGAGAGCGGCGGAATAATCGGCTCGGTGAAAAACGATTTGAGCGATGTAAAAAAAGCATTTGACATTAAGTAGCGCAGCAGCGCTCGCAATAATATTTAAGGAGGGCTGTTATGCCTAAAGGATTCGGAGGGGGCTTCCCCGGAGGAAACATGAACAATCTTGTCAAACAAGCTCAGAAAATGCAGAAACAAATGCAGGAGAAGCAAGAAGAGATGGAGAGCAAAACACTTGATGTAACCGCCGGCGGCGGAGCGATCAAGATTACCATTAGCGGTAAAAAAGAAATCAAAGCCATTGTTATTGATAAGGACGTTGTGGATCCCGACGATGTCGAAATGCTGCAAGACCTGCTGATGACCTCGGTGAACGAGGCTATAAGGCAAGTTGAAGAAATGACTGCTAACGAAATGTCGAAAATAACCGGCGGAATGGGAATACCCGGAATGTTTTAGCCAAACGGCAAAGCTTTCGCCGTCAGACCCTTTCATACCCACGGAGGTCGAACTTATGGAACAAGGCAAGGAAAAGCTGTATGTAAAAATGTTTGGCTTTTTTGATGTTACCTACAAGGGAAAGTCCATATTCCCGGATTCGACAAGCAGTATAAAATCGATCGCCATACTCCGGTTTATGCTGTCTCAGAAAAACAAACTTTTTTTGGCGGAAACAATCGCCGAAAATGTTTGGCCCGAAAACGAATACCTTGACGAAAAAAAGGTAATTCGTACATATATCCACAGACTTCGTCGAATCTTGGTTGCCGAAAACTCGTTCCGTAAGGATTTTTCCTCTTTGATACGTATACTTAACGTCAAAGGCAGCTATATACTCGAAACCTCGGACGAGGTCGAGATGGACACAGAACTTTTTGAAACGCTTAAAACAAAAGTTGCCGAGACCGAACTGACCGAAAATCTGATGAATATATTTGAAGAATTGCTGGAGCTTTATACCGGCGAGTTCTTGGAAGAATGCAGGTTTGATCACTGGGTATTGATGCTGAGGAACTATTATCTTAGGCTTTTCTGTTCGACTGTTAACGCTATACTCGCAAAGCTTGAAACGAACTCGGCTTTTGCCGAAATTCTGGATATCTGTGAGCGTAGCTTTAAGGTATATGAGCTTGATGAAGGAATAAGTATAGCGTTTATAAAAGCGCTTATAGATTTTGACCGTATCACGGACGCGTTGCAGCACTATAATTATATAACGACAAAGATGTATAACGAGCTGTCTGTTACCCCGTCCGAAAAAATGCGTCTTGTCTACGCCGGAATCAAGGCAAAGAAAAAAGACGACGGTCATGAGGAAACAAATGTTTTGGAAGCCATAGACACAAACACGCTCATGATTATGATCGATGAAGCTGTCAGGCACCAACTGGCTCCTGAAAAAAACAAGTACTCCCTCGGCTATGTTAAAATTCTGCCGAACGAGCTGCAAAACATTCCCGAGTTTTTTACCGACAATTCTGCCGAAGAACAGCCTAAGGAAGAGCAAAACGAAAACATTTCCGAAGTTAAAAAATCTCCGGTTCTGGAGAGCTTAAAGCAGGCCATAGAGTTTGCGCTTCGAAAAAACGATATGTACGTAATAACGGACGATTTATCCGCGCTTATACTTTTATACGAAGCCGCCGAAAGCTCATACCCTATTATCGCGAACAGAATAAAGCAAAGTTTTTATTCGAGGCATGACGGGTTTGATTCAAAGCTGCACATACGGATATACCCTTCGTTAAAAATAATGTAGGCTGTAAATATCTAGGCTCATTGTTTTAAAGCCGCATATAGGGTTATCGCGGCAGTAATTAACATTTCGCTGAATTTGACACTGCATCCCTTCGGGCACAGAGCAGATATAAGGGTGATTACCGCAGGTTATCGGGGGAGCATCATGAAAACTAAACTTCTCGTAATTACGGTTTTTACGGTATTGACGTTTGGGCTATGCGTCGTTGCCTCTGTTTTACTTTTTTCTGCCTACTTTAAAAATAACGGCGAACCCGCGGCAGTTCTAAACACTGTTACGGATACAGCTAAGCCTTCTCCGACCGTTCAACCGTCCGAGAAGGCTTCTTTAACTCCCTCCCCTACTCCTTCACCTGTTCCGACCCCGACTGTTTACACGGTAGACATGAAGGTGACCGGCGATTTGATGGTTCACAGCTGGCAGCTCAACTTCGCCTATGATAAACAAACGGACAGCTATAACTTTGATTACGGCTTTGCGCCCGTTAAAAAGTATCTTGAAGATGCCGATATCACCATCGGAAATCTCGAAACGACTTTTGCAGGCAAGCAAATCGGTTACAGCGACTATCCGATGTTTAACACCCCGGATTCTTTCGGGCAGACGCTTAAAGATGCGGGCTACGATTTCGTTACAACCGCGAACAACCACTGCAACGATAAATGGGAAAAAGGTATACTCCGCACGATTGAAGTGCTCGACGAGCTGGGCATACGGCATACCGGCACTTTTGCTTCTCAGGAAGACCGTGACAACATTTGCACAACCGAAATTAACGGCATCAGCTTCGCGTTTATATCATACACTTACGGAACGAACGGACTGCCTCTAACTGACGGAAAACCTTGGCTTGCCAATATAATGGATGAAACCGCGCTCATTAGCGACATCAAAAAAGCAAGGGCACTTAACCCTGATTTTGTTATCGTTTTCCCGCACATGGGCAACGAATACGAAACCGCCCCCAGAGAAGTATTCAAAGATTGGGCGAAACTCATGCTGAAAGCCGGAGCCGACATAGTTCTCGCATCTCACCCGCATGTGCTCCAACCCGTTGAGTTCTACTCGGTTTTACGCGATGACGGCACATATGCCGACTGCTTTACCGCATACTCTCTGGGTAATTTCATATCGTCGCAGCGTGATATCCCCAGAGAATCCGGCATGATAATGCACTTGAGCTTTGAAAAGGTCGAAGGACAAAAGGCAGAGCTGAAACAGCTGTCGTATATACCGACATGGGTAAAATTTGTTGATAAAAACGGCAAGCAGGATATTAAAGTTTTCGGAGTCAAAGACGCGCTCGATATATACGAGAGCGGAGAAGACACAAATTTCAAGCCTTCGGACATTGAGAGGCTGAAGCAGGTACACGCTCAGACAACAAAGATGTTTTTGGGAGAAGCGCTGCCGCTTTCGGAGATTCATGACGAATACGTAATTCCGAAGAACAATGTCATAAAAGTGGACTAGAAGCGCTGTGAAAAAGATTATAGAATTTTCAGATAAGAAAACCTAAATTACTCGGATTTCGGATAACGAAATAAATTGCTATCTTTTTCATAAATGTGGTATAATAAGAAAAATAAGCCCGGACGAAAACTCGGCGCACTGATAAAATTGGGCAAATTTCACT
Source organism: Eubacteriales bacterium (assembly GCA_031550435.1). Lineage (GTDB taxonomy): Bacteria > Bacillota > Clostridia > Lachnospirales > WRAX01 > JAVBOO01. Next base: position 9,463 of record JAVBOO010000020.1, read on the forward strand.
TTCAGGAGGATATAATGGTTAAGATTGGTATCAACGGTTTCGGCAGAATCGGAAGCCTTGTTTTCCGCGCAAGCTGTGAAAAAGAAAACGTAGAAGTAGTCGGAATTAACGACCCGTTCATTGATCCCGAATACATGGCTTATATGCTTAAGTATGACTCCGTACACGGTGCTTTTAACGGCAAAATAAGTTATGCTGACGGAAAACTCATCGTTAACGGCAGAGAAATCTCCGTGTTTGCCGAAAAAGACCCTAACTGCATTCCCTGGGGCAAAATAGGCGCAGAATATATACTCGACGCTACAGGCGTGTTCACAAACCTTGAAGGTGCAGCGAAGCACCTTGAAGGCGGAGCGAAAAAAGTTGTTATCTCCGCTCCTTCAAAAGACGCGAGAATGTTTGTTATGGGCGTTAACCACAAGGAATACAGCTCCGACCTCACCGTTGTTTCAAACGCTTCCTGCACGACAAACTGCCTTGCTCCTCTCGCAAAAGTTATTAACGATAACTTCGGCATTGTCGAAGGACTCATGTCAACTGTTCACGCTACAACCGCTACACAGAAAACCGTTGACGGCGTATCCAAAAAAGACTGGAGAGGCGGCCGCGCCGCTTCCGCTAACATTATACCATCTTCAACGGGAGCCGCAGAAGCTGTTGCAAAAGTAATACCCGCGCTTAAAGGCAAGCTTACGGGTATGGCTTTCAGAGTTCCGACCATAGATGTATCTGTAGTCGACCTGACATGCAAACTCGCTAAACCCGCTTCATACGACGAGATCAAAAAGACGATTAAAGCCGCTGCCGAAGGCGAACTCAAGGGCATAATGGCATATACGGAAGATGCTGTTGTATCCTCTGACTTTATACACAACTCCCACACATCGATATTTGATGCGGGCGCAGGTATAAGCCTTAACGATACTTTTGTAAAGCTTGTCGCTTGGTATGACAACGAATGGGCATATTCCAACAAGTGCGTTGACCTTATCATTCACATGCACAGCGTTGACAACAAATAGGTCAAAAACACGCCGGGCAAGATTATTACTGACACTCGGCTGCTCAAGACTACACTCTAACAATTTAAGTGGAACTACACTAACGGTTCGGGAGGCTTTTGTTTCCCGAACTGTTTTTACAGCATTTGCCCGCGTTTTCGGGCTGTATCTCTTTACCTTTATCTTCATGGAGGACTACTATGGCTGCTCCACATTCGGAAAAATCCGGAAATAAAACCCCGCTTCTCGGCTTTGGAACGATGCGCTACCCGATGCTTGATGCGGAAAAAAAGATTATTGACACCGACCAGGTTAAAAAGATGGTTGACGAATACATGGCCGCCGGAATGAACTATTTTGATACGGCTTATATGTATCACGAAGGCAGATCGGAATGTATTTTAAAAGAAGCGGTAACAGACAGATATCCCAGAGCAAGCTTCACGGTTGCCGATAAGCTGCCCATGTGGCCTGTCGAATCAGAGGCGGATCTCGAAAAAATCTTTCGTACTCAGCTTGAGAGAACGGGCCTCGACTACTTTGATTTTTATCTGATACACGCTGTAAACAAAGAAATTTATGAGAAATGCAAAAAATTCGGCGCGTTTGATTTCATGAAAAGGCTTAAAGCTGAGGGAAGAGCAAAGCATATAGGTTTCTCCTTCCATGACAGCCCCGAATTTCTCGAAAGCTTCTTAGATGAAACAAGCGATTTTCTTGAATTTGTTCAGCTGCAGATTAATTACCTCGACTGGACGGACGAGACAAGATCAAAAGAACTGTACGATATCGCAAGAAAATATAACAAGCCGATTATCATTATGGAACCCGTTAAGGGCGGCACATTGGCAAATGTACCCGATGAAGCCATGAAGCTTCTAAAAGCCGGCAACCCAGAAGCTTCCGCGGCTTCTTGGGCGCTTAGGTATTGCGCAACCCTGCCGGGAATCATGACAATTCTCAGCGGTATGTCGTCACTCGATCAGATGAGAGATAATGTCGATACGATTTCAAACTTCAAGCCTGTTTCTCCCGAGGAAAACGAAATTCTCGACAAAGCGGTCGTAATACTCAAGAAGGCGGCAGAAATTCCCTGTACATCATGCAGATACTGCATCGATTGCCCTATGATGATAGATATACCGCAGAATTTTACGGTATATAACAACTTTAAGCGCAGTCTGGATAACGAAAATGCCGCCGAAGAATACCGCAAGGCCAATCCCGCGAACGAGGCCGCACAGTGCATCGCCTGCGGCCGCTGCGAAGAGGTCTGCCCTCAGTCGATTAAAATAATCGACAAACTTAAGAGAATAAGCAAGAAATTTTCAAAATAGGCGATGAGCGCCGGAGGTAAAATGGACATTAGCGAAGAATCATTAAGGATGCATAAACTTTGGGGCGGAAAGCTTGAAACCGTATCAAAAGTCAGCGTGAAAAGCAGGGAAGACCTTTCTCTCGCCTATACGCCCGGGGTCGCGAGACCCTGCCTTGAGATACAAAAAAATATAGATTTGAGCTACGAACTTACGGCAAGACATAACACTGTTGCAGTCGTAACCGACGGCACGGCCGTTTTGGGGCTGGGCGATATCGGACCCGAAGCCGGAATGCCCGTTATGGAAGGCAAATGTGTGCTTTTTAAGGAATTCGGCGGTGTAGACGCTATACCTCTTTGCATACGCTCAAAAGATACGGACGAGATAGTAAACACTGTCAAACTGCTGGCCGGTAGTTTCGGCGGTATAAATCTTGAGGATATTTCCGCGCCGCGCTGTTTTGAAATCGAAAAACGTCTAAAAGCCTGCTGCGACATACCAGTTTTTCACGACGACCAGCATGGAACAGCCGTAGTAACGCTCGCCGCGCTTATAAACGCTCTTAAAATCGTAGGCAAGAATATAGGCGATATAAAAGTTGTTACAAGCGGAGCAGGCGCGGCCGGGATCGCCGTTATAAAGCTTCTTCTTTCCGTCGGAGTAAAAAACGTTATATTATGCGACAGAAAGGGTGCGATTTACAAAGGCAGAGACGGGTTGGACGACGTTAAAGCCGAAATGGCCGAGACCACAAACCTCGAAGGTTTCCGCGGCACGCTTGCCGATGCGATTAAGGGCGCTGATGTGTTTATCGGCGTTTCGGCACCCGGAACCGTAACCGAAGCGATGGTCGCAAGCATGGCGGAGCGCTCCATTGTTTTCCCCATGGCAAACCCTGTTCCGGAAATAATGCCGGAGGAAGCAAAACGCGCCGGAGCCGCCGTAATCGGCACAGGTCGGAGCGATTTTAGCAATCAGATAAACAATGTGCTTGCGTTCCCGGGTATATTCAGAGGCGCGCTTGATGTTCGCGCCGGCGACATAAACGACGAGATGAAAATAGCGGCTGCCCAAGCCATAGCTTCTTTGGTCGCTCCCAATGAGCTAAACGCCGAGTACATTCTTCCGAACGCGTTTGACCCGCGCATAAAAATTGCCGTTTCTTCGGCTGTAGCGGAAGCCGCAAGAAAAACGGGTGTGGCGAGGATATAGTTGTACCGACAAAAACATTAAAGACGAGAGAACCGCTGTAAAGCAGTTTTCTCGTCTTTTGCTTACACTAAAGTGAAATTACCGCAGAAGTTAAACACCGCATAAAATACATACTCGGTTACCCGTGCCGCCGTAGCGCATCTGCGTCTTAGCGACGATGCAAAAAATACAGTGTTATCCTATGCTCTATTGCCGAAGCACTACTTTATCTCCGTCCTCAGCATGTCCATAAATTTCACAGGTTTTTCCGCCTGTATTTTGATGATCTGCTGGGCATGAGGCGCGCTTTCTATCTCTTCGCCGCCGGCGTTTGTGATTTTGCATATTTTCTGGCTGAAATTTTCCCCGTCCTGCCGCAAAAACTCCACGGTGTCTCCGACAGAGAATTTATTACGCTGTTCCACAACGGCCGTTCCGGTTTCATCGTCATACTCCAGAACGACCCCGACAAAATCATGAGTGCGTATATAGGCCGAATCCGCATACACCTGATCTTCGGAAGTGGTTTTGTTGAAATAAAAACCGGTTGTATAGCTTCTGTGGCTGGATTTTTCAAGCTCGCGCAGATATATATCCTTTTTTGCCTCGTATTTTTCCGGATCGGTAAACAAATCGTCCACAGCTTCGCGATATGTTTTCACAACCGATGCCGTATAATACGATGTTTTCATTCTGCCCTCGATTTTCAAGCCGGATATGCCGGCGTTTATAAGCTCGGGCAAATGCCTTACAAGGCAGAGATCTTTCGAATTAAAAATATACGTGCCTCTCTCGTCTTCGTATACGGGCATTGTTTCTCCGGGCCTTGTCTTCTCGACCAATTCGTAGTTAAACCTGCAAGGCTGGGAACACGCCCCTCTGTTTGAGTCCCTGTCCGTCATATAGCTTGAAAGCAAACACCGGCCGGAATAGGATATACACATCGCCCCGTGTACAAACGCTTCCAATTCCAAAGTCTCCGGAGTTTTCTCCCTGAGATCTTTTATCTCGTTTACAGAAAGCTCTCTCGCCAAAACGATTCTCTTTGCTCCGAGCTTGTGCCAAAACGCAGCCGAGCGGTAATTTGTATTGTTAGCCTGCGTGCTGATGTGTATTTCTTGGTTAGGAAGAATCTCTTTGCAAATATCGAACAAGCCCGGGTCGGAAATAATCACGGCATCCGGTCCGACCTCTCCGAGCATTTTAAAAAACGGCTCAGCGCCGTCTATGTCCTCGTTATGCGCGAATATATTCGCGGTTACATATACTCTGACTCCGGAAGCGTGAGCGTATTCAACCGCACGGTGCAGCTCCTCCGCTCCGAAATTTTTTGCCTTTGCCCTCAGTGAAAACGTCTGCGTTCCGAGGTAAACTGCATCCGCACCGTAAAGAACGGCCGCCTGCAATCGTTCAAAATCCCCCGCCGGGGCTAATATTTCAGGTTTCTTCACAACATGTCCTCCAAAATCACTGTGTCTGCGGTTTTCACGCACAGGGCCAAGCCGTCTCCTATAGGAATCAAGCTTGTTTCAAGTCCTAATGAGTGCGTAACCGCCCAAAGGAACGAGTTGAGACGTTTATGTATCGTTCGTTGCCGTCTCGGTATTTCCGGGCTTTGTTTTGTTACCCTGCCCTCTTGGAATATATCATCAAATACAAGCATTCCGCCCTTTTTCAACAGACGGACGCTTTGGCGCAAAAACTCCGGATACTGCCCTTTTGACGCGTCTATAAAAATAAAATCAAAACTGCCGTTAAGTATCGGCAGTATCTCCTGCGCATGACCCTCTAACAGCGTAACTTTGTCTTTTATACCCATGCGCTCAAAGTTCTTTCTTGCCCGCTCTATCATATAGTCGTATCTGTCGATAGTCGTTATGTGTCCGCCAGCAACAAGATATTTTGACATGAGAGACGCGGAGAAGCCGACACAGCAGCCGATTTCGAGTACATACTTCGGCGGGTTTGCCGTTAACAGTGCAGAAATAAAACGGGCCGTTTCGAGCGGAATAATCGGAAGGCCTTCTTCGAAAGCCTCCCTGCGTATTTCGCCCAAAACGCCGTCATAGTCAGGGAGAGTATCCCTGATATAATTTATCAGTTCATTGTCTTCAAACTTGTCACACATAAAAGCCAATCTATACTTTTCTAAAATTTTTGATTATACTGCGCCTTTGCTTGCAAAAACGCGTCGTAATTGGGTGTAAAAAAGTGTTCGCCCGTTTTTTCGTCTTTGAGCACGAAGTACAAATCCTTTGTGTCTGCGGGATTGAGCGCCGCGACAAGGCTGGCTTTTCCCGGCCCCGCAATCGGCCCTACCGGAAGGCCGGGGTTTATATAGGTGTTATAGGGAGATTGTATTTGCAAATCCGTTTCGAGCAGCCTGTCTTTCTGCTTATCGAGTATATACATGACCGTCGAACACATCTGCAGGGGCATTCCTTCGCTAAGTCTGTTATAAATAACCGAGGACGCAAGTATCCGCTCATTTGGAACGCTTATTTCTCTTTCGATTATCGAAGCCATTATAACAACCTGGTCTATAGTCAAGCCAAGCTCCGCCGCCCTTGTTCTCATATCATAGTCAAAAACATCGTCGAACCGGTTGAGCATTTTTTTAATCAGCTCTTCGGGAGTCGGGTTATCGGAGAGAAAATAAGTGTCGGGAAAAAGGTAGCCCTCAAGATAGTTTGGCCTGTCCTTTATACCATCCAGAAAATCATAGTTGTATTCCGTACTGTTGCAGGCTTCGAGAAAATCGGCTGCCGAAAACAGTTCTTTGCTTTCAAGCAGCTCTGCAATCTGCTTAATATTCTTTCCCTCGGGTATGGTAATCCTGACATCGTTTGTATCGGCCGCCTCAGGCATTGTTTTAAGAGCGTCCATAATGTCTCTTGTCGTCATCCCCGTGTTCAGCTTAAACGTTCCGTAATAAAAATTTTCATACGAGCCGTTAAGCCTCGCCTGCACGTAAAAATAATACTTGCTGTTTACAAGCCCGTTCTCCTCGAGTATCCGAGCAATGTCCATGGCATCAGCGCCCTCCGGCACGACAACGGCAACCTCGCGCGGCGTTCCCGAGACCGAAGCGGATTCGTCGACAAACTCCTTGCCCAAGTTAAAATACTTCTGAGTAAACGTAACAGCGAGCACGATAATAATAACGGTCAGAACGATGTTGAACACCGAACCCGTCAAGAACCCGACCACGTCTAAAACCGTACCGTACGGAGATTTTTTCATCATTTACACCTTCAAAGAACCTAGAATAGCTACAGCTCTATTCCGGTCATAACATTGTCTATCAAGCCGAAAATTTCTTTCAGTACGGCGACAAGCCGTTTCTCCGCCTCAAAATAGCGCCTTGCTTTTTCGTTAAACATCAAATCCCAATAAAGAGAGCTTATGCGCTTTTCCTCGTCGTAACTCATCTCGCGCGCGCCAAGCTCGTCCTTGGCCTTTTTATATAGCAAATAGAACGAACCGATTTCTTCGTCCGCAAGCAAAGCTGCCCTGCTTTCGGCATACTCCGTAAACTCCCGGCAATTTTTCAGCTTTATCGAGAATTGCTTTGCCGCGTCAACGATTTCGCTCATCTAGACCTCCATAACAATGGGCAGTATCATTGGGTTGCGCTTTGTCTTTTGCCAGAAAAACTCTTTAACCGAATCCTTCATAACAGATTTCAGGTAGTTCCACTGTGTAATGCTCTTTGAGTCGGCATTGTCTATGGCTTCCTGTATTACTTTTTTGCCTTCTTCCATCAAGTCCTCGGACTCTCTTACATAAACAAAGCCTCTCGATATCAGATCCGGCCCCGAGACTATCCGCCCGGTTTCACTTTCGACTGAAACCACGATAACTATCAAACCATCCTGCGACAGTATTTTTCTGTCCTTAAGAACTATATTGCCGACATCGCCGACTCCAAGACCGTCTATAAGAACCTGGCCGGAAGGAACGGTCGTCGTCACCTTTGCGCTGTTCGAACTTAACTCAAGCACATCCCCGACATTCATTACGAAAATATTGTCGGGAGACAGTCCCATAGACATTGCAAGCTCCCTGTGCCGGCACAGATGCTTGTACTCGCCGTGAACGGGCATGAGGTACTTCGGCCTGACAAGAGAATGCAGCAGCCTGATTTCCTCCTGTTTCGCATGGCCGGATACATGCGTGTCCATGAGTCCTTCGTATATAACGTCCGCCCCGCGCTTCATAAGATCGTTTACAACTCTCGAAATCGAGCGTTCGTTGCCGGGTATGCTGGACGCGCTGATGATTACTTTATCATCGGGTTTAATCTCGACCTGCTTATGCTCGGCCGATGACATGCGAGAAAGAGCCGACATAGGCTCGCCCTGCGTGCCGGTCGTAATAATCACGATCTCGTTGTCCTCATAGTTCTTTATTTCGTTTATATCGATTATCATCTTATCCGGAGCCTCAAGATATCCGAGCTCCGTTGCCGTCTTAACTACATTTAGCATGCTTCTTCCGACAAAAGCGACTCTTCTTCCGTAGTTATAGGCCGAATATATAACCTGCTGTATCCTGTGTATGTTTGACGAAAACGTCGCGACAATTATACGACTGTGTCTGGCTTCGTTGAATATATGCTCAAAGCTTACTCCGACAGACCTTTCGGACAGCGTGTAACCTGACTGCTCTACATTCGTGCTCTCGCACATAAAAAGCAGAACGCCCTTTTTGCCTAGCATGGCAAACCTTTGCAGATCTATCATATCGCCGTTAATCGGCGTATAGTCGATTTTAAAGTCACCCGAGTGTATAACAACTCCGACAGGCGTTGTTATGGCGAGAGCGCACGAATCCGCTATCGAGTGGGTAACATTTATAAACTCTATTTGGAACTTGCCGAGTGTTATTGTTTCCCCGGCCGATACTATAGTCCTTGTCGTCTTATTAAGCAGATTGTGTTCCTTTAATTTTATCTCTACAAGCCCAAGCGTTAGCCTTGTGCCGTAAACAGGGACATTTAAATCCCTGAAAAAGTACGGTACCGCACCTATGTGGTCCTCGTGACCGTGCGTAAGTACCAAGCCCCTGATTTTATCCTTATTTCTGACTAAATAAGTAAAATCCGGTATTACAAGATCTATTCCGAGCATATCGTCTTCGGGAAACGATACTCCGCAGTCTATTACAATAATGTCCTGCCCGTATTCCAGAACTGTCATGTTCTTTCCGATTTCCTGGATACCGCCCAAAGAAAAGACCTTCAATTTTGAAGTCTTTGGCGCCAAATTTTTACCTCCGTTAGAGCGGGTCTTGCCCGCATAATCAATAAATGGTTATTTATGGTTTGTTTTGAAATGTTCTTTGTAAGCTTTTCGGTCTTGAAATCCCTCAAAACATTGGATTTCTGCCCTTATCCGGTTTCGATAATTCCCCGCGTCTCCGGGACGTTCAACAAATAAATTATAACTGTTTTATATTTTGTTTATTCCGAAGAAATCAAATAAAATAACGGGTAACAGATATGAAGGTACCGTTTCTGCCGTAATTTTTTTCGCGTTTTACCGAGTTAGGCTCATGCAATCTCCGCAGGCTTGGTGCAAAAGAGTCACTGCCACAAAAACTTTACACGGAAAACAGGGGCGCGCAGGTCGCCCCCAAATTTAACAAAAACCTCGTACCAAATGCTTTTGCGGAACCATCCTCCGCGCTGAGCTACTGCAGCTCGTAATCATCTTTGTTTTCTTCGAACATTGCCGCTATTTTTTCGAACTCTTCGTCGTCTTCGATAAATTCATAGCTAAATGTGTCATCGCCCTCGGCGACTTCCTTGAGGATATCAGCGGGAGCCTCATCGTCCTCGGCATCCTCTGCGTTTACAACGAGCAAGTATGTCGTCCCTTCGTGCTCAAGACTGTCTATAATAATGCAGTCAAGTTTTTCTCCGTCCTCGCTCGTAAACGATATTACTTCAAACTCCTCGTCGAAGCCGTCCATTTCGTTGTCAAATTCATCATTCATCTTTGCTTTCTCCTTATCAGATATATCTTTCTGTTTTGCCTTATAATCCAAATAACCCTGTAGAATATAAACAGCAGCCATTTTATCAATCACGTCTTTTTTCTTGCCGTAACGAAGCCCGGCTTCATCAAGCGGACGCATAGCTCCGATTGTTGACAAACGCTCATCACGAAGCGTTATCTCAACCCCTTGCATTATACTTTCAAGACGTTCTTTAAACAAAAGCGTCTTTTTGCATCTTTCGAGCTCCCTGTTATCAAGGCTGACGGGGTAACCCAATACTATTGATCCGCACTCGTAATCTTCGAAAATTTTCTTTATTTCGGCTATGGTATTTTTATATTCGAGTTTGTCTTGCCTGCGCAAAACACATACAGGCTGAGCCGTGTATCCCAGCAAATCGGAAACCGCTATGCCGATATTCTTATCTCCGTAGTCTATCCCCAGTATACGCTTCATTTGCTCGAGTTGATATAAAAGCCGACAAGTTCTTCGAGAAGTTCGTCTCTGTCAAACTTGGAAATCAGGTTGCGTGCATTGTTGTGTCCCGTTATATAAGTCGGGTCGCCGGAAAGTATGTACCCGACGATTTGATTAATCGGACTGTACCCTTTTTCCTTCAGGGCGTTGTACACAGTCTGCATTACATCCTTAACTTCCGGATTTGCGTCTTTAACAGGATTGATGAATTTTTGTGTCTCGGAATTATACATATACATTCCCCTCCGCCCTATAATTATATTACCGTGCCTGTCATGATTTTATCTCATTTTAAGCCATAATGCAAACTAATTATGTCATATGTCGAAAAATTTAGCCTTCACACAGGCTTCGTCCATCTTGATATTCAAAATTTTACCGGTTAAATCGTCATCACTGTTTCTCGCGACCGGTATGTAGTTGGTAGTATAACCGATATACTCTCCCGTTTCGAGCCTTCTCTCAAAAAGCACGGACTTGTCCTTTCCGATCATGCTCGCCGCGAATGCAACCGACAGCTCACCGGCAGTCTCCGAAAGCCTTTTCACTCTTTCCGTCTTTACATGCTCCGGCACATTTTCGGGAAAATCATAGGCCCTTGTCCCTTTTTTTGCGGAGTAAGGAAAAACGTGTATTCTTGAAAGTCCGATTCTCCTACAAAACTCCAGACTCTGCTCAAAGTCCTCGTCAGTCTCCCCCGGAAACCCGACTATAACATCAGTCGTCAGCCCAATGTCCGGGAACACACCGCGCAGGAGCGAAGCCGCTTCGGCGTACCGCTCCGCCGTGTAACGCCTGTTCATGCGCTTTAGCGTCCTGTCGCAGCCGCTTTGCAGCGAAAGATGAAAATGGTCGCAAATTTTCGGGTTCCTGCCCAGCAGATTAACAAAACGTTCTGTTATTATCGTGGGTTCCAGCGAACTCATGCGGACACGCTTAATGCCTTCGATTTCAGATACGGCGGCAATGGCATCGCAAAGTTCGGAACCCGTGTCCCTCCCGTATGACGAAACGTGTATGCCCGACAGCACTATTTCTTTATGGCCGCTCTTCGCAACCGTTCTCGCTTCCTCGGCGATATCCGCAAGCGGCCTGCTTCTTATCGGCCCTCTCACATACGGTATAATACAATATGCGCAATATCTGTCGCAGCCGTCCTGAATCTTGATGAAAGCACGCTGTCTTCCGCTCAGCATGTTGACGTTAAGCTTTTCGAACTCGGCCTGCGCTCCGTAGTCCGTGACATTAACCAAGCGTGTTTTCTTCTGCAGACATTCTTCGACAGCGCTTACTATCTTGCTTCTGTCCTTTGTACCCATTAACAGGCTCACACCGTCAATCTTCGAAACGGTATCGGGCTCCGCCTGCACATAACAGCCGACCGCCGCGATAACCGCGTCTGGGTTCAAAACCGCCGCGCGCCGTATCATCTGCCGCGATTTCTTGTCACCCTGGTTCGTAACCGTACAGGTGTTGATTATATAAACGTCCGAATGCTCCGAAAAGTCTACTACCTTGTAGCCCTCAGCCTTGAACAATCCCAATATTGCTTCCGTTTCGTAAAAGTTCACCTTGCAGCCCAAAGTCGCTGCGGCAACTGTCTTGTTTGTCATAATTGCTCCCAAAAGTAAGTGCTGTTCAAACCGTACCCACGCGCCCTCAAGCGCAGCCGTATATCTTTCCAAAAATTAGTGTGCCTGCCCGTCGAAGCCCTGTTTGCCGCAAAACCGTTATAAAAGCGGCGATATCAGCCTGGAAAAAGCTTCTTTGACTTTTTCGTACCACCTGCGGCCGGCAATGCTTGCTTGGTCAAAAAGCTCACATTGTTTTATATCGTCCAAAAACCTGTTAACGGCGACCCTTGTGGTTTTTTCGTCGTATACGAACGCATTAATTTCGAAGTTCAGCTTGAAACTCCTGACATCCATGTTTGCCGTACCGACCGACATGAACTTGTTGTCTATCATAACCAGTTTTGAATGTACAAAGCCGTCCTTGTATTCATAACAGCGCACGCCTGCGGGAACGAGTTCGCTCAGGTATGACGTGTTTGCCCAGTAAACAAACGGGTGATCGGGGTTTTTCGGTATCATTATTCTCACGTCTATTCCGCCGAGCGCAGCGATTTTGAGCAGCTCGAGCATGGCATCGTCCGGTATGAAATAAGGTGTTTGTATATAAATGCTGTGCTCGGCTTCGGATATCATCTTGAGATACGACTGGTAAACGCTCGGCCATTTCGTGTCCGGCCCGCTGGAAACGATTTGTATTGGAACGTTTCCTTCGAACCTTACATCAGGGTAATATTTGTCTCCGGGCACAATTTTATACTTCGAAGTATGATTCCAGTCAAGGCAAAATCTCAGTTCAAGCTCTTTCACCGCCTGGCCGCAAATCCTCATATGTGCGTCGCGCCAATGTCCGTAACGCTTTTTCTCCCCCAGATATTCGTCTCCGATGTTCAGGCCGCCAATGTACCCGAGCTTGCCGTCAATAACAGCTATTTTCCGGTGATTTCTGTAATTAAGCCTTATGAATCTCGGAGGAATAAAAACGGCAAGCCGTCCTCCCGCCTCCTTAAATTCGCGGAAAATAAACTTCGGCACGCGAGCGGAGCCCATACCGTCGATATGAAGGCACACCTCGACTCCCTGCCTTGCCTTTTCGATAAGCTCGCGCAGCAGCCGTTTCCCGAGCTTGTCATTTCTGAATATATAATACTCGAGATGGATAAAGCTTTTTGCGCCTCTTATATCCTCAAATAAACGCTCAAACTTCTCTGACCCTTCAAAAAACAGCTCTGTTTCGTTATCAAACGTCAGCGCCCCGGTACCGGAGCTGAAGTTAAGGCAAACAAGGTCGTTCAGATCCTCGTAGCTCTCTTTGCTCAGTATCGAAGCTCGGTTCATAATAACTCCCTGCTCGTTAAAATGCCTGAGCCCGTTAATGTCGAGAGTCATAATACCGTCAATATTCCTCTTGTCTTCCTTTGCTTTGTTTGCAAACGTCTTGTGCTTTCTGGCCTCAAAGCCGATTATCAGGTAGATAAACGAGCCGACATACGGCAAGAGCGCAACAACCATAAGCCATGCCCAGGTAGACGCGGGACTGCGTTTTTCAAAGAATATGACAAAAATAGCAAAAAGCAGGTTGTACACCAACAAAACCGCCAAAAATATCGACGTTGACACGGGCACAGGAATCCCCCCAAGCAGCCGCTGAAATTATTGTCTTCGAGTATCTCTGCCAATCGGCCCTTACCTTGATAATCTATTACCGCGGAAGTTAAATACCGTATAAAATACTTATGTGATTACTCGTGCCGAGCAGACGCGTCTAGATACGCTGCAGTGCTCAAATGCGACACATCTGCGTCTTAGCGAGGGAACAACAAAATATAGCGTTTTCCTATATTTTGTTGCCGAAGTAATACTGTTCGTTACTCTCTATATATTTCTCAGCGTGCGTCGCCGCAATCGCGCCGTCAGCAGCCGCTGTTATAACCTGTCTTAAGCTTTTAACCCGTACGTCTCCGGCTGCGAATACTCCGCCAACGTTTGTTCTCATGTTTTCGTCCGTTATTATATAGCCGCCGTCCATTTCAACTTTACCCTCAAAAAGTTCGCTTACCGGTAAAAATCCGATAAACGGGAAAATCCCGAATGTGCCGTCCTCAGGCGCAGCCTTATATTCCTTCGTCTCTCCGGTCTTAACGTTTTTGAATACGGCGGCTTCAACCTCGTTGCCGCCCTTTATCTCATCGATTACCGTATCCCACATAAACGAAATTTTCTCGTTAACCTTCGCTTTTTCGACTATTGATTTTGCGGCGCGAAGTTCGTCTCTCCTGTGCACTATCGTCACCTTGCGCGCAAACTTTGTTATATACAAAGCTTCTTCAACCGCCGCGTCTCCCCCGCCGACCACAAAAACCTCCAAATCCCTGAAAAAAGGCGCATCACAGGTGGCGCAGTAACTTACGCCCCTGCCCGTAAACTCTTTCTCTCCGGGGCAGCCTATAAGACGGGGACGCCCGCCCGTAGCGATTATAACGGTTTTGCCCTCATATGTGTTTTTCTTTCCTTCTACAACTTTTATGTGGCCTTCAAGCGAAATATCCTGCACTGAGTCCGTCACGATTTTTGCCCCGAAATGTTTGGCCTGCTCAGCCATCCTCGCGGTCAGGGAAGGACCGCTCGCGTTCGGCTCGGAGCCGGGATAATTATCGACTTCGTCAGTTATGGCAATTTGTCCGCCGGGATACATTTTTTCCAATATTACTACGTCTAAATTCGCGCGCGCGGCGTAAAGCCCGGCAGAAAGGCCCGCCGGCCCCGCACCTATAATTATTACATCATACATCGTATCACCTTATCGTTAGAGCTATTTTTAAATCAGCGTTGACGGAGCACGGTCTTTAACGGTTCTTAGGCGTATTTAATATCCGCCGTTATTGCCGTAAATTCCGTCTCCTTTGTCTATAAGCGGCCTTCCGTCTTTGTCCATGAGTACAGACAGGCCGCCCGCCTCTCCGAATGCATAAAACAGGTACTGAACGCCTGTTTCTTTATCAACAATTATCTTTATGTTATCAAAAAGGCTTCCGTTTTCTTTTCTGACTTCAAATCTTCCCGATTTTGCCATGTGTATCCCCCTTTGGCATAAAGTAATTACTCCGGTAACAAAACGTAGCATTATTTGTTCCCTAACATGCCGCAGAAACGCCGCAAAAAAACACTGCGAGCGTATCAAAGCGTGTCTGCTTAATCCGAGTAAACACGCAAGCATTTTATCGGTAGCTGACTTTCGCGGTATTAAATATTATATCATAGCATTACCAAGTGTCAAATATACCATTGTTGGTAAAATACAATTGAATCCACCCCTTCTTTGTGCTATAAATATTACTGCAAAGAAAATATATTGCCGCGGAACTGCGGTGTGACGCGAAACGCCGTTAGACAGACTGCGGAGAACACTCTGCCGACTAATGAACAGTATTTTGGTTTGATGAGACAGTACCCCTTGCCCGAAGAACCGGCAAATATAATTCCGAAAGTTTTATTTTCGGACGGGGAAACAACTCAAGCCGGAACGAGGGATGACATGGACTTAGAATGCAAATGCGGCAAGAACAAATATGACGGTTTCGAACCCGTTTTAGAAAAATATGCAGATACGGAAGGCGCATTGATTACAGTGCTTCAAGCCGCCCAGAACAAGTACGGCTATCTGCCGCATGACCTGCTGCTCTTGATATCCGGCAGACTTGGCGTAAAACCCGCAAAAGTTATCGGGGTTGCGACGTTCTACACGCAATTCAGGCTTAAACCGGTAGGCAAACATGTGATTATGCTCTGCCAGGGCACGGCCTGCCATGTGAACGGTTCGAAGAAAATCGAGGAAGCAATATGTTCCGAGCTTGGCATTGGCGAAGGCGAAACGACTCCGGACGGACTTTTTACTCTTTCCAACGTCGCCTGCCTCGGCTGCTGCAGTCTTTCCCCGGTTATGATGATCGGCGAAAAAACTTACGGCAGTCTTACCCCGGACAGAGTCAGAGCCATACTTAAGGAAATCGTTAAGACGGAGGGTGCAAAATGAAGCTTGTAATCGGCAGAGGAAGCTGCGGTATAGCCGCCGGAGCTACGGAAACCCTCTCTATGCTTAAAGAGCGTCTGGGGAACGATATAGATATACAAACCGCGGGCTGCATCGGCATGTGTTATCTTGAGCCGATAGTTGATGTTTACGGGGATAACTCTAAGACCACTTTTGTGAAAATAACATCGCCCGAGCAAATCGACGAAATAGTAAAATATATAAACGGTGAAGAAAACAGCGCCGAAAAATACATACTCCCATTCGAAGACGGAGAGATTTTAAAAAGGCAAACGAGAATTGCTTTGAGAAACTGCGGAATTATCGATCCCGGAAACATCGAGTCCTATCTTGCACAAAAAGGGTACGAAGCTTTCAATAAATGTCTCGGCATGACACCCGAGCAGGTTATAGAGGAGATTAAGCTTTCAGGGCTCGCCGGCAGAGGCGGAGCCGGCTTTCCGACCTGGTTTAAATGGAACGCCGCAAGAGCTGCGGCCGGAGATAAAAAATATGTTATCTGCAACGCCGACGAGGGCGACCCCGGCGCGTTTATGGACAGGGCTGTCATTGAGGGAGATCCTCATACTTTGATCGAAGGTATGCTCATCGCCGCCTATGCTATAGGCTCGGACGAAGGTGTAGTTTACGTCCGTGCCGAATACCCTCTCGCGATTGCCAGGCTTGAGGCCGCAATAGAACAGGCCAAAATGAATGGACGGCTCGGCAAAAACATTCAAAACTCGAGCTTTAGCTTTGATCTGCGAATAAAAGCGGGAGCCGGCGCCTTTGTCTGCGGCGAAGAAACAGCTCTTATAGCGTCGCTTGAGGGCGAGAGAGGTATGCCCAGACTAAAACCGCCTTTCCCTGCCCAAAAGGGTTTTTGGCAAAAGCCCTCGAATATTAACAATGTCGAGACTTACGCAAACGTCGCCTGGATCATAAACAACGGCGGAAACGCATTTGCCGCTTTGGGAACGGAAACGGGCAAGGGCACAAAGGTTTTTGCTCTGACGGGTAAGATAAACAAAGGCGGTCTGGTCGAAATACCGATGGGTATGACACTTAAACAGGTTATTTACGATATCGGAGGCGGAATAAAAGACGGCAAGGCGTTTAAAGCCGTACAAATGGGCGGCCCGAGCGGCGGCTGTATACCGTCCGAGCTCATCGAAACCGCTATTGACTACAAAAGCCTTTCGGCAACAGGCGCAATCATGGGCTCGGGCGGTATGGTCGTTATGGACGAAACTACCTGCATGGTCGATATGGCAAGGTTTTTTCTGGATTTCACCTGTAAGGAATCCTGCGGAAAATGCATACATTGCCGCATCGGAACAAAGCGCATGCTGGAAATTCTCGAGAGAATCACTGCGGGAGAAGGCCGTGACGGAGATATCGAGCTGCTCTTAGAACTTGCTCTTCAAATAAAGGACGGTTCTTTGTGCGGTCTCGGGCAGACTGCCCCGAACCCTGTTTTAACCACGCTTAAATACTTCAGAAACGAATACGAAGACCACATTTACAAAAAAAGGTGCAGCGCAAAGCAATGCGCTCCACTGCTTCGTTTTGATATAATCGCCGAAAAATGCTCGGGATGTACGGCTTGCAAGCGCAATTGCCCTACATCGGCCATATCCGGCGAACCGAAGAAAGTCCATACTATCGATGCGAAAAAATGCGTTAAATGCGGCAAATGTGAAACTGTGTGCAAATTCGGCGCAGTTTCGGTAAACTAGGAGGCGGGCTAAATGATAAATCTAACAATTGACGGGAGAACGCTCACCGCCTCGGAAAACATGACGATACTGGATGTTTGCCGTCTTAACAATATAAAAATCCCAACACTTTGCCACGACGACAGGGTGAAAACCTACGGCGCTTGCGGCGTATGCGTCGTTGAGGCCGCCGGCAGTCCGAAACTCTTAAGATCTTGCTCTACGCTCGCGGCGGAAGGAATGAACATACTAACAAATTCCGAGAAAATCGCCTCAACACGCAAAACTGCCCTCGAACTGCTTTTATCCGACCACAGAGGGGATTGCCGTCCGCCCTGTACTCTGGCCTGCCCGGGAAGAACGGACTGTCAGGGCTATGTCGGACTTATCGCAAACGGGGAATATCGCGCGGCAGTCGAGCTTATAAAAGAAAAACTTCCCCTTCCCGCGAGCATAGGCAGAGTTTGCCCCCACCCCTGTGAAACCGCTTGCAGAAGAACATTGGTCGAAGAACCGATAAACATCGCGCAACTGAAATATTTCGCAGCTGACGCGGATTTGAATTCTGAAAATCCCTATACCCCCGTTATCGAAGCGGAGAAAGACAAAAAAGTTGCCGTTGTCGGCGGCGGTCCGGGCGGTCTTTCCTGCGCTTACTTCCTGCGCAAAAAAGGCATAGCGGTCACGATTTACGACGCAATGCCTAAAATGGGCGGTATGCTGCGCTACGGAATACCGGAATACCGGCTTCCGAAAAAAGTTTTGGATTCTGAAATATCTCTTATAGAAAATATGGGCGTCACTCTCGTCAACGAAGTGAAAATCGGCAAAGATATTACGTTGGAAAAACTTCGAAAATCAAACGATGCCGTTGTAATCGCCGCCGGAGCATGGACGAGCGTAACGCTCGGCTGCCCCGGAGAAAACAGCGATGGCGTTATTGGCGGAATAGATTTCCTCAGGGAAGCAGCCTTTGGGCGTTTTTCTTGTGAGGGCAAACGCATAGCGATAGTCGGCGGCGGTAACACGGCCATGGACGCATGCAGGACAGCAGTGAGACTCGGAGCCGACAAGGTCTATAATATTTACAGAAGAACAAAGGCCGAAATGCCTGCGGAAAAAATCGAAATTGACGAAGCCGAGCAAGAAGGCGTAATTTTCAGAAATCTTACAAATCCGGCAGAGATTATTGCCGAAAACGGCAGAGTTAAAGCAGTCAGGCTGCAATTAATGCAGCTCGGCGAACCCGACGCGAGCGGAAGGCGCGCTCCCGTTCCGATTGAAGGCGGCTTTGAAACGCTTGATGCCGATATCGTTATTATCGCAATCGGTCAGGTTTTCGACCCGAAAGGCTTTGAGGAACTTAAACTCACAAAGCGCGGAACCTTAGCCGCCGGCGAAAAAAACTTCCTGACAAACCTTGAAGGAGTTTTCGCGATAGGCGATGCCACAAACAAGGGCGCGGATATTGCCATAGCCGCGATAGGCGAAGCGCGTTTTTCTTCGGACATTATAGCCGGCTATCTGGACGGCAAAAAATTGGAGTACAATGAACCTTATCTCGTTAAACAGGAAAAAACCGCAGAAGAATTCGGATTGCGGGAGAAGCTGCCGCGCGTGAAAATGCGACACAGGGACGCGGAAACGGCAAAACGCGACTTTAACGAAATAAACTTCGGCTACGACGAACCGGAAGCCCTTCGCGAAGCAACGCGCTGTCTCGAATGCGGCTGCGGTGATTATTTCGAATGCAAACTGATAGAGCAGGCAAGCCAAGAAAACGTAAACCCTGAAAAATACGACGGTTTCATGCACTCGCGCGAATCGCTGACTGACAACAGTCATCCTTTTATCAGGCGCAATCCCGATAAATGCATACTGTGCGGTCTCTGTGTCCGTATTTGTGACGATGTTATAGGCTCAACTGCGTTCGGGCTTGTCGCAAGAGGGTTCGACACAGAGATTTTACCTGCCATGAGCACGAGACTCGCGGACACAGACTGTATTTCCTGCGGTCAGTGTGTCGCCGTCTGCCCGACGGGGGCACTGCTTGAAGTCAGCGGAGCAAAAAAATCCGTACCGTTGAACGAATGCGTTTTCGACGAAGTTTGTTCGTTCTGCGGTCTCGGCTGCAAATCACGGCTTACAATTGCCGGAAACACGCTTCTTCGCAATCTTCCCGGCGCAGACTCGGGAAAAATGTCTATACTGTGCGCGAAAGGCCGGTTCGGAGCGACAAACAACGTACTCGGACTCAAACGGGTCACGCAGCCGCATATACGCAAAAACGGAGAAACTGTAGCCGTGACCTATGATGAGGCGTTGTCGTATTTAAACGAAAAACTTTCGGGCTTCGCGAGGAAAAATATTATTGTATCCGTCTCGGATAAGCTTACAAACGAGGAATTGATACCGATAAAGCGCTTTACAGAAAGCGTATCCGATAACCCCGCCGTTTGCTTTAACATGAAAAAGAACGGAATCTCCTCTGTCATGGGAAGAGACGAAACTAAACGCAGCCTTGAAGAACTCTTGAACGCCGATGTAATGCTCGTTTTTGAAAAAGATATACACAAGTCTCACACCGTTGCGGCAATAAGGATGAAGCAAGCCGTTTCGGAAGGAAAGATTCTGCTTGCGGTAAACAGTGCCGCTACGGTTCTTTCCTCATACGCGGCTCACAAAATAACAACAGACGACAATCTCGATGTCTTAAAGCAGTTCGTAAAATCAATCGTGCGAGAGCGCAAAGAGGCGGTACCGTCTCCGGAAATGGCAGAATACCTGAAAGATACGGTTGTTTCCGACAGTGTAAAATCAGCCGCCCTTGCATATCTTAACGCAGAAAACTCAGTAATCGTGTACGAAGAAAGCGCGTTCACTTATGACGCCGAGCTTTTAATCGCGGCAATCGCCATTTTGTCCGGTAAAAACAGAGTTGTTCCGCTTCTGCGTAACTGCAACAGCAGAGGGCTTTATGATGCCGGTATACAAGCCGCGGAAGAAATCGGTCAGACAGAAATAAAAGCTCTCGTTACGTTCGGCGAGAATATCGAGCTGTCCGGGCTCGAATTTCTGGTGTGCTTTGACGCTTACTTTACAGAAACGGCAGAAACAGCCGACTTGGTTTTTCCGCTGAACTCATACGGTGAAACAGACGGGACATATACAAATACTTTCGGAGAAAGCGGGAAGATCAAAAAAGCCGTAGCGTCCGCTTGCAAAATAGACTCGGCAGAAATTTTAGTAAGGCTTGCAGGCAAGTATAGCCCGGCAAAGACCGGACGCGTTCCGTCTGCCGAGACTGCGCCGTCCGTCCCAAAAGGCAATAAGTTATTCAGATATACAAAAGATACAAATGCTTTGCATGAAGGATTCACAAGATTTTTGGATACTCAGCCGTCTAAGTCAAGCATGATTTAACCGGCGCCGGCTTTATTATTGGGGGATCAATAACTATTTTGATTGAGGAGGATAACATGAAATTCAGTGAAATGCCTTACAGACGTTATGAAATTGAGAAGGCTCAAGAACAGTTCTCAGCTATTACGGAAAAGATAAAAGCAGCAAAAAGCGCTGAGGAAGCCGCGAAGCTTATAAGGGAATCAGACGAGATTATGAAGGAATCGATAACCTACAGCACAATCGCGAACGTTAAATCAACAATCGACACCAAAGACGAGTTTTTCAGCTCCGAAAAGGATTATTACGACCGAATCGGACCTCTTATGCAGCAGGCGTACGACGAGGTATGCACGGCCATACTTGAATCTCCTTATCTTGAGGAGCTTAAAACCATTTTCCCGAAGGTGTTTTTTACAAATCTCGAGATACAGAAAAAGTCGTTTTCTCCGGAGATAGTGCCGCTTTTGCAAGAGGAAAACGCTGTTGTAAGCGAATATGTAAAGCTGCTCGCCTCCGCTCAGTTCGAGTTTGACGGAAAGAGCGTTACCATGCCTCAACTCTCGGCATTTATGCAGTCAACCGATGCCGAAGTAAGGCGCAAAGCGGTTGACACCGCCGCAGCGTTTTATAAGTCACATGCCGACGAACTCGACACGCTTTATGATAAGCTTGTGAAAATCAGAACGGCAGCGGCAAGAAAAATGGGCTACGAGAACTTTGTCGAGCTCGGTTACAACAGAATGATGCGTAACAGTTACACCGCTTCGGATGTCGAAAAGTTCAGAAAGCAAGTCGTGGAAGACCTTGTTCCCGCCGCGGTCCGCATTAAAGAGCGCCAGGCAAAAAGGATCGGCGCGGAAAAACTCAGCGTTTACAACGATTCTCTTATGTTCATGAGCGGAAACGCCAAACCTACCGGAACACCCGAACAGATACTCGCCGAAGGCAAGAAAATGTACGAGGATCTCTCTCCGGAAACTGCCGAATTTATACGCTTTATGACAGACAACGAGCTGTTTGACGTTTTGAGCAAGCCCGGAAAAGCACCCGGCGGTTATTGTACATTTATACCCGAGCACAGTTCTCCGTTTATATTCGCGAACTTTAACGGCACAAGCGGAGACGTGGAAGTTCTGACTCACGAAGCGGGTCATGCGCTCAACGCATACGTTATGGGTAAGAAAGACGTACTTTCCGCTTTGACGCAGGCAACGCTTGAAACCTGCGAAATCCATTCTATGTCGATGGAGTATTTCACCTATCCCTGGATGAACAAGTTCTTCGGCGATAAGACAGACAAATACATGTATAAGCACTTGGCCGATTCCATAGTTTTCATACCTTACGGAACCATGGTCGACCATTTCCAGCACTTGGTTTACGAAAACCCGGACATGACACCAGCCGAAAGAAACAAATGCTGGGCAGAGCTTGAAAAGGTTTACAAACCGTACATACATAACGACGGGATACCGTTCTACGGCGAAGGCAGGGTTTGGCAGCGTCAGGCTCATATTTATGAAGTGCCGTTCTACTATATAGATTATTGTCTGGCTTCATCCTGCGCTCTTCAATTCTGGGCGGCCATGCAGGAAAACAGGCAGGATGCCTGGGAGCGCTATTTTCGGCTCGTCAGCCTCGGCGGGCTCGATATCTTTACAAACCTCATCAAACAGGCCGGACTTAAGTCTCCGTTTGAAGACGGCATGTTCAAAGACATAGTAAGCAAGATAGACGAAAGCTTGGACAAGCTCAAAATCGGGGAGTAAATGCGCGCAGATCAACTGCATATTCCTCTATATTACCGCGGAAGTTAAATACCACATAAAATACCTACGCGGTTACTCGTGCCGAGCCGGAGAGCCTAGAAATCGTCTGCGTGCTTCTTGCAGCGATTTCTGATCCGAAGCGAGGGACAATAAAATATAACGTGGGTTTCGTTATATTTTATTGCCGAAGTAATAGCTTTTTCTCAGCAGCGAGCCTTCCGATGTCATCGCGGTCCAGTCAATTTTTACGGGATTTTTCTCGTCCGCAACTGCCATTGCCTTAAGCGCGGATTCCATTTTGACGCATTCCGCGGCGGTAAGCCGCTCGTATGTTTCAAAAGTTTCGCCGGTGCCGGCAATGTCGCAGACGATTGCGGTCGTGCCGTAAACCACGGTTCCCAGAGTATGAGAAACGGTATGCGTTATTGCCGCGGCATGCGCGATTGCTCTTGCCGCGGCCTGTGCCGCACAGTTGCCCTCGGCAGCGTTTGCTGCCGCATGAGAATCAAAAAGCTTTCTTGCTTCGTTTAGTTTCAGTTCGCCCGAAAAAAACGCGCGAGCTGCCTCCAGCGTAGCACGGGGCCTTCCGTCGGAATACGATTTTTCATAAATCGTAAGAAAATGCGCTTCGGCATACGACAAGGCCCAGGCTCCCAACGTCGCCTTGCTTTGTGTCTCGATAAGGCACATGAGGCGCTTTACTTCGGGAGTATCTATATCGCACAATATTTTTACAAATTTTTTAATATGTATCGCCCCTTAAAAGTCCGTGTGAATTTATCCCCCTTATGCCGGCCCTACAAGCATAAGGGGGATTTCCGCGACAAGTTTAGCGAATGGTTTAATTGTCGCCTCAATAAGTTCGATAACCCGGCGTTTTGCACCATTTATGGACGTTTTGGCTAAAACGACTATATAAGCTTCTTTCGTATGTTTTCCATGTCTTCCACCGTTAAGCCTGCCGAGAGCAGGTACTCACGCACAGAACCGTATTTTTTGTTTAAGAGCTCAAAAAAACCGTCCATATACTCTAAATCGGAACGACCGAGAAAAGCCGGAAAGCTTTGGTCGTTTTGAGAAAGCCTTTTCACGTAATCTCTAAGATAAGCGTAGGTTTGCTGGTAATCCGTGAGTATGTCGTTGTATGGTACTGCGCATATACTCAGCACCAAGGCGGTAATTATGCCCGTGCGGTCCTTTCCTGCCGTGCAGTGATACAGTACGCCTCCGGGGGCATCGGCAATAATTTTCAGCACGGTTTTAACGCTGACTTTTTCATCCGCAATTTTGAAATAAAAGCTCATTACCTCTTCCGGCTGCTCAAGCTTGTAGTAAAAATTTATAAGAGATACATTATGATAAAAAAATCCTTCCCGGCCGGCAAAGGCACACGGGTTCGCGGCAAGCTCGTCAGCAAAGCGCAAATCGATAACAGTTGTTACATTCATGTCCAGAAGCTTTTGAAATTCGGCTTCCGTAATTTTTGAAGGCAGGTCGCTTCTGATTATGCGGCCAAACGCTGTGCAAGCTCCGTCTTCGGTCTCATAGCCTCCCAAATCCCTCATATTAAGCACATTCTTGAACAAATATCTTCTCATACACACCTCTGCTGATTATTATTCTTCGGACAAACAGCTCTCGTCAAGCGGCATCTGCCCTGCGTTTGATGTCCTCGGTTTAAGCTGTGAATAAATCGCCGCAAAAAACATAAAAGAGCTTCCGATAACAAGTCTGACCGTTAGCGGCTCTATTTGCAGCAACACAGAAAACAAAGCCGAGAAAGTTCCTTCGGTAGTAAAGATTATTGTTGCCTGAGTCTCAGAAAGCCGCTTTTGAAAGTACATTTGCAGGAAGAAACACAATGCTGTGCAAATTATCCCCGCGTGAAGTATATACGGCAAGGTAGTCGAGTTAACGGGTGTAAAATCTAGTTTTCCCGTCGCTGCGGCCATAACCGTGCTTAAAACAGCGCAAACAACCATTTGTACAGCCGTAAGCGCGACCACGTTTACTTTTCTCGAATACTCGGCGGCATAAAAAATTTGCAGCGCGTAGAATACTGCCGAAGCAATAGTCAGCATGTCACCGAGGTTAACTGAGAAATCGGGTTCGACCGATAAAACAGCCGCTCCGATAATCGATATAAATACAGCGATAATCTGACGTTTTTCGGTCTTGCGCCTATATATAACAAACGATATAAACGGAACGATTACAACATACAGCCCCGTCAAAAATGCGTTCTTTCCTGGTGTAGACATGGAAAGCCCGTAAGTTTGGAGGGCAAACCCGAAAAACAAAAATATCCCGAGCAGTATGCCCGACCAGAGCGTCTTTTTGTCAATCTTAATTTTTTTTGCGGCTGTAATTGCGAGCATGATAACAGATGCTATCGTAAATCTGTAAAACAACAGCTGAAACGTAGTCATATGTTTCAGCAAATAATCGCTGGCTATAAATGACGTTGCCCATATAATAACCGTCAATAAAAGGCCGATTTCGCTTTTTAAAGATTTATACATGCTTCCCTCGTTCTTTTGCGGCCGCAAAGTATTCCGCGGCAGCATTTTTGTCTTTGTCGATTTGCTGTTTGAGCTCCGGCATACCCGCAAACTTCACGATATCTCTCAAATATCTGTGAAGCCTTATGATAACGGTTTTTCCGTAAATGTTCTCGTCAAAATCGAGCAGCAGCGTTTCGATGGTCGGTATGCTGCTGTCGTCCGCAGAAGGTCTTAAGCCGATGTTTGTTACCCCGTGATACAGCTTTTTGTCAATCTCGGCGGCGGCAATGTAAACACCGAACTTGGGCAAGAATTTGTTGACGGGTACAAGCAGGTTTGCAGTCGGTATGCCCGCTTTCGAGCCGATTCCCTTTCCGTGTACCACAACACCAAGGAACATGTATTCATAGCCCAGCAAGGCATTTGCTCGCTCAATATCGCCCTGCTCAAGCAGCTTTTTTATTTCTTTTTTGTCACAGCCTTCTCCGGATTTTTGCAGCTCTGTATCCGCCTGTACACATCCGTACTTTAGACATATACTTTCGACATCTATTTGGTCGTATGCGCACGAAAAAAGCTCTGAAACGCCCAGCGACTCCAAAATATGTGCCTTCTCACCCTCGGTCGTCAGAACAGACTCTTCCGGGTCGCATAAATTTATAAAAGCGGTAGTTTTCGAGCCTGCGGTTTTTTTCAGTTTCTCGGCAATGAGTCTGTGTCCCCTATGCATACCGTCAAAATGTCCGATTGCCGCCGCGCGTTCGCTAAAATCCGAAGGAACCCTTATACTTCGATACATAATACCATCCTTAATCGGTGCCTACTTGGTAAATACCGGATTAACGGCGCTTACTTTAATGCTGATGTTCATTATATATCAGGCGGCAACAAAAATAAAGACGAAGCTGATACGGGATTGAGTAGAATTATGGAAAACGGGCAAAATAAAGTAACCACCACAATGGTATAAAACCCGAATTTTTCGAAGCGCAGCGTAGAAAAACATCCGGTAACGAATTTTGAAAGCCCGTTTTTGGGGCGTCTAAATT
The DNA here is from genome assembly GCA_031550435.1 of Eubacteriales bacterium. Taxonomy (GTDB): domain Bacteria; phylum Bacillota; class Clostridia; order Lachnospirales; family WRAX01; genus JAVBOO01. Next base: position 35,500 of record JAVBOO010000020.1, read on the forward strand.
CAAGGCCGGATGGGGTTTTGTACCAAGACTGACCCACAATGGTATAAAACCCGAATTTTTCGAAGCGCAGTCTGATACAGGTTCGGAGGGAATCATGCGTAAAAGAATTAACCTGATATATTTCCTGGTCTTTTTATCATGTGTCGCGCTGATGATAATCTTTATCGATATTTCTCCCGGAAGATTGCTCACAAACGTATCGGTACCGGATGAAATAAGCAGCGAACAATCCGAGCTTATCAGGCAAAACTATGAGATCGGCTATGATAAAAGAACGAGACCCGTCAAAACCGCAAACCTTTATATGCCGGTTTACCGGCAAACATCCGAAGAAGCCGCAGCCGAGTATGCCGATGCCTTCGGCTTTTCGGCCCCGGCGATCGATAACGGAGACGAGTATCTGTTCATAGAGGAGTCGAAGACTTTAAACATAGCTAAATACCTCTGCCTTGTCTCTTATACAAACAAAGACGAAAGCGGCTCAAAGCAGTACGACGAGAACGAAATCGTCAGAGCCGCTTCGGATTTTATCAGCAGACACGTAACGGGAAGTGCTCCGGCATTAAAGGCCGCCGAGCACACAGACGAAAAATATATACTGAAATTTTGCGAAAAACTTGACGGCATAGTCTTAGACGACTTGCCCGCGATTGTTGAAATAACGGACGAAGGTGTCATAACCCGACTTGACGCGTCATACTACGCATACGAAAAAATTGCGTCCTGCGAGTTGTATACCTCTGACGAATGCGTATACTTCCTTCCGTATATCGGTGAAAAAGTACGGCTGACTGCGGCTCGGCTGTGCTATGTTTTCAGAGACAGCATAATCCAGCCGGCATATCGATTTGACGGGGTGACAGTGAGCGGAGCAAGTTTCACGGAGTACGTTAAAGCCGCAAAATACAAATAGCGCTCTTTTATAGTGATTTCCGGCCTGAACAGGCTAAATCGTTATTACTTCGGCACGAGTAACCGCGTAAGTATCTTATGCGGTATTTTACTTCGGCGGTAATACACCCACAAAAGTTCCTTTCTTGGCGATTTTTAGCCGATTTTTAACAAACAATTATGAATAAATACTTTTACCGTTTCCAATAATAGTATTGCACAGGCAAAATACTCAAGACTTGTCAGGCAAGAAAGCTGACGGCAAAATTGACTGACAACGGTCTGTGTTTTGCGCCGAATTTTGACGGGAGATGACATAATGAAAAAATTCACATCAGGTTTAATAGCCGGCGGTATCATCGGAGTAATCGGTCTCGGCTACGCAATTTCTGACAGGAACACAAGAAAAAGGTTAAAGAGAGACACAAGGAAAGCGGCTCACAGGGCTAACAACATGTTAGACAACATTTCGGATATGTTTTAGAGCAGCGCAAAACCAAACAAAGTGAATGGAGGAATTTATGGGTAAACAGGAAGGAAGAGCTGTAAACAAAAACCAGCCTAATACCGACGCGGGGGAGCAAATCCCGGCAGTCAACGGCCCGAAGGACTCAAAAGGAAGACTAAAAAAAGAAAAGAAGAAGTATACCTAGAGCAATACTTTTATAAACGCCGATCAATATTGCACCGGCAACAAAATATCCTTCCGTGATACATCAAGGCGGAAGGATATTTTGTTGCGCGCCTATTATCCTGCAAATGGTCGGGCGGCTTAGTTCACTTAAACACTTCAGGTTTAAGACGGTGATTATTATTATTTCGGCACGAGTAACCGCGTAAGTATTTTATTCGGTATTTAACTTCCGCGGTATTACTTTCCGTCAAAGGCATCTTGCAATAACTGCACCTCGATTTTTTTCATCTTAAGAAGCTCCGCGTTAACCCGTGTCGCCTTGACAGGATCTGCGGAATCGCCAAGCTTTTCGATGTTGTCGGGCACTATCTGCCACGATACACCGTAGCGGTCTTTTAGCCAGCCGCAGGACTGTTCGCTTCCTCCGTCGGTCAAGCTCTTCCAAAAACCGTCAATCTCGTTCTGACCGTTACAGTAAACAATGAACGAAATGCCTTCGTTAAACGTAAATCCGTGAGGATAGGAGCTATCGGCCGCCATAAACGGCTGTCCCGCAATTTTAAAGTTCGCGAACATGACAGTACCTTCCGCGTCCCCAGCCTCTTTGCCGTAAAGATGAATATCCGCGGGCTCCGAATTCCCAAATATTCCCATATAAAAACTTATCGCCTCCTCAGCTCTTTTGCATACCGATTCGGTAAACATAAGATAAGGCGTGATCACCTGTTTCTTAAATGAAAGGCTTATTTGCCAAGAAACGCCGTATTTATCGGCCAGCCAGCCGAAACGCTCACTAAACGGATAGCTGCCGGCTTCCATCATTACAAAACCGCCGTCAGACAATTTTTCCCATAGCGCGTCCATTTGCGCCCTTGACTCGCAATCTACAAAAAAGGATACCGCAGGATTAACCTTAAATACCGGGCCGCCGTTTAGCCCGTTAAATTCCTGCCCGCAAAGCGTGAAACGGACGTTAAGCGGCGTACCGGCCGGAATATCCGAAGGAAACGGGCTGCCCTCGGGATAATAACTTACATACTCGATGCGGCTGTTTTCGAACGCCGAAACATAAAACTCCGCAGCCTCTTTGGCATCACGATCGTACCAGATACACGGTGCAATTTTTTGCATGTTTTTCACTCCGCTTCTCAGTGTGGTTTAAATGCAGCCTAAGTATAATATTACATGCGCTGAAAATCAATACTTACGGCATGAGCCTAGGAAAAAAATAAACCGGCCGGCAATCCAAAGCATTTGCCGACCGGTTTATGCATTATTCCGCCAATACACCGAATTCGTTAATCACAAGCTCAAAAATGTTCTCCTGTTTTCCCGTAAGAGCGTTAATGTATATCAGAAATTTTCTTGTATCCTTTATCACATAAAACTCATAGCAAAATGCTTCTCTTCCGTCCGAAAGCGGTATTACGACCTTCTGAATCGAATTTACGTCTACCGCTTCGGATACATAAGCCTGAGCTTCCTCCGGCGGCATTATCGTATCAGGAAGCTTTCTGTCAACATGCGAATTTATATAACCTCTTGCGTCAAAACCCACAACCTCACCGTTTATCAGCGAAATCTTTAGTTTTATGAGATCCGGGTACATTATTACCCCGTTTTGCATGCATGCATAGTTGAAAACAACAGACGACTCGGATAACTCATAATACCTGTATTTCATACCGTTAAACCCGTGCTTTGTGAGGAATTCATCAGCCGATAACAACGCCTGCTCAAATGTTATTGCGCTTTCGTCTGACTCAGTATTTTGAGTGTTCAGCATCCAGACAGGGTAGCCGCCGTATTTTGACAGATCCAAAAACACATTCGGGCTTTTTTCGTTAACAAGAACGACCTCATAGCCCAAAACCGGCAAAGAGTTTGTTCCTCCCGGAGTTTCGGAAAGGCAGGTTATTGACTGCACTTTATCCGCTCCGAGAAATTCGCGGCATATCTCTATACCTTCCTGTCTGGTTATCTCTGCCTTGCCCTGAGTCATAACAGGCTTCTGTTTCTGCACATGATCGGAGAATGGTCCGTCGTATATAAGAGCCGGATAGTGCTGAAACGTCTGAGATACCTGCTGCATGGAGCCTAGAAGCGACGAAGGCGGTATAACCTCCTCCGCTTTGTTATTAGCCGCCTCTTCTGCCGAAAGCCTTGCCCAGTCTACACCGTCACCAAGTGAAGCTTGGGCGATCAGTACATTCATTTCTTTCGAAAAAGAAACGGCGTACTTTTGCAGTCTTTTCAGATTTTCCTTTTCGCTTGCGGTGATTTCTTCATCATAAAGCGACTTCAAAAGCATTGTTTTTGAAAAATCGCTCAACTGCGCAAGATATTTCATGGAACCCATTACAATACTTTGGCTGTACGGAAGTCCCGCAAGATTCTCATGGGCCGCCGCCGCCTGCTTCCAGATCTCGGCATAAAGCGGTACAGACTGTGCCGTGTTCGCTGCAACTTCTACTTTGCTCAAAAGCTTGCCGACATCGTCCATATATCCTGAAACGCTGTAAAGATTGCCTTCATACGAGCCTTCGAGAAGATTCTTATACTTTTGCTTGTCCCTGTATTGATACGCGCCGAAAGACAGAGCCGCAACCAAAAGAACCGATACGGCTGATATATAGATACCGCCGAGAGTAATATTTCCTCTTTTCATTCAGTCCCTCCTAATTCATGGCAAAAACATGGTTCCCTATTGTTTTCGTAACAGTAAGCGTCTGTATCCATTTGCTTGTCGCCGTGTTCGGATTCCAGTAGAATACGGCTCCATCCACGGGATCCCAACCGTTGTACGCGTCTCTTGCCGCGTTTACGCACGACTCGAGCGGAGTCAGATCAAACTGTCCGTCTCTGATAGCGTCGAATGCCCCGGCTTGAAATATAACGCCGTATATCGTGTTCGGAAATGCGGGGCTTTTAACCCTGTTCATTATTACGGCTCCGACAGCTACCTGACCCAGATAGCTCTCCCCTCGGCTTTCGCCGTTAATAACCTTTGCTATAAGCCATATATCCGCCTCTTTAGAGGATTGGCCGTCGGATTGCGGCGTTTCCGTCGGTTCGGGTGTTTTTACAGGCTCTGCTGTTTTTGGAGTCGGGGTTGCCGCAGCCGGGGTTTTTACCGCAGCGGTCGAAGGAGCCGGAGTTGCTGCCGCGGTTTTTAGGGGAACAGCCGTCTGATATATGCCCAATGCTTCCAGAGTTTTTGTTCCGACTATGCCATCGGCTTTCAGACCGTTTGAACGCTGAAAATATAAAACGGATTCATAAGTCTTGTAGCCAAAGATGCCGTCAACCGAGCCGCTGTAATAACCCCAACGCTTTAGCTTTGTCTGTATCGTTTTCACCGTTTCGCCGTAAGACCCCCAGGAATATATCTGCGCCGCCTTTACTTGCGGCATAGGCACAGACGGCACGGATATAAGTACAAGAAGCGCAAAAAGAAAAGTTATAACTTTTTTGAGTTTGGAATTTAAACGTTTTTTAGCCATATGCCCTCCGAATTGTCAGATAAAACTGCGGCTTACCAAAGCTTAAATTTCTGCCACAGCTCGATAATTTTGAACTTGACTTTATATTCGACCGGAGCCGATTTGCTTGCTCCGGATATTATGCCGAAATCTTCTTCCCCGAGAACCATCTGCATTTTTTTCACACTTGAGACAGAAACGCCGCTTCTTGCCGCATCGACAAAGCAAAGCGGAGGAAACATTACGCACCAGAAGTTTTTGCCCCCGCCGCTTCCGATAATGACTCTAACGGCTTCGTACTCGCCTTTCGGGAATACCATATCTCCGTAACTTCTTTCGGGAAAACTTTCCCTGCCCAGCGTAATGTTAACAGCGTAATCAAAACCGCGCGCACTCAAAAACTGTTCGGAAAAGCGTTTTATGTCCGGAAGATTCTGATTTATAATATCTCTTGTCTGTTCTATGTTTTCCGCTGCTTCAAACATCTCACTGTATTCCGCGAAGATTGCGTCTCGCAGTTCCAGCTTAACAGACTGGTCCTCCTCAGAATCGGAATTAGCCAAAATATGAAATCTTATGACCTTGTTTTCTATGCCCGACATCACATAGTCAGCGTAGGTGCTTACTGCCGCAGTTACGCAAAACGTAACCGCGAGCCCTGCGAAAAGCGAAAGCGCGATAACTCGCCTTTCGTTTTTCCAAGTTGCTATTATGAAGTTCAACGCCTTTTTCGTTAAATCTTTAATCATCCCGTTAAAGTTTTTCATAATTTTGCTCCCATATGTAGTTTTATAAGCGCCGGTTTTAGATCGCAGTAATGCAAACAGCACATTTTTAAGCATGGCTTTCGTCCGCTCGGCGGCTTCGGGGATTGCTCGAAACAGTTTTGCTTAGACGACTATGCCTTAATTAATTGTTTCCATAAATGGAACAGTTATACAAAAACAGCGTAACATTTGCAAAAAATATAACGCTCGGTATCGTTATACTGCGCAAAATCGCTTTTCCAACAATTATTTCGTAAATCTAAAGTATGCAAATATCGTATTGGACATATTAAGAGAGCTTAGATTATTGTCTTTGACACAAATTAATCAGCATTACGGTGATATTATGATTATGAGAAAAACGAAAAATAAAAATTATGAAGACAAAAAAGTGAGAAACAAAAAAATAAAAATACTCGCCCTTGCCGGCTTGACCGTGTTCAGTCTGACGTTTTTATCATTCAGAAGCCGGGCGCAAACCGGATTTAAGGATATCGCGGGTTATACCGTACGGGAAGAAGGAAAAAAGTATATTGCGCTGACGTATGACGACGGCCCGACACCGGGCAACACTTCGGCACTACTGGATATCCTGAAAGAAAATGACGCCAAGGCGACGTTTTTCGTTCTCGGAATGTACGCCGAACTGTCTCCCGAGATATTAAAACGCATAGTCGATGAAGGTAACGAGGTCGGAAATCATTCGTTCAACCACCTCCGGCTAAACACACTGAACGACAAAGAGCTGACAAACCAAATCGAAAAAACAAACAAGCTTATAGAAGGTATTACGGGCAGACCGGTCAGCCTACTCAGACCGCCGTACGGACTGAGAAACAAAAACGTTATCGGCGCGGCAAAAAAGGCGGGGATGTCAATAATCCTTTGGAATGTTGACACCCATGATTGGTCCGAGCCGGGTGCAAAAATTGTCGCAAACCGGGCGATATCAAAATCTGTTGACGGAGATATCGTACTTTTGCACGATAACTGTAAAGGTTCCGTCAAGGCATCCGAAATAATAATAAAAGAGCTTAAAAAATCAGGTTACGAATTCCTAACAGTTTCGGATTTGATTCATATGAACGAGGGACTGACGGAAGGCTCTGTTTACAGAAGCGCGAGAAAGGCGATGGGAAAATGAACGAGTTCCGTATCCGTGTCAAATTGCTTAATGAGCTTTTACAGAAAAAACAAGAAGCGCTTTCGGCAATACTCAATATTTGCGAAAACGAGGAAACCGTGATAACGAACGGCGCGGGCGGCGATAACGACAGAGGACTCCTCAGGGCAATGGCAGAAGAGAAACAGAGCAATATAAACATTGTACTCGAATCCGATGAAATATTTGAAACAACTTTCAGCCGAATCAGGGACGGGTTTGAGCAAAATGCCAAAGAAAATAAAGAAGCGGTTACATCTATGAAGGCGCTTATAAGTGCTGTCTGCGACTTGGACATAAAAATACGCTTAAAAGAAGAGCAAAACAAAAAGCTTTTAGACGAGAAAAACAAACGCATTTCTTCATTTATTCCGAAAGAAAAGGTTGCAAAGTTGTATGCGGCCGGAAACAGCCAAAAAAATCACCCAAGACCTGAAGCCGGAGGTAAGCGTCATGATTAAAGCGAGTTGTTCCGTAATAATCGCCTCGGGAGGAAAGGGAGAGCGCAGCGGACTTCCTTATCCGAAGCAACTGTATAAGCTTGGAAATAAAGAGATACTGCTTCATACCATCGAAAAGTTTGCCGATATAGATTTCGTTGACGAAATTATAATAGTGTCCGACGAGTCAATACTGGATTATACAAAAGAACTGTGCGGGAAAACGGCAAAAGTTAAGAAAACTATTGCCGGTGCGTCTTTGAGACAAGCCTCGGTATACGAGGGTCTTAAAGCAGTCTCCGACGATGCTGAAATTGTGCTGGTACATGATGCCGTCAGGCCGTTTGTTTCTTCCGACTTGATAAAAAGAGTCTATGAAGGAGCGTTGGCTCACGGTGCATGTATTCCCGGGCTGATTCCGAAGGATACCGTCAAGAAATACGAAAACGGTTTTGTTACCCAAACTCTTGACCGCGGGACAATTGTTTTGGCTCAAACCCCGCAGGGATTTCGCAAAGAAATTCTTGTCAGCGCACACAATTCTGCTGCCGAACACAACATTATTTGCACGGATGACAGCGCTTTGGCAGAGCGTATCGGCGCAAAAGTGTATGTAACGGACGGAGATGAAGAAAACATAAAGCTTACAACAGCACATGACATTGAGCTCTCCCGCGCCTATCCCGGCAATCCCGCGATGCCCGCTGAGACTCTATAAAACGAACTAAAATAAATAGCTGAGATTTTTGCCGGAAACAACAATGAACGATATTAAATATTAATAATAAGTTACACTTCATGGAGGATGAAACTGATGAAAACTTGGTTTATCAACTTACAAACTCGCACAAAACTTATCAGTTACGGTATTTTGGCCCTGATTCTGATCTTGGTCGCCAGCGGGTTCGGCCTTTGCAGGCTGAACATTCTGGACACTTCGTATACCGAGAGCCTTAATACCTGTCTCCGGCAAATAAGCTTTGCGGTTAAGCTCGGCGACGACATTGACGGCTCTATGGTCTTAATCAATAAAGCAAGCAGAGCATTTGCATCCGGTCAAGACGTAAGCAGTATGACCGCCGAAGTTTCCGATTTGCTGAAAGACGGCGACAACAAATTATCGACCTTCCTTAATTCCGACAACACAAGCAATTACACTGGTGAAGTTGTGACCCGGTTGACCGGTATCAAAGACGCAATAAACGAATATCAGGCGCTTTTAGATGCCGCTTTGCCAAATATCGAGCTTGGGCACGAGCAGGCTTTCGCCCCTCTTTTGGATAACATGATAAAGCTTGAGGCCTTGTCCTCCCAAACAAATGCTCTTTATGACAGCGCCACATTGAAAGCCGAAACAGTCTCGGATGATAATTCGAAGTCGATTGTTTACACAATACTTTTCTATGTGCTTATAATAGTTGCCGCGACGATTATCCTTGTTCTCGCCACTGTTCTTATATCATGGTACACGGCAAAACCGCTCAGAAAGCTTTCGCAATTGGCAAAGAGAGTTGCTGAAGGCGACTTGTCGGTCAACCTCGCCATCAACTCCAAAGACGAAATCGGCAGGCTTTCCAGAGACATTCAGTCGATGACCAGCGTTTTTGACAGCCTCGGCGGAAACATAAACAAGCTCAGCGCGGATTTTGGGGTCGGGGATATTGATTCCCGGATAGACGAGGAAAAATACAGCGGCGACTATAAAAAGGTTGCCAATGGTGTCAATCTCCTTGCCGGAGGCCTTTTGAACGGTCTGTTCTATGTTTCGGGGCTGATGTCAAACTTCGGAAACGGCGACTTTGCGGTTGAGGTCAAACAGCTCCCGGGAAAACTGTATGCGGTTACGGAAGCAACGGAAACTCTGAAGCGAAACCTTGAAAACATCGCAACTGTTGTTAGAGAGCTTGCCGAAGCGGGTTCGAACGGAAACCTCGAAAAACGCGCGGATCTTTCGCAGTTCAAGGGTGATTGGCATACTCTGTCGTTTAACATGAACAAAATGTTCGAAAGCATCGCCGCACCGATTGCAGAATCGGTCAAAGTCCTTAAAGGCATGGAAAACGGCGATTTGAGCCTGACCGTGAACGGTGATTACAGCGGAAGCTATAATGACATGAAGCGTTCGATTAACGAAATGCGTTTGAAGCTGTCCGCATATATAAACGAGATATCAATCGTTCTTAACAGCATTGCTAAAAAAGACCTTAACGTGAACATTACCCAGCATTACGTCGGAGACTTTATCCCCATAAAAACAGCGCTTATGGATATCTCTGAAGCACTTAACACGACACTGGGCGAAATCAACGCCTCTGCCGAACAGGTCGCTGCCGGCGCAAAGCAAATATCCGAGTCCAGTATGTCGCTCGCAGTCGGCTCGCAGGAACAGACCGGCGCGATTTCCGACCTTTCGCTGACACTCGAAAATGTTAACGCGCAAACCTCTAAAAACGTCGAGTTTACTCAAACGGCCAACAACCTCGCTACAAACGCGAAAGAAAGCGCCGATACGGGAAATATCGAAATGGCGAACATGCTCGCGGCTATGGAAGACATCAGAACGGCTTCTCAAAGCATTTCAAAAATTATAAAAGTTATTGACGACATATCGTTCCAGACTAATCTTCTCGCGCTTAACGCCGCAGTTGAAGCGGCTCACGCCGGAAGCCACGGCGTTGGATTCGCGGTAGTCGCAGACCAGGTAAGAAACCTTGCGGGAAAGAGCTTGGAAGCTGCCAAAGATACAACAGCACTCATTGAAGGCACGAATGAAAAAGTTGCCGTCGGAATGAAGCTTGCCGAACAGACAGCGGGAAACCTCAAGCATATGTCCGAACAGATAACTCAAATTTCAAGCATAGTCGGTAACGTTGCCGAATCCTCAAATTCGCAGGCCGAAGGCATAAAGCAAATCAATACCGCTCTTGCCAGCATAGCTGCGGTAACGCAGTCCAACTCCGCAGTCAGCCAGCAAAGCGCCGCGTCGTCAGAAGAGCTTTCGAGCCAAGCCGAAGTGTTTAAGTCTGTAGTCGCGCAGTTCGTACTTAAAAATCAAAGCAGGGATACCGAAAAAGCGTATGCACGGCAGGTCGTAAAACCTTCGTTTGTAATGCCCAAGGGCGAACCCTTTACTTCAAACCGCACCGGGCATACAAACGCTGTCTTTGATCCGAACCCGGCACGTAAACCCGCCGGAAACCGCGAGAAAAACTTCGGCGATGCAAGCAAACCCGTGAAAACCGGTTCGAACACGCCGGGCAACTATGAGAGCAACAATTTTGGGAAATATTAGTGGCTTCGGGTGTACAGATTAGAGGAAATTTCGGAGTTCCGTTTTAGGGTGTCTGAATTTCAGACCGGGTAACGAGTATTAAAAATTCGTATGCAGACTCATAAGGAGTCTGAACGAAGCGCAGTAAAAGGCTGTGTCATCACGATTTTATAAGCAGAAATGTTGAAAATTGCGCATGAAACCCAAAAAGCAATTTTTCAGCATTTCCTATAAATCGTTTTGACACAGCCTTTTTTTGTTTATAGTGAATAAGTTGAAAACGAACTAAACGAGCTTGCTCATGCCTATTCGCCTTCATAATAATCGACGCTTTGCTCTGTTTTGTATAGCATGTTGACTTTCTTGCCCCAAATCCCGACTTTTTTTGAGTCGGGATAGAAAGAGACTTCCACAGCGCTTTCCGTATCAAAATCCAGATAGCTAAGATTTTCGGTTTCAGAAATATTTGTGAGCTTGTGCGCGCCGTTTTCGTTCGGCGGAAAGAAAATGTAGTCGCCGGCGGAAACTGTTATATCGCCTTTCGGTGTCTTCAAAAGTCCTTTGCCGGATAAAATATAAAACGACTCTTCGTTTTGCATGTGGTAATGATAAGGGTAGTTTGATTTTCCCGGCGGTATTTCGTAATGTGTGACGGTACAATCCTTTGAGTACAGAGGCGCAAGAGACCGCATATAAAATTCGTAGTTCCCGTGGTCTTTGACGTGCTCTTTCGGAGCATTTTCAACATTGATATGCAGAATGTCGTCCATATAATTCCTCCTCGTATAGGATATTGAATATTGATCCCCCGATTAAACCATACGGTTTAATCACCACTTATACCGGCTCTGCGGGCCTAAGGGTGGTTGAGGAGACAAGTTTAGCAAATGATTTAATGTCGCCTCAATAACACTGAAAACGGATGATTAAATCCGCACTTGCCTATTTGGGCATGTTGAAAAATTGCCTTGCGGCTTTCCCTTGAAAATGGAAAAGCACCATTTTTCAAGGGAAAGCCGCTCGCTCAGACCAATTCTTGGTCTTTGTGCGCAATTTTCAACACTTCCTATTTATCTCTGATTTTTGCGTTCAGCTTGCTTTCAAGCGCAAGGACAACGTTTTTCATCTCCGCGACGACTTCTTCGTCTCGCAAAGTTCTGTCAGGAGAGCGAAACGTGAGACTGAACGCGACGGATTTCAGCCCGTCTTTGAGATCACCGCGGTATACGTCAAAACAGTGACAGCTTTCAAGCAGCGAAGATGCTGCGGATGTTATCGCGCCTTCTATCTCGCCGGCAGTTATCTCGTCTTTGACAAACATGGCTATATCGCGTTTCATTCTCGGGAATCTCGGCAGCGGAGCATAGGTCGGGACAAGCTCGGCATTTTTAAACAAGATATCCGTTTTAAGCACGGCAACATATGCCTTCGCGCCTATTTCATAACTCAGGGCAACCTCGGGATGTATTTCTCCGACAAAGCCGGCCTGCTCGCCTTTGACAAAGATTTTTGCCGTTCTTCCGGGATGCATAAACGGAAGAGCTGTTTCGGGCAAATACTCGGCTTTAAACCCGAATGTGCTCTCCAGAGCATTAACGATACCCTTTGCGTCATAGAAATCGCAGCTGCCGTACATACCAACGGTTATGAGAGGCTGTTCGTGAGGAAGTTCGTTTTTCTTGGGTTCATAGCTTTTCGCAAGCTCAAACAGCCATGCTTGCTCATTGCGGCGATTGTAATTAGCGGACAGCGATGTAAGCATGGAGTTAAGCGTTGTTGTTCTCATTATTCCGAAATCCTCCCCGAGAGGATTATTGATGCGCACGGCATTTCTCAGGGGCGACGTTTCCGGCAGCCTTAGCTTGTCAAACACCTTCGGACTCTCAAACGCGTAGCTCAATGCCTCACAAAGACCGTTAGCTGTAAGTGTTCTCTTTACCGCGTCTTCAAAAAGCTGTGTTTCCGTCTTTTTGCCGATAGTCGGCCTGCTGAAGGGTAGTGTGGACGGTATCCGGTTGTAACCGTATAATCTCGCGACTTCCTCCGCGATATCGGTCTCGTGCTCTATATCCGGCCTGAACGTTGGTACGACTGCCGTACCGTTTTCCGCGACGATCTCGAGACGCTTGAGATACTCTGTCATCTCTTTTTCGCTGAGTTTAAGACCTATAAGCCTGTTGACGGAATCGGCACTGTATTTGACGCTGCGTTTTATACGCTTTTGCGGATAGCAATCCACACGGCCGCAGACGACTTCTCCGCAGCCGAGAAGTTCGACAAGCTCCGCCGCTCTGTCCGCGGCGGTCAATGCAAGTTCCGGGTCGAGACCTTTTTCAAATTTTGACGATGAGTCCGTACGCAGTCCGAGTTTTTTGCTTGTAAGTCTTACCGAAGTACCGTTAAAATTCGCGGACTCAAACAATACTGCGGCAGCACCCTCGGATATTTTCGAGTTTTCACCGCCCATAACACCCGCAACCGCTACAGCCTTTTCGAAATCAGCGATTACAAGCATGGTTTCATCGAGTATGCGCTCCTCTTTGTCAAGAGTCGTGAATTTTTCACCTTTTTCGGCGTTTCGCACTATTATCTTGCCGCCGTTTATGCAGTCGATATCGAATGAGTGCATAGGCTGACCGTATTCCAGCATCACATAGTTTGTGATATCAACTATGTTGTTTATCGGGCGTATTCCGGCTGCCGTCAGCCTATGACGCATCCAGAGAGGTGAAGGCTCAATCTTGACGTTTTTAACAATACGCGCGACATATCTCGGGCACAATTCCGTGTTTCTGATTTCAACTTCTATAAAGTCGGATGCGCTGCCTCCGGCGTTTTCTTTCGGAGCGCATTCCGGAAGCTTGAGCTCTGTTCCGAATGTTGCCGCACTCTCTCGCGCCAGGCCGATTATCGAGAAACAATCCGGCCTGTTCGATGTGATCTCAAACTCGACCACGTCGTCGCAAAGCTGTAAAATCTCTCTGACATCCGCACCGGGCTTTTGCTCATCGGTAAAAATATAAATTCCGTCTTCGCAGGCCTCAGGATAATCGTGGACGGTGTAGCCAAGCTCTGAAATAGAACAGAGCATACCTTCTGAATCGGCTCCTCTGAGCTGACCCTTTTTTATAGTGACACCGTTTGCGAGTGTCGCCCCGTCGGTCGCAACGGGTACGCATACTCCGGTTTTTAAGTTCGTCGCTCCGGTGACTATCTGGAGCGGAGCACCGCTTCCTATGTCTATTTTCGTTATAAACAGCTTTTCGGCGTTTTCATGTTTATCAATACTTATAACCTTGCCGACAACGACGCCCGATATCTCAGCGCCGGGGCTTGTCACACATTCAACTTTTGAGCCCGAAAGCGTCATAGCGTCGCAATACTCTTTAACTGAGCAGTTCGGGTCTGTATACTCTTTTAACCATGATATTGGAAGATTCATCATTTACCTCCTAGAACTGTTTTAAGAATTTCACGTCGTTCTCAAATAACAGGCGCATATCCGTAATATTAAACTTTTGCATAGCGATTCTTTCCAGACCCATTCCGAACGCGAAACCTGTATATTCGTCCGGATCTATACCGCAGTTTCTGAGCACTTTCGGGTGTACCATGCCGCAGCCGAGCAGTTCTATATAACCGCTGTCCTTGCATACGCGGCAACCCTTGCCTTTACAGGCAAAGCATGAAACGTCAAGCTCGCCGCTCGGCTCCGTAAACGGGAAATGATGCGGACGGAATCTTGTTATAACGTCATCCCCAAACAGTTCCTTCGCGAAAATTTCCAGCGTGCCCTTCAAGTCCCCGAGTGTAATGTTTTTATCTATAACAAGCCCCTCAATCTGATGGAAAACCGGCGAATGCGTGGCGTCTATCTCGTCGGAGCGAAAAACCTTGCCGGGAGCTATCATTCTAATCGGAAGCTTGCCTTCCTTCATAACCCTGACCTGGACGGGTGAGGTCTGAGTGCGGAGCACATAGCCGCCTTCTATATAAAATGTGTCCTGCTCGTCTCTGGCGGGATGGTTTTTGGGGATGTTCAGCGCCTCAAAGTTGTTGTACTCAGTCTCAACGTCCGGCCCCTCGTGGATCTCATAGCCCATGCCTATAAAAAGACGCTTCATGTCTTCCATGACTATAGTCATTGGGTGGTCATGACCCTGTTCTCGCGTTTTGCCGGCAAGCGTCACATCAAGCCGCTCTTCGGCAAGCGTTTTTTCAAGTTCGGCTGCCAAAATGACTTTTTTTCGTTCGTCAAAGCTTTTTTCGGCAAAGTCTCTTACTTCATTCGCAAGCTGGCCCATAACGGGGCGTTCTTCAGCGCTGAGTGAACCCATAGCCTTAAGTATATTTGTGAGCTCTCCTTTTTTACCGAGTATGGAAACACGCAAGTCGTCCAGCGTCTTCAAATCGGCAATTTTTTCGAGATTTCCGCCCAGCTCGTTCTTAATTTTGTTCAGTGCGTCTCTCATTTTTTACCTCCTGATTTATAGTAAGTGCGGATTAAGTCGTACAGGTTGGCCGCATGTATTTACAATAGCAAATAAAAAGAGCCTTCGTGTAAGGGACGAAGGCTCGCGGTACCACCCAACTTCCGCGACAAGCGCGGCACTCAACGGCTTAACGCGCCTAACGCATTTTCCTACTGAATGTTCAGAAAACGTACTCAGGCGTGAACTTCAACATACCGCAACCGGGCGTTTTCACCAAATGCCGCCCTCTCTGACGATTGCCTGTATACCTACTCTCGCCGTCAATGTAGTTAAAAAGAATTATATCACGCTGAAAATATTTGTCAAGGAGAGGAAAAAAGCTTGCGCTTATGCTAAAGTATATATTACCGCGGAAGTTAAGTAAATGCTGATTTAATCGAACGGTTGCGCCCGCAAGGAACAACCGCAAGCATCCCGCTCCGCACAAAGGCCGTATAGCGGCTGTTTAGGACGCGCTTAGATACGCCGCAGCGCTACCAGTGCGGCGCATCTGCGTCTAAGCCGGGGAACAATAAAATATAGCGTTTTCCTATGTTTTGTTGCCTAAGCAATAGTGTTTAAACCAAAACCGTGCAGACTGCTCGCATAGCGCCTGTATTAAGGAGAAAACGTGAAAGACGAACAATTTGCGAACGACGTATATTCTATAGTATCGGCAATACCTTACGGAAAGGTGCTAAGCTACGGCATGATAGCCGCGATGCTTGGCAGACCGCAAAACGCAAGGCTTGTCGGCAAAATTATGTCATATGCCCCCAGGGATTTGACGTCTCACAGAGTTGTTTCAAGCTCAGGCAGGACTGTTCCTTGCTGGGAAAGTCAAAGGGCTTTTCTCGAGGCCGAGGGGGTAACGTTCAAGGCAAACGGCCACGTTGACATGAAAAAACATTTATGGGTTTGGTAAAAACCAACCGCATATTATTACTGCGGAAGTATTACTATGACTTGCCGCCTGATTCCGGCAAAAACGCTTTGGACAAGGGTTTCGGGAGTTTTTTGAAACAACGGCTGCCGCGGTTCGCAGCGCAGCCTCCCAAACTCGGTTCTCCCGCCTTTAACTTTATTCACCATGTTTGACATTCCCGTATATTTATGTTAAAGTTCTCTAAATTCGAGCGCAAAAAAAGTCTGAACTTTCAGGGGGGATGAAGTCCAGACCGGAGGGGGGATATTAAGTTGTCCCTTATGCTCGGTGCTCACGGCGGTACAAAAGATCTTAGATTTAACTGCCGGAAGAAACCGCTGTAAGGTTACAACTTAATAATTACCAATTTTAGAAATAATATACCGATATATGTTTAAAGAGCCAAAAAAATATTTTTGCGCGGAGAATAAAGTTTAAAAGGGCAAAACGAGCTTGTCGTTTGCCGTTTCGGCTTTATTCACGGCAGGATTGCAGTCTGGTTGGTACGGGCTTTTGCGATTACTCACGGAGTGATAAAATGTATCTCCCTCTTTCTATTGACACAGTTCTGGGCAGTACGTACAAAATAAGCTCTCACATCAAACGTATAGCGTCGCATAATGTATATGACGGGCTGAATCTGGTAACGGGAAGCCGCGTTATAATAAACGAGTTTGTTCCCGATTACTGCCGGCGCGGCAAGGATTTGGCAATCTCCTGTGAAGATTCAATGGCGGATTCTTACAAGTCCGCACTCTGCGGTATCGAAAGCGATGCCGCGGTTATAAAAGTATGCGAGCTAAACGACAGGCTTTTGTTTGTGGACTGTATCCGCGATTTTAACACGGTATACCTTATTTGCGATAACGAAAACAAGCCGCCGGTATACGATGTTACGGAGCTGACAAATTTCTCGTTTGAAAGGCTGTGCACGCTTTTTCTAAAATTTACTGATTTTGCCATCTCCGCAGGCGAAAAAGACGTAAGCGCATTTCCGTCGCTTGAAAACATCGGCGCGGCAAAAGATGATTTCAGGCTGTGTTATGTTTATGCACCCGAGCATGAACCTTCTGTCGTTATAAAATCTCTTTGCAACGCATTTTTCACCTATGCTTACGGCAAGAATTATAGTTTAAAGAATGCGCCTGCCACAAAGAAGCCCGACCACAAACTTGAAATATTCTCCGAAATGATTGTAAGCGGTATAGAATCAGGATATCCGGGCAATTTAGAGCAATTCAGAAACGAGTTCAAAGCGCTGTACAATGCGACCGCCCAAGGCGGAGCTGCCGTTTCAAAACGCGCAGGAATGATACTGTTTATTTCTGCCGTGATAACGGTAATCGTGCTCGCAGCCGGCATATTCATCGGAGCAAACGCACTAATCAGCTATGTTGCACCGAAGACGTCTTTGCCGACATTGACACCCGAACCCGTACCCAAACCCGTAAAAATACTGTTTGATTACACTGAGGAAGTGAAACTATGATAGATTTCAAAATAAAAGTAGCGGAACTGATTTTTGAAAGCGTAAAAGATATGACGATAGAAGAAATCAGCTCGTCGCTTGAGGCTCCGCAAAATCCCAAGATGGGCGACTGCGCTTTCCCTTGTTTCAAGCTTTCAAAGCTCATGAAAAAGGCCCCGCAAGTCATAGCCGGTGAAATAAAACAACTGATAGACGGCAACCGCGGCGAATTTATAGACAAGATTGAAGCCGCCGGAGGGTATCTTAACTTTTTCTTCAACAAATCCTCGGCCGCCGAATCGGTGCTGAACGCCATACTGAGTGAAAAAGAAAACTACGGCAGATCTAAAGCCGGCGGCGGAAAATGCATCGTAATCGACTATTCTTCGCCAAACATCGCGAAACCGTTTCATGTCGGGCATTTATATACAACGTTTATCGGCGCGGCACTTTACAATATGTACGAATTCCTCGGATATAAGCCGTTCGGGATTAATTATCTCGGCGACTGGGGAACTCAGTTCGGAAAAATGCTTTACGCGTATAAACATTGGAGTTCGGAAGAGCTTGTCGATAAAGACGGTCTTGCCGAGCTTACAAGAGTTTATGTCAAATACTCCGCCGAAGCCGAAACTAACCCGGCTCTTGACAACGAGGCACGCCTTTGGCTCGTCAAAATGCAGGACGGCGATGAAGAAGCGCTGCGGCTTTGGAAGACATTCAGAGATTTGAGCCTCGAAGAATACAACAAGTGCTACAAACGCCTCGGAATATCGTTCGATTCATATAACGGCGAAAGCTTTTACAATGATAAGATGGCTGCGGTTGTCGAAGAGCTGCACGCGAAGAATCTTCTCGTCGAAGATAACGGAGCTAAGATAGTCAGACTCGACGAGTATAAAATGCCGCCCTGTCTTATACTCAGAAGCGACGGAGGAACGCTCTATCCGACCCGCGACATAGCTTCGGCGATTTACAGATACAAAAACTACAATTTCAGTAAAGCGCTTTATATAACCGATGCGAGACAAAGCCTTCATTTTGCGCAGTGGTTCAAGGTAGCGGGCCTCATGGGCTACCCGTTTGAAAGCGACCTTGTTCATATACCTTACGGTTACCTTATGCTTGAAGACGGAGCGATGTCAACGAGAAAAGGAAACTATGTGACAGCCGACACGGTTTTCAACGAAGCGGCTGCAAGGGTCAAGGCAGTTATTAACGAGAAAAACCCCGAGCTTGAGCATAAAGACGAGGTGGCCGAACAGGTCGGAATCGGAGCGGTCAAGTTCGTTATACTGTACAATTCCAGAATCAAGGATGTCGTATTCTCTCTCGACAAGATATTAAGCTTTGACGGCGAAACAGGGCCATATGTGCAGTACACACACGCAAGAGCCTCCGGTGTACTCGAAAAAGCAGGAAGAGATGATTTTGCAAACCCTGATTACTCGTTACTTTCTGACGACGACAGTTTAAGCATAGTAAAACTTTTGTCGCAGTTTACCGAGAAAGTCGAAGAAGCTGTTCAAAAGTACGAGCCTTATGTCGTAACAAGATATGTGACCGAGCTTGCGCAGGCTTACAACAAGTTCTACCACAATAACAAGATACTGCAAGCCGAACCCGGGCTGCGCAAAGCCAGACTCGCGCTGACATACGGAGTCAAAACCGTGACCGCATCCGCTCTCGCCCTCCTCGGAATCTCCGCGCCCGACAGAATGTGATTGTATAGTCAGTTAAATTTAAAACCGTCCAAGCAAAGCTTGAGCGGTTTTGGATTTAACGCCCGACGTCCTACAGTCGTGTAAGACAGATATTTTCTTAAACGACTGTAATAAATAAAATTTAAACGGCAAAAAGAGCAAGCTCGTTTTGCCGTTTAGCGTTAGAATGTATTATATGTTTCCTTTTTCGACAATTAATGCTATAACCACGAGCGCCACGT
>JAVBOO010000023.1:0-5551 GCA_031550435.1 Eubacteriales bacterium
AACTAATGCGCCCCCGTTCCCGCATTAATTTCTTTAAACCCCAACTGGGGCTTAAACGACTTTATTTACCGGGAAATAATGATTTGACAATGGTGCAAAACCCGAATTTTTCGCAGCGTAGCGTAGAAAAACTTGCGGCAATGTTCTAGTAACCTAAATTTTCGTTTATTATAAAAACATAGAAGTTCTTTATTCCGTTCGGAGCCTTATCCAGGACACAGCTTACATTACACATGCGCTGCGGCGATGAACAATCTGTGCATACTCCCATCGAGCAAGGGGTTTTGAGTCCAAGCCTTTTTGCGTTTAGCGGACATGCCGTTGACTTTATTCTGCTTACCGCGTCTTCAGCCGTTCCCGTCAGTTTATTTATACCGGCGAAAACGATAACCGTTTCGTGCCCGAACATCAGAGACGCGATTCTATTGCCGGTACCGTCTATGTTTACAAGCGTTCCGTTCTCGGTTACCGCGTTTGCTCCGCTGAGATATACGGGGCATAAAGCCGCCTTTTTGTGAGCCTCGGCCTTATCTTCGGAACGCCAGTGCCAGTACGTGTTGTTTCCGTTTCGGACAAGTTCTTCGTAAATTCCAAGTTTTTCAACCGTTACGGAACCTCCGATACCGACATCCGAGCTGCCTATTATCAAGAGAGCGGCTTTTTTTGCGTCTTCCGAGTTCTCAAAAAAAACGGCTTTAAAATTATTGCTTATAAGCTTTTGTATTATCTCCATGACAGACTCCCCCTATCGCAGTACGGCTGTTATGATACTTTTTTTAACAGACGCCGGTTTAACGCCAAGTGTTACACAAGGAATGTTATATAAACAAGATATACGATATAAATCGTTAAAAGTGCCGCACCCTGTAATTTATACACTTTTTTGCCTATAACGGTCGGCACAACCGCAATAATCATAAGCAAAAGCGCGACGGGGATATCGGTAGTAACCGTTCCCTGGGAAACGCCCAGCTTTCCTCCCGATACGAACGAGCCTGTCGCCAGTATAATCGTTGCGTCCATGATATTGGCTCCGATTATGTTTCCTATGGACAGCGCGTTTTGCTTTTTAATAATTGCGGCTACCGATGTGACGATTTCCGGCAGTGATGTTCCGACCGCCACAACCGTCAAACCGATAACGGCCTCTGATATCCCGAAATGCAGCGCTATTTTCTGAGCGTTGTCAACAATAAGGTTCGAACCGAACACAATACCCGCCGCACCGGCGATAAACTTTGTCACATTAACTGCAATGTCTTTTTTGTCCGTCTTTTTTCTTGTCCTGTTCTCTGTGTCTTTTGAATAGCGGATGTTTACGAACATAGATACGCAGAATATGCCGAGCAAACCCGCAGCACCGAATACAGAAAGCGTCCCCGGCTTGCAGAAAATCCAAAGGGCGGCCGTCGCGGCTATCATTATTGTTCCCTTAATGCCGAAAAGCTTATCCCTGACTTTTCCCGATGAAAGCAGAGCAATCAGCGCAAACGCAATACCCAGATTCGCTATAAGCGAGCCTACCGCGTTTCCGATAGACAGGTCGTTGTGACCCTTCAGCGTTGCGATTAGGGATACAAAATATTCCGGAGAGGTTGTTGCGAAGCTGACAACGGTTGCGCCGATCACAGCCTTTGATATGCCTGAGACATCGGAAGTCCATTCCGCCGCGTCGACAAAGTAGTCGCCGCATTTGATAATCAAAGCTATGCCAACAACAAATAACACAAACGCCAAAAAAATATCCATGATTTTCCTCCTGCAAAAAAAAGACCATGTACCGCTTTTCAAGCGTCCGAAATATTCTCAGACCTGTGAAAAGCGATACATGAGTCTCGTTTTAAGTAAAAAAACGGTTAGACCGCGATACTTATTACAAGCCGGACCAAAGGTCGGTATGTCGACTTGCAACGCACCTACAGCGTGCGCAAACTACTCCCTCACGAGTATTGTCCGAGGAGTTTAACACAGCTGAAAAACATTGTCAAGCTATTACTTCGGCAGTAATAAACGCCTGAATATCGCGCATGGTGTGTAAACCCGCGTCTAGCCGTTAATCAGTCTATCGGTATACTGTTGACTGCCCTTGCCGGTTCAAAATCGGCATCGACTTTTTTTACGGGCATCTTGTTCTTGTTTAAGAGCTCGACTATATTATAAAGATCTATCCAAATCTGGTTCACGCCGTCCTTTTGGCTCTCGTCAAATATCAGCTGCAACCCGAAATGCAAATGAGGTATTTTTATATTGTTCACGTTCTCGTTCGCACTGTAGCCGGACATTCCGAGGTAGCCGATTACATCACCGGCTTTAACGGTCATTCCCTCATAGAGCTTTGAATGGTACGGCTTATCTTTGCGCAAATGCGCATAGTAATAATAACGCTTTTTATCAAAACTTCGGATTCCGACACGCCAGCCGCCGAATCGGTTCCAGCCCAAAGCTTCGACATATCCGTCCTCCACGGCGACTATCGGCGTTCCTACGCTTCCAAGAAGGTCGTTGCCCTGATGCTTGCGCTTGTACCCGTATGACCTGCCGTCTCCGAAATCGTCGTAATGCCCGAAGCTGTACCCTTTGGCGACCGGAGAAAACACCTTCAGGCCGTACTTCTTCTCTAAAACCTCGTTTCCCGCTTCGTCGTTTGTGAGTTGCTCATACTCGCCGACAAAACCGCCCAAAACGGCGGAATAAGCTTTGTAATAATAGTCGTAAAGCTTCATACCCTCTGTCAGCTCACTGATTTTCATGCCTTCACCCAGTTTTTTCGCTGCGGCCTGTATGTCTGCCGTAACTTTCTTGGGGTTGCCCATGTTTCCCCAGTTTTTCGCCGAGCCGTATGCGAGCAGCTCAACCCAGTTGAGCGGAGTTTGAGAGTTATACGAGGCAATATCCAGCGCCATTGCTTTTTGAAGAACCTCAAGCGGAATATTGAAATCTACCCATTTTATATAATCTTCCGTGCCGTCTCCGTTTTCGGCGATAGCATATAAATAATCGTCCTCATACTCTGTTTCTTTTGCCAGGCATACGCTTTGGAAGAATAAGAAACAAACAAATGTAAAGATCGCCGTAGTTTTTAAGACAAGGTTTTTCACTTTTTATCACCCTTATTAAGTATGTGGAAAACCTGTCAGTAAATACGGGAATATTTTGGAGCATGTTCAAGAATTGCATTGCGTATTTTCAAGAAAATGAAAAATCGCAGTTTAAATATTTCCTTGAGTCTCCATAAAGCCGTATAGTCGTCTAAGCAAAATGCTCTCAAACGATGCCTATCTGTACACTTAATTACTTATTCTAAATCTGTTATCCGCCTCTTTAAAATATGGGCAGCAAGCAATATTGTTTTTTAAGCTGCAATCCGCTTTGTTGTCGATTTCCAGCAAATTGTTCAGGCAGCATTGCCCTTCGTTCTGATAGAAACAGTTGCCCGTGCATACTATATTCATAAATAATCCCCCGCTCGCTATTGATCCCCCTTATGTAGCCCTTGCTTTGAAGCCGAACAGTAAAATCTTGCATCGGTCAAAGCTGTACGACTGTATTATTAGCCTATAAACAAAAAGCTAATAATAATTTTAAAGGCAAACTAACCATTACAAGGGATATTTGTGTCAAGTCATCGAATAATACGACGGGAGTTATATGTCTCATTTTTTAACAGGCAAAATCTCTATCCAGTGATCGTCCGGGTCGCTGATGAAATAAAGTCCCATCGAATGGTTTTCATAGCATATCCACCCGTTTTCCCTGTGGTATTCTCTTATTTCGCCGTAATCTCCGGGCATTCTGACACACAGATGCAGCTCGTTGTCGCCCGTATTATAGGGTCTGTCCCAATCCCGAAGCCACGTCAACTCCAGAGCAAAATTTGTGCTTCCGTCACCCAGAAACACAAGTATAAACGAGCCGTCATCTGCGACTTTTCTTCTGATTTCCTTCAGCCCGAGCGCCTTGTCGTAAAACTCCATGCTCTTTTCAAGATTAAAAACATTAAAGTTGTAATGGTCGAATACGCTTTTTATTTCCATGTCACACTGTCTCCCTTATCGGTAATTTTAAAAAACGCGCAGTTATTTTCGCGGCATTTTTCTTTAAAAAATGCGGTTTTATCATATTCGGAGCCAAAATGCATCGGAACAAACAGCCCTGTCGGGATTTTTTTAATAAACTGTTCGGCACCAAGGCCGCAGTCTTGCCCGAGCCTCGGGTCTATCGGGAACATCAGCACATCAACGTTTTGTGTACCGTCTGCTATGGCCTCAAGCTCGGAAAGATAGAATTTTTCGCTTTCCTCTGACTCCTCTCTCGATGCTTCGTTTCTCCAGTGCCAATTATTGAGATCTCCGGCATGAAATAATGTTTTTCCCTCGGCGCTAACGCGGTATGAAACGCCTTCGTCTGTTGAGCCGAACGCTTTTACTTTTATCATTCCGTCGTCAAAGCAATCGAGCTTTCTCAGCGCGGTTATATTGTCGGGTTTTAGCTTGACCTTTTTGTAAACATCCTTGGAAACAATGTATTTACAGCTCCCGTCCCGCTTATCCCATTGGAAAATCTGCGGATTGTAGTGGTCGGCATGAAAATGCGAAACAAAAAAGTATATGGGTTTGTTCACAGATTTAACAAGCCGTTCTATCATTCCGTCGTCTATATAATAGTCAAAAATAAGCAAAGAATGCTCAAGCTCTATACTAAAGCAGCTGTGATAGTCATATGTTATTTTCATGACGGGCTCCTTCCCCAGTGCTATGCGGTGAAAATTTCATTTTACGGCGCACGGTGCAAATCACGAAACGGGCAATGATTACTCTCGTAATGTGGGTTGTGCAATTAGTGACGTTTATTCATTTTCCCATTACCATGCTTAAAATGCCCTGTCACTTTTGCCATTATGAGCTGAGCATCTTTGCCCTCTGCTTCTTTAATATCTACAATAAAATCTTCGGCCTTGCTGCCGCTTAGGATAGTAACTTGTTTTCCATGCCATGAAATAAAATTTTTTTTGTCTTTGGTAATTTTATATGTAAACACTTCTTCATCAAGCTTTCCTCTTTTATCAATAGGGTTTTCCATCCATCCGCTCCTATTCAAAATATAAATTCTCTTGGCAGAGCAGACAGCCATTGACCGCCCCTACTTTAAATTAATTTATGACGGTCGAAACTGTAGGGGCGCGCATTGCGCGTCCGTCTGACCCTAACGGACGGCCCGGCTGCCGCATCGGACGACCATTGGCCGCCCCTACTTAAATTGATTGATGACGGTCGAAGCTGTAGGGGCGCGCATTGCGCGTCCGTCGTCAATTTATTACCCCTCAATAATATTCATCCTCGTTCCATTTTGCAGCGGACAGCCAATTGCCGCCTACAATTTAAAACGAACGGCCCGGCTGCCGCATCGGACGGCCATTGGCCGCCCCTACTTAAATTGATTGATGACGGTCGAAGCTGTAGGGGCGCGCATTGCGCGTCCGTCGTCAATTTATTACCCCTCAATAATATTCATCCTCGTTCCATTTTGCAGCGGACAGCCAATTGCCGCCTAC
>JAVBOO010000001.1:0-3255 GCA_031550435.1 Eubacteriales bacterium
CTTTGACGCACATCCCGATGATTTCTGCTTTGTTACGTTCGCTCCGATTTAACATTTCTCTCATGCCTCTATTCTTCCCAGAGGTATGAAATTTTCTTGCGTTTGTTAGCTATACTGAAATTATCATAAGTTAGCAGCACATAATATTTCCTGCTTGACAAAAGAAACTATTGTGATATAATTGTTAGAATACGACAGAGACAGTAGACTGCGTAACGGTTACCAGAGAGAGCTTGGCGCTGAGAAAGCTCAACTGCCGCAGATTGAAGACCACTCTGCCATTAAGGCGTTAATACCGCCCGGTGATGCGTTATTGTCATACAAAGTGGCGGCGTTTGCCGCAATTTGGGTGGAACCGCGATAACTCGTCCCAATCTTAGGATTGAGGCGTTTTTTATTTTCAAAAATTACTTTTAGGAAAGGGGAGTACCGAAATGTTAAAAATTACATTAAAGGGCGGAATTGTAAAGGAGTTTGCGGCAGGCACCACGGTTTACGACATTGCTAAAAGCATAAGCGAAGGGCTGGCAAGAAATGCTTGCGCTTGCGAAATTGACGGAAAGCTTTGCGATTTGAGAGATACGGTGCACACAGATTGCAGCGTTTCCGTGCTGACTTTTGACGACGAAGGCGGAAAGCATGCGTTCAGGCATACCGCTTCCCATATACTTGCGCAAGCCGTAAGAAGGCTTTACCCCGGTACAAGGCTTGCTATAGGGCCTGCGATTGAGGACGGCTTTTATTACGACTTTGACTTTGAAAAGCCGATTACCCAAGATGATTTGGATAAAATCGAGAAGGAAATCCAAAAAATAGTCAAAGAGGATTTGCCAATCGAGAGATTTACGCTTCCCAGACAGGACGCGCTCGATCTTGTAAGCAAGCAGGGCGAAAGTTGTAAATTTGAGCTTATATCCGATTTGCCGGTTGACGCGGAAATCTCGTTTTATAAGCAGGGGGACTTTACGGACCTTTGCGCCGGGCCGCACTTGATGAGCACAAAGTATGTCAAGGCGGTTAAGCTGCTTTCCCTTGCCGGAGCTTATTGGCGCGGCAGCGAAAAGAACAAAATGCTTTCGAGAATTTACGGCACGGCGTTTACAAAGCAAAGCGAACTCGAAGAATATATTAAACAGCGCGAAGAAGCAAAAAAGCGCGACCACAACAAGCTTGGGCGCGAGCTGAAGTTGTTTACGACTTCCGATATTATCGGTCAGGGTTTGCCGCTGCTCATGCCTAACGGAGCGAGAGTTGTTCAGCTTTTGCAGCGTTTTGTCGAAGACGAGGAAGAAAGAAGAGGCTATGTACTCACAAAGACTCCTTTTATGGCTAAATCCGCGCTGTACATGGCTTCGGGACACTGGCAGCATTACAAAGACGGGATGTTCGTACTCGGAGACGAAGAAAAAGACGAAGAGGTTTTTGCGCTTCGCCCAATGACCTGCCCGTTCCAGTTTACAATATATAATTCGGAACAACACAGCTACAGGGATTTGCCCATACGCTACGGCGAAACGTCTACACTGTTTAGAAACGAAGCCTCGGGTGAAATGCACGGCCTTATACGCGTGCGGCAGTTTACTATTTCCGAGGGTCACCTCGTATGCATGAAAGAGCAGCTCGAGGATGAGTTTAAAGGCGTTGTTTCGCTTATAGATTATATGCTCAGAACACTCGGACTCGAAAACGATGTTAAGTATCGTTTTTCCAAATGGGATCCGAACGATACTTCCAAGTATGAAGGCGACTCCGAAACTTGGGAAGAAACACAGGATATTATGCGCAAGCTTTTGAACGATTTGGGCATAAATTTCACTGAGGCTGACGGAGAAGCCGCATTTTACGGACCAAAGCTGGACATTCAGTTCAAAAACGTTCACGGCAAAGAAGATACGATCATCACGGTTCAAATAGACTTCTCGCTTGCGAAGAAGTTTGATATGACATATATAGATAAAGACGGGTCGAAGAAAAACCCGATTGTTATCCACAGAACCTCAATCGGTTGTTATGAAAGAACTCTTGCGATGCTCATAGAAAAATACGGCGGAGCTTTCCCCGTGTGGCTTGCCCCTCAGCAGATTGCCGTTCTTCCGATATCCGATAAGTACGCCGATTATGCGGAGGAAGTCGTGAAGAAGCTAAAGGCTCGCGGACTGCGCTGCGAAGGCGATTTCCGCTCCGAAAAGATAGGTTATAAAATTCGCGAGGCCAGAGGCATGAGAATTCCTTATATTTTTGTGGTCGGAGAGAAAGAAGCCGAAAACGGGACGGTAGCCGTAAGAAGCCGCCGTTTGGGAGAAGAAGGCCCGAAAAATCTCGAGGAGATCACCGCAAGAATACTGGAGGAAGCAGAACAAAGGGCAATATTTGAAGACTTTAAAGAGAATTAAGTAAACGCTGATTAATTCGCTTTGGGCAGATACACGGCTGATTTAATACATCGGCAATAAGCATGCAGACGATTTTCGGGCTCCCGAGTTAGACACGCAGACCTCTTAGCGGACGGTGGAAGCTGAATATTAAAAACGCTGTATTTAACTTCAATCGTAATATAAATAGCCAAACAAAAATTCGGCGTGGAGAGCAAGTCTCGGCCGCATTTTTGTTATTTTCTTCCCTCAGAACCCACAGCGCCGTTTGCCAGGATGAGTTTAAAACTCTCTCAATCAGACCAAAACCGGGCTGGTTGTTAAGCTGTGCAGTGTTGGCTGTTGCGGAATTATGGTTGATAACTCTGAAACTCAAACTGTCAGAATGCTTTCTGTTCACTACGGCGTTGTGTTTATTTTGTGCGCAGTTTTTGTCCTGATAAATCTTCTTACACGTATAAATTCGTTTCCATACACCGATTTTAACACACAACAGTATAAAACAAAAGTACTCTACTCCAAATAAAAGACAAATGCGAACACCTCACCGACGAAAATCGGTTGAGCATTCGCATTTGTTACAGTTAACGGAGGATGAGGGATTCGAACCCCCGTGGGCGTGAACCCAAACGGTTTTCAAGACCGCCGCGTTATGACCGCTTCGCTAATCCTCCATATATAGTCGCGTAAACGACTTTGATATAATACATGATAGCTGCGATATAGTCAAGACCCAAATTTTAAAATGCTGCTAACTTATGATAATTTCAGTATAGCTAACAAACGCAAGAAAATTTCATACCTCTGGGAAGAATAGAGGCATGAGAGAAATGTTAAATCGGAGCGAACGTAACAAAGCAGAAATCATCGGGATGTGCGTCAA